>NZ_JAGSYD010000003.1:652610-978916 GCF_025685575.1 Granulicella cerasi
GCGCATCGATCTGTGGCAGCTTCATCGCATCGACGCGAAGACGCCGCTTGAAGAGTCTCTCGGCGCGATCAAGAAGCTGCAGGACGACGGCAAGATTCGCCACTTCGGCCTCAGCGAAGTCTCCGTGGAAGAGATTGAGAAGGCACGCAAAGTCATCGACGTCGTCAGCGTACAGAATGAGTACAACCTGACCACACGCAAGAGCGAAGCCGTGCTCGAGTACTGCGAGAAGAACAACATCGCGTTCATCCCGTGGTTCCCGGTAGCGTCAGGCAAGCTCGCACAACCCGGCGGCAAGCTCGACGTCTTCGCCAAGCAGCACAACATCACCGTCTCGCAGCTGTCGTTGGCGTGGCTACTGCATCGCTCGCCCGTCATCCTGCCAATCCCCGGCACGACCTCGATCGAGCATCTGGAAGAGAACGTGAAGTCGGCGGATGTGCAGTTGACCGAAGCCGAATGGGCCGAGGTGGAAGCGGCCACGAAGGACTAAGTTCTTCGGCGAATGGAAACGGGCTTCTCCTTCGCGGAGAAGCCCGTTTCGCTTTGAAGCCGTTTACTTGGCGAACGAGAACGAACCGCAAACGTCATGCGAGTTCTGCAGCGCAGCAGACGTCAGCACCGGCGCGTTGGCGCCCGAGAATGCGATGAGGCCGAGTTGCGCGTTGCTGCCCAGCACGCCAACAAGCCACTGCGTGTCGCGTCCTCCGCAGAGCACGTTGCCGTTCAGCATCGGTGTTGAGCCGGCGATGGGCACCTTTGCGAGGAATGCCTGCACCGGCGTTCCCTGCACCGTGTTGAAGCCGGCCAGCGCGGCCGTGTCCGTCGGCGCCAGCGAGTTCACGCTATCGATGACCACCACGTGGTCGCCAAGACGCATCGTCGTTGAACCGATCGTGATGTCGCCGAGAATCGCGGTGGCGGTGTTGCTTGAAGCCGGCCACGTTCCGAGGAAGGGCTGCGGCACGACGGAGCCTGCCGGTGTGACGTTGATCGGAGTTTGCGCGTCCTTCTTTTTGCAGCCGACAGCGGCGATCATCGTGAGGCTCAACAGAGCGATAGCGGAGCAGCGGACAGCGTTCATAGGAAGAGACCTTTCAAGCACAGTGAGCAGTGAGATGCGTGGACGCTGTCTAGTTTTGCACGAGCGCACACATCTTCGCACCTGACGAAAGGTGTCAGCCCCCGGAAAGCTCTTAGCCCCAGGCTGCGGGTGCCGCGTCCAGCTCAGCGTCGGCCTCGCTGGCAGAATCAGTCACGTGTTCCAACTCGCCGAGGCGGGCGCGCTCGGCGAAGAAGGCGTCGATCTTGTCCATCACTTCAGCGCCACGCTTGGACTCGAAGATCTCGCGGCGCAGCGTACCGCCACCGGGAACGCCATGCGTGAACCACGAAGCGAACTGCTTCATCTTGCCGATCGCCTCGCGCTGTGCGGACTCATGCACGCGGCGCTGCTTCTTCTCGATGTCGGTCTCGGCGATGCCTTCAAACTGCGGATGCTCGTCCAGCTCCTGCATAAGGCGCGCGAAGTAGTCGCGAATCATGCGGTAGCGATCAGCTTCCGTCGGCTTCGTGTAGGTACGATGCGCGGTGTACTCGGCGATCTGGCGGAAGATCCAGGGGTTCGACGGGGCCGCGCGACCGATCATGACGGCGTCGCACTTCGTCGCTTCGACCATCGCCGCGGCGTCTTCCGGCGTGCGGATGTCGCCGTTGCCGATGACGGGAATCTTCACCGCATCCTTGACCTGGGCGATCCACTCCCAGCGCGCTTCGCCGGCGTAGCCTTGCTCACGCGTGCGGGCGTGCAGCGCCAGCGCGTTCAGGCCGCAGTCTTCGGCCATCTTCGCAAGCTCCACGCAGACGATGTTGGACTCATTCCAGCCAAGGCGGAACTTCACCGTGAACGGAATCGTGACCGACGAGCGAACGCGCTCAAAGATCTTCTGGATGAGCGGCAGATCGCGCAGCAGACCGGAGCCACCGTTGCAGGCAACGACGCGTTTCGCCGGGCAGCCGAGATTCAGGTCGACCAAGTCGAAGCCTGCGTCCTGGCAGATGAGCGCGCTTTCAGCAAGGGTTTCGGGGTTGGAGCCGAAGAGCTGCGCGGAGATGGGGTGCTCATCGTCGTAGTAGGTGAGGTAGCGCTTGCGCTTCGACTCACGCATCTTCGAGAGGCCATCGGCCGACGTGAACTCGGTCATGATGAGGCCGCAGCCGGACTGCTCATTGCTCGTCGTGACATCGACGTCAGCCGAAGAGTCCGTTGCTGTCGAGGGATCGCTCGTCGGTGCAGCCGCGTACATGCTCGCGTTCTTGATGAAGCGACGGAAGACCGTATCGGTGACGCCTGCCATCGGGGCCAGCACCGTCGCGGGCGCGATGCGGACGTTGCCGATCGTCACCTCTGCCGGAACGCTCGCAGTCGCGGGCATCGAGCGGTCTACCGAGTTGGTCCATTCTTTCTTCATGTACGTATCGCGGGTCATAGGGCTCTAAAGCTGAGGCCCCCGCTTGTGGCGAGGGCCTCCGTGGTCTTGTCTCTGCGTAGAGTTACTGCGCAGCGATCTCGGCCTTCTTGGCTTCGGTCGCAGCAAACTTGCGGCGGAAGCGATCGATACGGCCTGCAGTGTCGACGAGCTTCTGCTTACCGGTGAAGAACGGGTGGCAAGCGGCGCAGATTTCGAGGACGATGTCGCCCTTGTGCGTCGAACGGGTCTGGAAGTTGTTGCCACATGCGCAGCGCACGGTGGTTGCGTCGTAGTTGGGGTGAATTCCCTGCTTCGGCATTGTCTTTTCCTTTTAGCTCTCCTGCTCGAGAATGGTTCGCTTGCCGCTCTGCGGCATCGATGTTCCAGTCACGCTCGGGCTTGGGCCCCGACTCCCGGGGCTATAGGCGCTCCGATTAGTTTACCACCAGAGCCGCCCCCCTCCAATAGGGGGCCAAGGCGTTCGAAACAGGGCAGATGCGCCCGTGTCTTCGGCACACGGCCTCCACTTTGTTTTCCGCCGCTGGTTGCAGTTTCCCTCATGCGCACTCCGGGAGATACTAGAGACGCGATGGAAGAGCTCTGCCCAATCTGCGAAGGCGCCGGAATGCGCGTGGTGGAACGCCCCAACGGCGTTCGCATGGCTGTGCCATGTGACTGCGCCGCAAAACGCAAGGCCGCACGCATGATCGGGCACGCACGGATCCCGCAGCGCTATCAGCACTGCACGCTCGACAGCTACGAGACGATGGGCAACCGCTCGCTGATGACCGCGCTGATGCAGGCGCGCAACTTCGTGAAGGCCTACCCCTTCGACACAGGCGGGAATGGCCTGCTGCTCACAGGCTCCATCGGCGTGGGCAAGACGCATCTCGGCGTGGGCATGCTGCAGGCGTTGATCGCCGAACGCGGCGCGCGCGGCCTCTTCTTCGACTACCGCGACCTGCTGAAGCAGGTGCAGAACAGCTATAACCGCTCGGTGGATGTGACAGAGCTTGAAATCCTGCAGCCGGTCTTTGAGGCCGAGGTGCTGGTGCTCGACGAACTGGGCGCGAACAAGCCGACAGACTGGGTGTGGGACACGGTCGCACACATCCTGAACACGCGCTACAACGACCGCCGCACCACGATCATCACGACGAACTACGCGAACCTGCCGCCGCTTGGGGGCGAGTTGAACGCCGCCAAGGCGACGATGCGCGAAGAGACGCTCGGCGACCGCATCGGCGAGCGTATGCGCTCGCGCCTGCAGGAGATGTGCGTGCCGGTCGAGATGACCGGGCAGGACTTCCGCCAGACCGTGAAGCGCGCCACCTTCGCCTAAGGGTCTAGGGTCTAGGGTCTAGGGTCTAGGGTCTAGGGTCTAGGGTCTAGGGTCTAGGGTCTAGGGTCTAGGGTCTAGGGTCTAGGGTCTAGGGTCTAGGGTCTAGGGTCTAGTAAGACTCCTCCGCTGCGAAGATCCGCTGCTTATCCCCCGCACGAACGGGTGCCCCACGTCTCGATTTTGAGACCTGGGTTCGCAGGATGCTCAAGGAAGCCGCCAACCTCCTCCTCGCCCTGGCTCCCCTCCCAGCCTCCCTCCTCAAGACCACCCATACCCTTGCTAGAATCATGCGCATGAGCGAGATGTTCACCAGCCCCACCGAGCCGACCGAGCGCAAGCTCCCCACCACCGCAATCTCCATCGCAGCCGTTGCGGTCGTGCTGCTCGTGGCCGTGCTTGTGCTGCTCGGTCGTCGCCACGGCCCTGCGTTTGACCCCACGCAGCCGCAGCCGCCCGCAGCCTACGCGACCAACCTCGAAGTCTCCAACATCACGCTCAGCGAATCCGATACGATGACCGGCGGCAAGCTCACTTACATCGACGGCCACGTCGTGAATAAGGGCGACAAGACCGTCACCGGCATCACCGCGCAGCTTGCCTTCCCCAACGACGCCGGCACGCCCCCGCAGATCGCCACCGAGCAGATGCAGATCATCCGCATGCGCGTGCCCGAGGTCAACGCCGTCCCGATGAATCAAGACCCGATCGCGCCCGGCGCTGGCGCCGACTTCCGCGTGATCGTCGAGAACGTAGCCCCGGCGTGGAATACGCAAAATCCGAAAATTACCGCGATCGCCGTCGCCACGAAGTAAACGCAAGCGACAAGCAACAAACAAGCAGCCACCGGTGACGCGGTGGCTGCTTTGAGTTTTGGAAACGCGGGTGCAGCCTAGCGCGCCGCTTCGTGGATCGCCAACAGCTTCTCGAGCAGCGGCTTGAGGTGATTGAGATGCAGCGCATTCGCGCCGTCCGACTTCGCCTCGGCGGGATTGTCGTGAACCTCGAGGAAGAGGCCGTCGACGCCTGCAGCCACCGCCGCGCGCGCGAGCACCGGGATGAACTCAGGCTGACCGCCGGAGGTGCCATTGTTCGCCGAGGGTGTCTGCACAGAATGCGTGCCGTCGAAGATCACCGGAGCGTACTCACGCATCTGCGGAAGCGAGCGCATATCCACCACGAGATTGCTGTAGCCGAAGCTGGCGCCGCGCTCGGTGAGCGAAACACGCGTGTTGCCGCTGTCCACGACCTTCTGCACGGCGTGCTTCATGTCCCAGGGCGCAACGAACTGCCCTTTCTTGATGTTGATCGCGCGACCAGTCTGCGCCGCGGCCATCAGCAGATCCGTCTGGCGGCAGAGGAAAGCCGGGATCTGAAGGATCGCCTCGACATCGCCGAGCGCGTCGGAAGCAGCCTTGGCTTGCTCGGCGTCATGGACGTCGGTGACAACGGGAACGCCCAGTGCCTTGCCGACGCCGGCGAGGATGCGGCAGCCTTCAGCGAGGCCGGGACCGCGGAAACTACGGATCGAAGTACGGTTCGCCTTATCGTAGCTGGCCTTGAAGACGTACGGGATGCCGAGGTCCGAGGTGATGCGGGCGATCGCTTCGCCCAGCTTGTGCGCGTGGGCTTCCGTTTCGAGCACACAGGGGCCTGCGAGGAGGAAGAGCTTCGGCGCGCCTACATGGATGGGGCCGACGTTGAACGCTTTCGAGTGCATAGCCTCTAGTGTAGCCGCGCGCGTGCAGGAAGTAGAGACAGCAAAAGAGATGCCCACCATAGGGCGGGCATCTCTGACGTTCTTGCGATTCCGACTTCTCTTATTTCGGGTAGACGTAGGAGTCAGCGTGGCTACCGTTCGCGACCGAGGTGATGCAGTTCGGTTGCGTTACACCGGTGAACGGCGAATTCGCCACAGCGGTGAGGGTACCGTCTTCGCTGCGCAGCTGAGCGCCCGAGATCGAGTTGTCCAGATAGTTCGAGGTATAGAGGTAGTTGCCGATCGCCGGATCTACCGTGACGCAGTTCGGTCCGGTCTGCGTAGTGAACGAGCCCGAAGAAGCGATGCCGCCAAGCTCACCCGACGAAGCGTTGATCGTGTAACCCGATACCGTGCTCGCGTTGTAGTTTGCAACGTAGAGGTACTTGCCACGCGGATCGATCGTCATCGAAACCGGATAGAGGCCGGTCGTGTAGTTGTTGTTGACGATGCTGGTCAGAACGCCCGAGCTCGAAGCCTGGAAGCCGTAGATCAGGTTCGAGGTCTTGTCCGAGACGTAGGTGAATCGCGCGCTCGGCTCGGTGATGATGAACGAGGGGTTCACACCGGCTGCGATCGATCCGATGGCCGTCAGAGCGCCAGTCGTGCGGTTCTGCTGGTACTCGGTGACGATGCCGGAGGTCGTGGTCTGCGAGATCTGCTGCGCGACGTATACGAAGACCGAGTTGCCGTTGTAGGAAACCGGCACCGTGACGCTGATGCCGACCGGCGTGTAAGCCAGTGCAACATTGGTCGGCGTGCCGAGCTTACCGGTCGACGTGTCGATGGGGTAGATGCTCACGCCGCCGGGGCCGTACGAGGACGGGCCGTAGCCGGCCTGGTAGCGGTACGTCACGTAGAGGAACTTACCGGTCGAATCCATCGCCGAACCCGTCGCGTAGGTGCCGAGCGAGGAGAAGTCCTGCGTCTGCACGCCGTACAGCTTGCCGTCCGTACCGATGGAGAAGACCTCCACCTGGGCAACCTGGTCGGCGCCGATGGCGTAGAGGTACTTGCTGTCAGGCGATGCGATGACGCGCGAGGTGCCGGTTGCCCATGAAGCCGTAAAGGGCGAACCCGAAACCTGCGTGAGGATACCGGTCTGATAGTCCACCGCGAACGCGGAGATCTTTCCGTTCGTGTACGAAGGGGCGTAAACGTAGGCGGCGACGTAGTCGCGGCTGCAGGCCGTGAAACCCAGCGTCATCGCCAGAGACATCCCGGCAGCCATCGCAATCTTGCCCAGCTTGTTGAACTTCATGTGCTTCCTTGCGTGAAACATCTAAGAGTGAAATTGGAAACCGGCAATCCCGACTTCTATGGTGTGTTGCCGGGCGAAGGACGAATCCTCCGCCCGCAGATCGTAGAAAGCTAGTTCGTCGCGCCCGAGATCGCCAGGCACTGTGCCTGCCCCGTTGCACTGAAGGTAGAGCCACGGCTGAGAACAGCAAGCTGACCGGTCGTATTGTTGTACGCCTTACCCGTAACCGTACCCGAATCGTGGTCTGCGGTGTAGAGCCACTGGCTGGTGGGGTCTTCCACCATGCACTTGGGGTTCGAACCGACGGGGAAGGGCGAGCCAGCAAGTTCCGAGATCTGGTTGCCGTTCGAGGTGTTGATGTAGAACGCCGTGATCGAGCTGTAGGTGATGTTGGTCAGCGTGCGGCTCGTGGTCTGGTTCAGCACGTAGAGGTACTTGCCGCTGTTGTCGATGATCGACCAGCCGGGGTTCACCGTGCCGTCCTGCGCCAGGCTGTAGCTGCCACCAGCGATCGCCGAAAGAGCGCAGCTCGTGCCCACGGTGTAGAGGGCTACCGAGTTCGCACCGGAGTCGGTAATGGAGAGCAGAGAGCTCGAACCGTTGATCGACGAAATGTTGGTCGCCGAAAGCTGCGTTGCGCCGTTCGTGACGGTGACGAGCTGACCGCTGGAGAAGGTGAACGGCTGGATCTGCGTTGCGTTCGCAACGAAGAGGCAGGAACCGGTGCTCTTCACCATGAAGGGCGAGGTAAACGCCTGCGTCGAGCTGCCCACTTCAAAGTATGTCAGCGCGGCTGAGCCGTTCGCAACCGACTGCGTGTTCTGCACGAGGTAAAGGCGGCCGCTCGAGGAGTCCACCTGATAAGCCGTGATGGCGCCGTTGCCGTCGCCCGAAGGAGAGTACTTATCCAGCACATAGAGGTAGCTGCCGGTGGAGTCAAATGCCATCCACTGCGAAACATAACCCTGCGTGACGTAGCTCTGCTGGAAGGTCAGCGTACCGTCGCCGCCTACCGAAAAGACGGCCACGTTGCCGCTGGTAGCGTGAGTGCCCTGCGCGCCGCCGGTGCCCTGGTTCAGCACGTAGACATAGCGACCGCCCGACTTCACCTGAATCGACACGGGAGCCGTACCGTTCGTCGAGAACGGCTGATGCGGCGTGGAGGTCAGGTTGCCGGTGAAGTTGTCCACCTTGAAAGCAGCGACCTGGTTATATTGCTGCCCGATCACCCAGAGAAAAGCGATAGTGGAACCACCGCATCCCGTCATGCCGAGGCCCAACAACATTGATGCGAACAGAGCCAGTGCAAAACGGCCAGACAAACTAAACTTCATGCGCTTCCTTCATCACCCGCGCCCTACCCGTTGCCGGGAATGGTGAGCACAGGGAAACCTGTCTCGGGGAGGAGTACAAACCTATGCACGATTGTAGATGGCGCGAGGGTTTTCTGCCAATTTCGCAACGGAAAATCCCGCGATCTTGCATGAAAAACCGTGCACTTGAGGGGTAGAAAAGGCCGGGGCGACCTCCTGAAGAGGTCGCCCCGGTGGTTTCAACGAGGAACTACCAGACGCGGCAGCCACCGTTGGCCGGACGCATGGGCGAGCCGACCTTGCAGCCAAAGGCCTTGCCGAACTCGTCGAAGTTCTGCACAGAACCGTTGGTGCGGTACTGACCGGCCGAGTGCGGATCGGTCTTGGCAGCGACGCGGCGGCTCTGCTCGGTGGAGTTTTCGCACCATACCTGGCCGAAGGCGAGGAAGAAGCGCTGCTCCGGCGTGTAGCCGTCACGCTTGCCGTCGACGTAGCCGGGGAGCGCCGTCTTCGGGTTGTCCTTGATGGTCTTCTCCATCGCCTGGAAGGAGATGCGGAGACCACCGTTGTCGGCGGTGTTTTCGCCGAGGGTCAGACGGCCGTTGAGGTTCTGGCCCTCAGCCACCTGGAAGCTCGAGTACTCGTCGGCGACGCAGCCGGTGCGGGTTTCGAACTTCTTCTTGTCCTCGTCAGTCCACCACTGGCGCACGTTGCCCTTGAGGTCGTACTTCGCGCCCTGGTCGTCGAATCCATGGGTCATCTCATGACCGATCACCACGCCGATGCCGCCGAAGTTCGCTGCCGCGTCGAGTGACGGATCATAGAACGGGGGCTGCAGGATGCCTGCGGGGAAGTTGATGTTGTTCTGCGAGGGCGAGTAGTAGGCGTTCACCGTGGGAGGCGTCATGCCCCACTCGGTCGGATCTACTGGCTTGCCGAACTTGTTCAGGTTGCGGCGCGTCTCGAAGAGCGAGATGCGCTCGCCGTTGCCGATGAAGTCGTCACGCTTGACGGTGATGGAGGAGTAGTCCTTCCAGTGCTCGGGGTAGCCGATCTTGTCGGCGATCGCGTCGAGCTTCTTGCGGGCTTCGACCTTCGTCTCCGGGCTCATCCACTCGAGGTTCTGCAGGTCGACGGCCATCGATGCTTCGAGCGCCTTGATGAGCTTCTCCATGCGGTCCTTGGCCTGCGGCGGGAAGTAGGTCTTCACCCAGTCCTGGCCGACGGCTTCACCGAGCGCCATATCGGTGCCCTGGGTGCAGCGCTTCCAACGCGGTTCCGGCTCCTTCTGTCCAGCCAGCGTGCGGTGGAAGAAGTCGAAGTCTTCGTCCTCAAAGGGCTTCGAGAGCGCAGAGGCAGCGCGGTGCAAGGTGTGCCAGCGCATGTAGCTCTTCACGGCCGAAAGCTGCTCGGCGGTGAGCACCTGCTGCACGGTGGTGACGTAGCCGGGCGAGGAGACGTTGAGCGTCTTGGCCTGTGCGACGCCGATGCCAGCGATGTACTGCTGCCAGTCGAAAACAGGCGAAAGCTGCTCGACTTCAGCGATGGTCATGATGTGGTAACGCTTGGCCGGGTCACGCATT
Source organism: Granulicella cerasi (assembly GCF_025685575.1). Classification (NCBI taxonomy): domain Bacteria; kingdom Pseudomonadati; phylum Acidobacteriota; class Terriglobia; order Terriglobales; family Acidobacteriaceae; genus Granulicella; species Granulicella cerasi. The sequence goes on from NZ_JAGSYD010000003.1 coordinate 662,337, forward strand.
TCGACGCGGGCCATGGAGCCCTTAGCGAGTGCCGTTTCGATGCGGAGCACCGAGTCCGCTTCCACCGCGGCCTGCTCCGGCGTATCGCCGGCGAGCACGAACATCTTCTTCATGTGCTCGACGTACTTGGCGCGCAGGGTCTTGGAGCGGTCGTCGTCATTGAGATAGTAGTCACGGTCCGGCAGCGAGAGGCCGCCCTGGCCGGTGCCGAGGATCTGCTGCGAGCTGTCCTTCTGGTCCTGCTGCACGCCGACGTTGAAGAAGAAGCCGCCGCCGCGGTGCGCGAAGAAGTCCACATCCAGCGCGGTGAGGCCCTTGATGTCCTTCAGCTCATCGATCTTGGCGAACGCGGGCTTGATCGGCTTGATGCCGAGCTCGTCGATCTTCGTGGTGTTCATGCAGGCGGCGAAGTAGTCGCCGTACTGCTTCTGCACGGGACCGTTGGGCGACTCAGATGCCTTGGTCACCTCGGTGTAGAGCGAGTAGAGGTTGTAGTCGTGCAGCTCGTTGAAGCGGCCGTAGCGCGTCTTGTCCGAGGGCAGCGGATTGTTCTTGCGCCAGTTGCCACAGGCGTACTGGTAGAAGTCGGAGCAAGGATCGGCGGTCTTGTCGATGCCGTTGATGTCCAACAGGACGGGCTTCTTCGGCGCGACGGGCTTGGCCGAGGATGCAGGAGCTTGCGCGAGCACGGGAAGTGCGCTCACGGCAAGGAGAGAGGCGACTGCAAGAAAACGCATAGAACTCCTCAGAGGTGAAACATAGACAACAAAATGTCGTTGTAGTGAAGGATACGAACTTCCCCGCCTACAAGTTGCGGAAATTTTCAGAATGCGTCGAGGCGTGTGTTTGCAGCGACATAACGCAAGGCGCGGCCCGCGGCTGGGGAGAGGCTTCATCAAGCTGCAACATCGCTCCCGGAAAGTGCAGAGGAGTTTCCCCTCTGCTCTCTTGTCTTCGCGCGCGCTGTAGCTGCGCCCCAGTGTGCGAAAACGCATGAGCGGCCATTCCCTCCCCCGGAGAAGAAACACGATGTCTGAAACAACGCAAACCATGAAGCAGCGCGTTCGCCGCGCCGCTCTTTCGCTGGCGATCGCAGCCAGCGCCGCGACGGCATTCGCTCAGGCGAAGCCGCATGTGGTGATGATCTCGCTCGATGGCATGAAGCCCGAGTATGTGACCAGGGCCAGGGAGCATGGCCTCTCGCTGCCAACGCTGGAGCGCTTTCTGAAGGACGGCACCTATGCCGAGGGTGTGCGTGGCGTGATCCCCACCGTCACCTACCCGAGCCACACGACGATGGTGACGGGTGTCTGGCCGAACGAGCACGGCATCCTCGCGAACACGACCTTCGACCCGGAGTATCAGCATCCTGGCGAGTGGTACTGGTACTTCAACGCGCTGAAGGTACAGACGCTTTATCAGGCTGCAGATGCTGCAGGTCTGAAGACCTCGGCCATTGGCTGGCCTGTAACCGTGGGCGCGCCGATCGACTATCTGATCGCAGAGTTCGGCCAGTCGGAAGAAACGGACACGCCGCAGGGTGCTGTACTGAAGCCCGCAGATATCAAGTCGACGATCGGCGTGACCACGACCGCGGACGAAGACGGTGATGTGAAGAAGACCGCATGGGCAATCGGCATCATCAACACCTACAACCCGAACCTCACGCTGGTGCACCTGACCAACCTCGATCATCAGGAGCATCTGCACTCGCCCTTCAGCAAGGAAGCGGACGATTCCGTGACTACGCTGGACAAGCAAGTCGGCGAGATCATCGACGCGGAGATGAAGAAGAACCCCGATGCGAAGATCGTTGTGGTCTCCGACCACGGCTTCGTGCGCGTCGATCATCACGTCAATCTGAACGCGATTCTGGCGAACGCAGGCCTGATCCGCCTGAAGCCGGGCAAGCAGCCGAAGGGTGTTTCGCCGATCGAGAGCTGGGACGCGCAGGCGTGGGAGTCCGGCGGCACGGCGGTCATCATGCTGCATGATTCGAACGATGCAGCGATGGCGAAGAAGGTACGCGAGGTGGTTGCGAAGATGGCGGAGAACCCGGAGTACGGCATCCACAAGATCGTCGAAGGGCCGGAAGTCGCCAAGCAAGGTGGCACGCCGAATGCGCTTTGCCTGATCGACTTCAACCCGGGCTGGTCAGCCAGCGGTGCGGTGCGCGGTGCTGCGGTGAAGGACGCTCCTTCGACCGGCACGCATGGCTACCTGCCGGAGCATCCTGAACTGCGCTCGACCTTTATGGTGATGGGCGAGGGCGTGGCTGCAGGACGTGATCTTGGCGTGATCGACATGCGACAGATCGCGCCGTCTGTGGCGAAGATGCTGGGTGTAAAGCTGCCCGCAGCGAAGCAGCCTGCTGTGAAGTACGAACGCTAAAGCACTTAGCGAATCACAGCACGAAGTGTGCATGAATGGCGGCCTTCGGGCCGTCATTCTTCTTGCTGCAACACATCGTTCATTCATCGTTCATTCACGGCTTATTGACACATAGACGTGTCGCGTTGCGAAAAGATATGTCCATACAACAAGAGCACACGGTGAGTCAGGCATAGCGTCGCGCGGAGATGCAAAGCGCGGCCGAATGCCGCCCGAACGGCCACTCGCACTGAGCAGCAATGGATGTCTTCGACACTCGATCGCTATCGAGTGAACGACCACGTGCGCCTTGTTTCGCTGTGAACAGCCACGCGTGCCGAAGGTACGGCCGCATATCGCTTGATGGACTTCCGCCTGCAATAGCGCAGGGTGACAACCGGAGAACGACACCTCATGACTACTCCCACGATGAAGCGCACGAACTTCGCAAAGACGATATTCGCGCTTTGCATCATGCTTCTGTGCGCGACCAACGCGTTTGCTTCTGCGGGCAACAACAACCTGAAGATTATCGAGGTCGCCGGCGCAGGCGGACTGTCGGGCGCGAGCTATCGCCAGGACACCATCGTGCTCTTCAACCCGACGCAGGCTGCGATCACCTGCGCAAAGTGCGCTATCCAAACGCATAGCGGAACGAGCAACACGGGCGCGTGGACGGTGTACCAGTTGCCGTCGAACATTTCGATCCCTGCGGGCGGCTACTACATGATCGCGGCAAGCTCGCCGACGCTCTCCACCTATGGCTCGCTGCCCGCGATCGCCTACGACTACCAGTTGCAGACGATCGAGCTGGGCACGCCTGCATCCACGCAGAACATCCTGAGCAGCACCACGGGAACGGTCGCGCTGACGAACACGCAAACGGCGTTGACTTCGGTGACGACGGCACCATGCGGCTCGGGTTCGCAGCTTGTCGATGTGGTGGGCTACGGATCGGACATTGCCACGAACGCTGCGACGTCGGCAACCACAAACATCTGCTACGCCGGTTCAAACCCCGCGTTCTACGACGGCAGCTCCGCTTACGGTCGCCAGCTTGGCGTGACGCGTAAGAACCGCTGCATCGATACCTTCGACAACGCGAACGATTTCGTGAATACCGGCGTCACGTATTACAACTCGGCGTCCACGCCGACACCGTGCCCCACCGGCACGCAGTTGAGCGCGGTGATGACGGCAACGCCGACGAATCCAGGCGTGCTGGATACGGTGCTGCTGACCGCCGCGGTAACGAAGGCGACCTCACCCGCAAGCGGAACGCTGACGGTGTACGCCAACTTCGATTCGGTGTACTACGGCGCGAGCGCGCTGCAGATGTACGACGATGGCACGCATGGCGATACGACCGCTGGCGATGGCATCTATTCGCTCTCCACGACCATTCCATCGACGACCACGGCGGGGTTTACGTATCCGCTGAACATCACGATCAACGACAGCACGGGCGCGCAGTACATGACCTCGACGCGTCTGACGATCTCGACCGGCAGCTTCACCATGACCACGCCGACGACCACGGGCACGGTGTCGGCCGGCGGAGTGCTCACCTTCCCGATTACGGTGACGGCGGTGCACGGTTACGGTGGCACGCTGGCGCTCACGTGCACGGGTTCGCCAAATGCAAACTCGCTCGGCGTACCGACGAGCACGCAATGCGTATCGACGCCTTCTGAACTGACGGTCGCGAACAACGGGACCGGCACCTTTTCGCTGGCGATCGCGACGGGAACGACGAAGTCTGCGTCGCTGGTTTCGTACTGGCCGCTGGCGATGCTGAGTGTGCTGCTCTGCACGCTGATGGCGTGGAAGCTTCGCAGCCGCAAATCGCTGCCCGCGCTGATGCTGGTCGCGGTGGCAAGCTTCCTCGCGCTGACGACGACAGCTTGTGGCACGAATGCGGGTATCGGCAACACCAGCGCAGCGGCGGGTACGTACACCTACACGCTCACTGCTGCGGATGAGACGACGCCGACCGTGAACAACTCGCTCACCTTCACCATCACCGTGCAGTAAGCGCACGACAGAGTTATGGAGACACGATTCATGCAAAGCAGAACCAGGCTCGCACGTGTGGCGGCCGCGATTGCACCTCTTGCCGTTCTTTCAGGTTGCAGCGTGAAGAGCGCCGCGCCACCGACGACATATACCAGCGGAGCTACGCTGCAGGGACAGGTACTCGCAGGCCGCAACTACATGGCCGGCGCGACCGTGAAGATCTACGAAACGCAGCCCAACGGCGTGGCGACCAACGGCGTCTATGTAGGCCAGGCGAAGCTGCTGCAAACGCTGACGGCAAACACACTCGGCGGTTGGAGCACCTCTGGCATCAGCTGCACAAGCCCTGACCAGCTCTACATCACCGCAGAGGGCGGCGTGCCGTACGGCTTCTCGGGCAGCTCTATCTCGAACACCGCGACGCAGACAAACAATCCGAACTCGTTGATGATGACGGCGATCGGTGACTGCTCTGCGCTGACCTCCGGCTCAGCGAGCAACAACGTCGTCACCACCATCACGAACGAAGCCTCGACGATTGCGGCCGTATGGGCGCTGCGAAACTTCATCAGCGTGAATGGCACGACGGTGAATGTGACCAGCGCTGCAACGAACTATGCAGGCACGAACGGCACCGGCACTGTCGGCAACTATGCAGGACTCGCACACGCGTTTCTGAATGCGAATGCGCTGCTGCCGTACAAGCTCGGAGCGTTCACGCAATACACGAACGGCGCTGCGGATATGACGACCGGCGGCCTTGTACCGGTGCAGGAGCTGAACTCGCTGGCCTACACGCAGTACCTCTGCACGATGGGCAATGCGAACCTCACGGCTGGTGATTTCTCCTACTGCAGCACGTTGTATCAACTCGCCACTCCGGCGAGCGGAACGGTGCCGACGAACTCGCTGCAGGCGATGCTGAACATTGCGCTCTCCCCGGCGACGAACGCGCAGAGCATCCTCACGTTCAGCCTTACGCCGATTCCTGGCGCGGGCACGACCGGACCGCAGACCTCGACGGTGGACGTGTATTACCCCGAGCTCACGAGCCTGGGCACGGCAGGGAGCGGCGGCGCGAATGACTGGAGCGTCGCGATCTATTACATGAACGGCTACGGTGCGACGACCACGGCGCAGGGTTCGGTGTACCCGCAGTGGGTCACGATCGATGCGAACGACGAGGTGTTTTACTCGAACCCGTCGGCTTCCACCAGCACGCAGGGCAATGTGATCGCGCTGAGCAGCAACGGCACAAACCTGTGGACCTCCGCTACGGACACGACGAACCTCACGAGTCCGCGCGGTGTTGCAGCGGACCAGAACGGTCATGTCTGGGTCGTCAACGGTGGCACCACGACGGCCACCGCATTCGTGCAGGAGATGGATGCGAAGAGCGGCTCCGTCATCGCGCGCTTCCCCTCTACCTCCACCTCGCTGTTCAGCATCGCGGTGGACCAACTGGGCGACGTCTGGTATGGAGCCAACAACACTACCGGCCAGAACCTGCACGAACTCGCGCTGAACAATGGCACGTATGCAGAAGCAAGCTTCTCGCCTGCGCCTGCAGGCGGATCGTATACGGTGCTGCAGATTCGTCCGGACAGCAACAACAACATCTGGGCAGCAGGTTATAACTCTTCGACGGCGCGCACGCTGTTCTTCTCGAACACTGGCACAACCACGGCGCCGACTTACACCGCAGGCTTGATGACCGCAACGCCGACCGGCGCAGCCGACTGGGGTCTCACGATCGACGCAAGCAACAACGCGTGGACGGCGACGAACGTCAGCAGCACAGGCCTCTTCAAGACGGTTGCGACCGGCAGCGGTGCCTCCGCCACCGTGGCAGCGACGAAGGTGGCAGCCAACAGCGCAACGAACGCTCGCGATATGGATACCGACGGCGCGGGCAATATCTATTACCTCGACAACACGACCGGCACCTTCCTCTATCAATACGTTCCGTCGACCGGCACGACGCAGGGCTACTATCCCTGCTACAACGCGGGCACGACGACAGGCACGGGCAGCAGCAGCTCCACGGTGCAGACCTGCACCACGGGCCTGAGCACAAAGTATGACTTCGCCATCGACTCAACGGGTTCGATCTGGGTGGCCAGCTATGGCAACGCAGCAGGCGGACGCATGGTGCAGATTGTCGGTCTCGCTGCTCCCACGGTGCCTCTGCGCGCTGCTGCAAAAGCCGGCGTGATGCCGTAACGGCCGCGCCACTCATTCTTCCGTGCCCCGGCACGCAACGTTTCCCTAATGACAGCAGGAGAATCAGGCTTCATGCGCTTCAAGCCATACACCTATCTCGCACTCGCGCCGCTTGCACTGAGCAGCATGCGCAGCTTCGCGCAGTTTGAAACAGCCTCTATCGTGGGCCGCGTCACCGACTCCACCGGCGCCGTTGTCGCCAACGCCATGGTGTCCGTGACGAACGACGCTACGAACATCACCATCACGCGCAAGACCGACAAGGCCGGACAGTATGCGGTTCCCGCCTTGCAGGTAGGCACGTACACCATCAAGATCTCGCTGCCGGGCTTCAACGAACAGACGCTCAAGGACGTTCGCCTCTCCGTTGGCACCAACCAGCAGGTGAATGCGCAGCTTGTACCAGGCACCTCAGAGACCGTGACGGTTGACTCGCAGGAGCTTCAACTCGAGACCGCAAGCAGCCAGAAGCAGCAGGTCATCGGCAGCGATACCATCGACGCGTTTCCGCTGCTCAACATGAACTACAGCGATCTTGTGCAGCTTTCCGCAGGCGTGGTGCAGGACGCTGTGGGCCAGGACCTTGGCACGAGCAGCGTGGTGCGTGAAGGCTCGTACAACATCAACGGCATGCGCTCGACGTACAACAACTACCTGCTCGACGGCATGGACAACAACGCGCACGGCACGTCGAACCAGGGCTTCTCCAACCAGGTCATCAATCCTTCGCAGTATGATCTTTCGCAATTCTCGATCGTCACGACGATTCCTTCGGCCGAGTATGGCCGCTCGGCAGGTGGCACGATCAACGTAGCGTTCAAGACGGGCACGAACCACTTTCACGGCATGTTGTGGGAGTCCTTCCGCAACACGCTGTTGAACGCGAACGGCTACTTCCGCGCAACCGACAACTCCGGCGCCACGAGGCGCACCACGCTGAACCGCAACCAGTTCGGTGGCAACATCGGCGGTCCGTTCCTGCGCAACAAGTTCTTCTTCTTCGCTGACTACGAGGGCGTTCGCCAGGCACGGCAGGTGGTGAACCAGGCGAACATCTTCACGGTGGCGCAGCATCAGTTGATCGCTTCGCCTTCTGCGAGCAACAACACCACGACCGTGATGAACCCCTTCACCGGAGCGACGTATGCTGCGGACCGTCCGCTGCCGCGCAGTGTGCTGTCGCCGATCGCGTTGTCGATTCTTGATGCGTTCCCCTTGCCGAAAAACAACGGCGCGGGCGCCGGCTCGATTTCGAGCAACTGGTCTTCGCTGCAGCGTTTCGTGAACAGCTACGACAAGGAAGATGCTCGACTCGACATCCAGTGGAGCCCACGCATGTCGTCGTTTGCGCGTGTGAGCCAATCGAAGGAGCACGATCTCGATGGTCCGCTGTTGCCGCCTCCGATCAGCGGCAGCTCCAGCTACTACCGCACCATCAATCAGCAGCTCGCGTTCGGCCTGACGCGTCAGGTGGGCGCGGCGCAGTTGCTCGAAGCACGCCTCGGCATCTCGTATACGAAGGCCGGCAAGATGCCGTACACCATCGGTGATCCGCGCACCTTCGGCATTCAGGGCATCCCCACTGATCCCCGCATCTGGGGCGGCCTGGTAACGCAGGAACTCGCTGGCTACAGCGACATCGGCCGTCAGTCGACGAGCCCGCAGTGGCAGTACCCGTTCTTCCTCGATCCGAAGGTGAGCTACTCGTGGCTGGTGGGCAAGCACAACCTGAAGACCGGCTATGAGTTCAACTATCTGCGCCAGACCGTGCAAGACGTGAACCCGATCTACGGTGACATGCAGTATCAATCGTCCTTCACCGGCTATACCTTCAGCGACTTCATGTTCGGCGTCCCGGACCAGATCTCGATGACAAGCCTCTTCGTTGCGCATCTTCGTCAGGGCGGACACGGCGCGTTCCTACAGGACGATTGGCGCATTCTTCCGAAGCTGACGCTCAACATCGGTCTGCGCTACGAGTACACCTCGCACTTCGAAGAGAAGGACAGCCGCATGACCAACTTCGATCCGCAGAACACGCCGCAGACCGGACAGATGATCCGCGCAGCGGCCTCCGGCTCGGCGTACCAGAAGCAGCTGATCGATCCCGACCTCAACGACCTGATGCCGCGCTTCGGCCTGGCCTTCTCGCCCAACTCGAAGCTCGTAGTCCACGGTGGCTATGGCATCGGTTACATGCACTACACGCGCTCGGGCGAAGCGGATGACCTTGCCGTGAACGGGCCGCAGATGAACGCTGTGGTCTATAACCAGATCCCCGCGTACACGAAGCTGACGGGCGTGACCGCGACCTCCACGTTCTACTCGCTCGACAACGGCTTCCCACAGAACATGGCATCGCCGTCGAACTTCAACCTCTACACCTCGATGGTGAAGTGGGTGCCGCGCAGCTACCGCGACCCGTACGTGCAGAGCTGGTATGTCGGCGTGCAGACAGCGATTGGATCGAAGATGCTCGCGGACATCGCCTACGTGGGCAACCACGGCGTGAAGCTGCAGGAAGTCGGCACCTACAACCAGCGTCGTCCTGAGCTGGGCACAGACGCGCAGGGCTACTTCCGTCGCCCTTACTCGAACATCGCCGACGTCACCGAGACGTACAACGGCGGCATGAGCAACTACAACGGCCTGCAGGCTCGCATCGAAGGCAAGAACATCTTCGGTCTGTGGTTCCTGAATGCGTTCACCTGGTCGCGTGCGCTCGGCAATGTGGGCGACTTCCTGACGGCGTCGCGCGGCTTCTCCGGCAGCCCGACGGATTACTACGGCAATAGCCGAGAAGACTACGGCCCGCTGCAGTTCGATCTGCCCATCGTCAACATCACTTCGCTGACGTGGAAGATCCCCGTGGGCCGCGGACGAACGTTCCTGCGCCATGCCAACAGAGCGGTGGATTCGGTTGTTGGCGGCTGGCAGATCGCGATGTATCACCAGTTCCACTCCGGCCCCGCTTTGACGCCGAACTTCACGCCGAGCGGTGTGAACCTGCTGACGAACAACGGCGGCATTCAGTACCGCCCGTACTTCGCCTCGGTAGCAAACCTTACGCCCGCTCAGGTGCGCAAGCAGGCGCATCAGCGTATGCATATTCCGGGACACCCGGAGCGTGCGTTCTGCGACTCGGTCTATGCGAGCACGGCACAGGCAAGCTACAGCGGTTGCACGGTGATGTTCGCCACGACAAACCCATACTCAACGGGCGCGACCTCCACCACAGCCACCACGGCAGACCAAAACGGAACAGCGAACGACCCGCGCGGCAACGTGCCGAACGGCTTCCTGCGCGGCGACTCCTATGACTCGCTGGATGCCAGCGTGGCCAAGATGTTCGTGCTTCCCTTCAACGCTCGTCTTGAGATTCGCGGACAGTTCTACAACGTGCTGAACAAGACGAACTTCACGGTGCCGGGCATGACCTGCTGCTCGACCTCCTTTGGCCGCATCACCAGCACCTATGGTCCAGGTCGTATCGGACAGGTCCAGGCGCGCCTCAACTTTTAACGCACCACGAAGCAGCAACCGGCGGCGGATACGATCTCGTATCCGCCGCCCGCTTTTGGTGGCAACGACAGACCGCGTATGGTGCAAACGTACTATGCGACTTGCCTGTGGTGAGGGGCACGAACGTACTATCGTTGCAGCGTTTTGCAGAGAGGTATGGGGATGAAGTCTTTTGCATCGGCAGCAGTAGTGTCTGCGCTGATTTTTCTGGGTACACAAGCGGTCCATTCACAGGAGATGGAGCATCGGCAGTTTCTTTCGCAGCCGCTCGTCACGTCCATCTACACGGCTGACCCTTCCGCGCATGTCTTTCACGGCAAGCTGTATATCTACCCCTCCCACGATGTGCCGACCGACATTCCTGACGACGACCTCGGCAGCGAGTATGCGATGCACGACTACCGCGTGCTGCAGATGGACGCACCTGGCAAACCGCCGGTGATCGGCCCCGTCGCGCTCGATGTCAAGGACGTGCCGTGGGCGTCCAAGCAGATGTGGGCGCCGGATGCGGCGTATCGCAACGGCACCTACTACCTCTACTTCCCAGCACGCGATAAGCAGGGCGTCTTCCGCATCGGCGTTGCAACCTCGAGCGATCCGATGGGGCCGTTCAAGGCTGAGCCTGAGCCGATTGCAGGAACCTACAGCATCGACCCCGCCGTCTTCACCGATGGCGACGGCAAAAGCTACATCTACTTCGGCGGCATCTGGGGCGGGCAGTTGGAAAACTGGCCGACCGGCAAGTTCACGGCCGGCTCCTCCACCGATCTGAAGCAGGATGATAAGCCCGCACTGATGCCCAAGGTCGCGATGCTCGCGCCGGACATGAAGCATCTGGCCGCACCGGCGAAGGATGCGGTAATCGTGGATGAGAACGGCAAGCCGTTGCTGGGTGGCGATCACGACCGCCGCTTCTTCGAAGCGTCGTGGATGTTCAAACGCAATGGGCTGTACTACTTCACCTACTCGACGGGCGACACACACTTCCTCGCCTACGCTGTGGGCAAAAGCCCGCTCGGTCCGTTCACGTACAAGGGCCACTTTCTGCTGCCGGTGCAAGGTTGGACCACGCATCAGTCGGTGGTGGAGTGGGAGGGCAAGTGGTGGCTTTTCTACGCGGACACGCAGCTTTCCAACAAGAACCATCTGCGTAACGTGAAGATGACGGAGTTGCACTTCAACGCCGACGGCTCCATCCAGATGGTGGACCCGTTCGCATCCCCTGATGGAAAGAAGTAGCTCCGTCGCCAGAGTGATCACCGAGGCGTCGCGCTCCGAGCGCGGCGCCTTCCACTTTCATGAATCCGCTGCATGACCGAAATGAGATTTTCGGCAGGCTCTTTCAGCGACAAACCGCATCCAAGCAAGAACACGCGTGTGCGTCCCGAGCTAGTGAAATCGCGGGTTTTATACGAAATCATGTCATTCGATTCGTTAGCTTATACGACTTGCAAGGATGTTCATACGCAGTGTGGATAATGAACGCAGACTGGCGTCCGCAGCGTGTGGCGCTGAGCATCATTTCGTCAGAACGAATGCAGTAAACCGACACATCGGAGGTGCGAAATGCCGAAGGACGACGATAACGGAACGCCCATGACTTCGCTGGAAAAGCTGAGTCGACGATCGTTTCTCACGCGGGCCGGCATGGCCGGCGTAGCTGGCGCGACGCTTACGGTTGCACCGCTTGCGAACGCCGCCGTCGAAGCAGAGCCCAAGCGGACCGATGCGCCGTCGGCGCCGATCCCCGGCACCATGCCCATCACGTTGCGCGTCAACGGCGAAACGCATCGCATTGCGGTGGATCCGCGCGCGACGGTGCTCGACACACTGCGTGAAACGCTGCATCTTACCGGCACGAAAAAGGGCTGCGACCACGGCCAATGCGGTGCCTGCACGGTCCACGTGAACGGCGAACGAGCCAACAGCTGTCTGCTCTTTGCTTCGATGCAACAAGGCAAAGAGATCACCACGATCGAAGGACTGGGCACGCCGGAGAAGATGCATCCGATGCAGGCCTCGTTTGTGGAGCACGACGGCTATCAGTGCGGCTATTGCACATCGGGGCAGATCATGTCTGCCACCGCCATGATGCACGAGAAGTGGGGCCCGAACGACAACGACGTGAAGGAAGCGCTGAGCGGCAACATCTGTCGCTGTGGAGCTTACCCGAACATCGTCGCCGCAGTGCAGGCCTGCCGTCGCAACAACATCGCCTAAGAGGAGTCGCGTATGCAGCCGTTTGAACTGATTACTCCCGCCAGCGTGCCCGATGCCGTGAAGGCCCAGGCCGCGGCGTCGACCGCGCAGCAGGGCGCTCCGGTGCGCTTCATTGCCGGGGGTACGAACCTCGTCGACTACATGAAGCTGAACGTGGAGACGCCACGACAGCTCGTGGAAATCAATGGCCTTCCGCTCGACAAGATCGAAGCAACGGCGGATGGTGGCTTGAAGCTCGGTGCGCTGACGCGCAACACCTTCGTGGCGAATCATGCCGATGTTGTGCAGCGTTATCCGGTGCTGTCGCAGGCGATTCTGAGCGGCGCGTCCACGCAGCTGCGCAACATGGCGACGACCGCAGGCAATCTGCTGCAGAAAACTCGCTGTGTCTACTATCGCGACACCGCGTATGCCTGCAACAAGCGTCAGCCGGGCAGCGGATGCTCGGCGATCGGCGGCCACAATCGCATGATGGCGATTCTCGGCACGAGCGATAAGTGCATCGCGAGCAATCCGTCCGACCAGAACGTCGCGCTGATGGCGCTCGACGCTACCGTGCACATCAGCGGCACGAAGGGCGAGCGTACGGTGCCGATCACCTCGTTTTATACGTTGCCTGGCAACACGCCTGATCGTGAAACGGTGCTGGAGCCCGGCGATCTGATCACGCATGTCAGCATTCCTGCATTGCCTGCGGGCGCGAAGAGCCTGTACCTCAAGCTACGCGATCGCGCGTCGTACGAGTTCGCGCTGGCGTCCGCAGCCGTAGTCCTGAAGACCAGCAACGGCCACATCGACTTCGTGCGCGTAGCGTTGGGCGGAGTCGGTGCGGTGCCCTGGCGCAGCCGAGAAGCGGAACACGCCCTGCATGGGAAAGCGGCCACCGCAGCGAACTTCCGCCATGCCGCAGAGATCGCGCTGCATGGTGCACGCCCTCAGTCACAAAACGGATTCAAGGTAGAGCTTGCCAAGCGCTGCCTTACTCACGCTCTCACCCAGGCAATCGCCTAAGCGAGGAACAAGATATGTTTGCGACGCAGAACCCGCAGCAGCAAGCGTCTCAGCCGGTCACGGAAAGCAATGTGATCGGCAAACCGACTCCGCGCATCGATGGTCCGCTGAAGACGACCGGGAGCGCGATGTACGCTTCGGATTATCACTTCCCGGACCTGGCTTACGCATGGCCCGTTACCGCTACGATTGCGAGCGGCAACATTACGAGCATCGACAGCTCCGCCGCTCGTAAGATGCCGGGCGTACTGGCGGTGTATACGCATGAGGATATCGGCACGCTCTACCGCACACCTCCGGCCGCGGGCTTCAGCATGATCATCGACGAGAAGCGACCGCCGCTGGAAGATAACGTGGTGCGCTACTACGGCCAGTATGTTGCGGTGGCCGTAGCGCAGACGATGGAGCAGGCACGCGCCGCCGCTGAAGCTGTGAAGGTGAGCTACAGCAAGACGCCCCATGACACGAGCGAACCCGTGCTTGGTACGCCGGTGGCGACGAACAGCAAGAAGAACATCACGAAGCGCGGAGATGCCGCCGCAGCGTTCGCAACAGGCGCGGTGAAGCACGATGCAAGCTACTCCACGCCTGCAGAGACGCATAATCCCATTGAGCTTCATGCGTCGGTGGCCGTGTATGAGGACGGTAAGTTCACGCTCTACGAGACCTCGCAGGCCGTGATGAATCATCGCGATGTGATGGCTGCGATGCTCGGCGTTCCGCCGGAGAATGTGAAGGTCATCACGAAGTTTCTGGGCTCGGGCTTTGGCGGCAAGCTGTGGCCGTGGCCTCATGCACTGCTCGCGGCTTCTTGTGCGCGCAATCTGCAGCGGCCGGTGAAGCTGGTGGTCTCACGCAGCATGATGTTCCAGAGCGTGGGCCATCGGCCGGCGATCGATCAACGTATCCAACTCGCTGCCGACTCCACGGGTAAGCTGCAGTCGATCGAACAGGAGTACGTGAACCACACCAGCATCCTCGACGACTATGACGAAGGCTGCGGCGAAGCGACGGGCTTCCTTTACTCCTGCCCCAACGTGCTCGTGAAGGGCGGGCTCGCGCGCCGTAACGTTGGCACGCCAACATCGATGCGCGGACCCGGCGCGGTGCCTGGGCTGTACGCGCTGGAGAGCGCTATGGATGAACTCGCGCTCAAGCTGAAGGTCGACCCAATCGCGCTCCGCTTGATGAACGAGCCGAGCAAAGATGAGAGCTCCGGACAGGAGTTCTCTTCGCGCCACTTGAAGGAGTGCCTCACCGTTGGCGCGGAGAAATTCGGATGGTCAAAGCGCAATCCGACCGTAGGCTCGATGAAGAACGCGGATGGAACCATCGTGGGCTGGGGCGTAGCCGCGTGCACGTGGATCGCCGCGCGCATGGAAGCCGAAGCCGCGGTGGAACTGTTGCAGGACGGCACGGCTCGGGTGGCTTGTGGCACGCAGGATATCGGCACGGGCACCTACACCGTCGTGGGGCAGGTGGTTGCGCATGAGACGGGGTTGCCGCTGGAGAAGATCGATGTCGTGATCGGCGACTCGTCGCTCCCTCCTGGCCCCGTGAGCGGTGGATCGTGGGCGACCGCGTCGATGACTCCTGCAGTGCTGCAAGCTGCGCAGAAGGCGGTGCAGGCGCTCGTGGGCCTTGCGACGAAGGCGACCGGCTCCCCTTTCATGGGCAAGAACACTGGTGACCTTGAATACGTCGACGGCATGGTGCGCCTGAAGGCTGATCCGTCTCATCAGATCGCGTTCGGCGATCTGCTGAAGCTGACGAAGGTGAATGCGGTGAGCGGTAAGGGCAGCGCTCAAGGCACATTGGGCAATCCGCAAACGAAGTATTCGTTTCACAGCTACGGTGCGCAGTTTGCGGAGGTAACGTGGCAGCCTGAGATTGCGCGCCTGCGTGTAAGTCGTGTCGTCACCGTCATCGATGCCGGTCGGATGCTGAATCCGAAGGCTGCGCGCAACCAGATTGAAGGGGCGGTGGTGATGGGCGTCGGCATGGCCATGCTCGAGGCGACCGAGTACGACCAACGCAGCGGCGCTCCGATCAACGCGAGCCTCGCAGATTACATCGTGGCGGTGAACGCAGACCATCCGGAGATTGACGTTACATTCCTCGATTACCCCGACTACAAGCTGAACGCCCTGGGCGCGCGTGGTGTCGGCGAAATCGGCCTCGCCGGTATCGCTGCAGCGATTGCGAACGCGGTACATCATGCAACGGGCAAGCGCGTGCGCAACCTACCCATCAAAATCGAAGACCTGCTGGCTTAGCTTGATGCAGCAAACGCCCAGACCATGGATGGTCTGGGCGTTTGTTTGTAGGCACTGAACGCTGCGCTAGTACGACAGACCAAAGCCACGCTTGAAGAGCGGGTTCGCATCATCGTCCGGCAGGTCACTCTTCTGCGCCGCGACGGCTTCCGGAGAGCTGGGCAGGTTGAACGGCAGATGCCCCTGCGGATGCAACTGTCCTGTGAGCAGCTTCAGCAGCGGAGCGTCGCCGATACCGAAGTCGCCGATGACAGCAGTTGCGTGCGGCAGCACATTTGTCAGGATCAGCGGGCGCTCGAGTGTCGTCACAAAGATCGTCGGTGTGCGCTCGCTGATGCTGAGCAGCTTGGCATATGCTTCGTCGCTCGTTGCGAAGGCCAGTCGGCCTTCGTGCTGACGCGAGCCGAAGAAGTATTGCGTATGTTCGCTCTGATACGGCGCGGGAGCACGCACGATCGCAACCTCTGCCTGTGATGGGTCATCCACGACCGTTAGCCCGATGGCCTTCGCAGCTTCGGGCTTGATGCCATACAGATAGACCTTGGTGGCGGCAGCAAGCGGCAACGTCTGCTTGCCGTGCGCCGCTTTATTCTGCAGCACGACAGCTGCGGCGGCCTGCGCCTGTTCGCCTTCAGCAACGAACTTCGCGTTGCCAGCGATCACGCTGGCCTTCGCTTCATCCACATACGGCTGCTCGAAGAGCCCCATCTGAAACTTCTGCACGAGGATCGCAAACGCCGCGGCGTTCACACGCTCTTGCGAGATCAGCTTCTTGTGCACCGCGTCCACGATCAGGTCAGACTCTTCGGTGCCACCCAACTGGTCCACACCAGCGTTGATCGCCTTCACGAAGCGCTGCTCATGCGTCAGATCGCCGACGCCCCAGGACATGCCGATGTCAGCAGGCGTCGGCTTCTGCCCTGCCGGAGCGCCCTCTCGGCAACGCTCGGAGCAATCATCCGTGACGGCCCAGTCGCTCAGGATGACGCCTTTGAAGTGATAGGTGTCGCGCAGCAAGCCTGTGAGGAGTTGACGATTGAAGCCAGCGCCGACCTGCTCCACAGGTTTGCCTTGCAGCTTGAGGCCCTGCAGGATCGAGTACGTCGGCATCACGGATGCCACTTTTGCGGTGAAGGCTCCCGTGAACGGCACAAGATGCTGTGCGAAGTTATTCGCCGGGAAGGTCGCGTAGCGCCCGTAGTAGTTGTGGCTGTCCCAACCGTCCTTGGCTGCGCCGTAGCCCACCCAATGCTTCACCACCGCCGCAACGCTGCCCGGGTTCAGTCCGTTGGGGCCGTTCTGAACGCCAGCGACGTAGGCTTCCACCATCTGCTTCACGACCTGCGGATCGGAACCGAAGGTGCCGTTCGAGCGCGCCCACCGTGGCTCCGTAAGCAGGTCTGCCTGAGGAGCGAGTGACTCGCGGATGCCGACGGCGATGTACTCCTGGCGAACGACATCGGCGAAGCGGCGCGTCGTCGCAGCGTCACCTATCGCGGCAAAGCCTAGCGGCTCCGGCCAGAGCGAGAAGGTCGCGTCCGAAACGCTCGCACCGATCACCTGCTGGAAGTGATGGCGCGGATCGGAAGAGATCGTTACCGGGATTCCCCATCGCTCTTTCTCGGCCAGCGCCTGTACTTCGTTGTTCTCATGCGCGAAGGCGGAAGGCTTCGCGCTGAGGCGCGTGATGAAAGTGCGCACATGCTTCTGCTGCATCATCTGCTGCGCCTTCGCCAGATCGTAGTTCTTGCCCACGCCGAGCACGGCCATTGGGCCAAAGCTCGGCAGCGTGCCGTGCACCATCAGACCTGCGGCTTCTTCCAGACTCAATCGACCGACGAGATCTTTCGCACGCTCTTCCGGCGAAAGCCGCCAGTCCTCGTAGGGGTCGAGCTTCCCGTTGCGGTCGAGGTCCTTGAACTTCAACCCAGCGATCTGCAGCACAGGCACGTCACGCGCGCCAAGCTCCGGCTGGCGCTGAGCATGTGCCAGAGGAGCAAACGCCATCGGGAAAAGGAACAAACCTACGAGGAGAAAGCGGCTTTGCATCGGTAGATTCCTCACGCGCTAGAAGAAGAAGATCAGCGAGCCAACGACATTGAAGGCTCCGCCCAGACGCGGTGTGCGAGCCGGGTGGTCCGTATAGCTGAAGCCCGGCGCGAACGTGATGCCAGGACGCAGACGCGCGGAGTATGTCGCAGCAACTGAGTTCGATCCAGAGTAGGCCGTTCCATTGGCGTTCGTCGTTACGCGGTTGAAGTCCGGGCTGAAGCTGGTATGCGAAAGCACCACGCTGCTCAGATCATTCGGGCGATGCGGAAAGAGGCCGATGTCGTAGAGACGCGCTTCGTAATACTGTGTCGATGAATCGTAGCGCGGCGGCGCGTACATGAACGTCACGCCACCGTAAAGACCCTGTCGGCCGGTGCCTGCGGTCGAGTGCGTGAACTGCTGGTCCACCAGCGCATACGTCGCCCAGTTCCCCGTCTCGGTCTTATTGCTGATGATGTTCTTGAAACCCGTCGTGTTCGTCAGATACCCTGCGCGGAACCACGTCTGCTTATCAGTCGCGCTGGAGTTCTTCTTATAGCCGAACTCGTTGATCGTGAGCAGGCCATCACCGTGCGGCGCAAAGCGGAAGCCCGTCTGATCGCGCTTCACTTCGGTAGCGCCACCGTTCGGGTCGGCGCTGCGCTGGAAGCCGATCTTGTCGTAGAAGTGCTTGGTGAGATGGACGGTCGTGTTCACGCCGGGCGTTCCGTAGGGCGTCGTGTTCTGGCCCACCTGGTACGGAATGACGGCGTACACGCCGAGTGCGCCGGTCGCAAAGGTTCCGCCAACGGCGAAGGCCTCGAACTCAAGGTCATTCTGCAGCCAGCCGAACTTCACTTCGATGCGGTTCTTGAACAAGCTTTGGTAGTACGCCAACTGCAGCGCGCGCGTCGCCTCGGGACCTGAGGGATACCAGCTGGTACGCAGCACGCCCGGCCCCATGATGAGCTGACCGCCGCGGATGTGGAACGCCTGCATGTTGTACGTGAGCACCGGGTACGCACCCACAGCCCAGGTGGCGCGCTGGCCGTTGTACTTCTGGTCGGCGAGCGCCACGGGCGCGTCGAGCACGTTCTGCTGGAACTTGTTGGACTCCGGCACGAAGATGCCAAAGCCGTGCCTGGCCATCGCCACACGCACCGGGTTCGTCGCCCCGGTCACCGAGTTACTGAACGGCGGAAAGGAAATCTCGAGGCCCTTTTCGCCCATGCTCTCCACGAGTGCGCTGTCCGCTGCGTGCTGCGGAGGCGGCGTCTGCGCCTGCTGGGGAGTCACTACGGTCTGCGTCTGCTGGGCGAGAACGGGAAGGCTGATGGCCGAGGTGAGAATGGCCGTGGCGGCGTACTTGAACTTGGGGTTTTGGAACATGCGACCTTCTTTGATATTTGATCAAATCTTCAACGGGCAAAGATTATGCCCCGAAAACAACGGTTGTCAAACCCGCTAAATCTCCACCAGGGTCAACGGATCCTGCACGGTTTCGTCGAGGACGTGGGCGGTGCGGTTGCCGATGCGCGCCAAGTGGTTGTGCATCCGCCTCTTCGCGGTCGCGCCATCCCGCTTGCGACAGTCCTCGAGAATTTCGTAGTGCTCCACATCGCGGCCCAGCATCAGGCCTTCGTAGCCGGTGCGATAGCACTGGGTGCGCTCCCACATGGGCTCAATCGCCCGCAGCAGCCAGGCCGATCCGCTGGCGCGGTAGAGCAGAAAGTGAAAGTCCGTGTGAGCGCGCCACATTGCGGGATAGTCGTGAGCGTCCTCGGCAGACCGGAGCCTTTGCAGGTGTTGCAGGCCTTGTTGATACATCTCTTCGGTAAAATTCGCCGCGGCCTTGGCGACCGCGATCGGCTCCACGGCAAGTCTGGCCTCATAGAGATCGGTCAGCTCTTCCACCGATGTCGGAACAACGCGCGCGCCCTTATGCGGGACATTCTGCACCAGACCAAGCTGCTCCAGCCGGCGCAACGCTTCGCGGATCGGCGTCATGCTGAGTTGCAGGGCCTGCGAGAGTTCCTCGAGACGTAACCGGTCCCCGGGCTTCACATCGCCGTTCAGGATGAGCGAACGGATGCGATCGATGGCCCGTTCGGCCAGCGTTCTGTTGGCGGAAAGGTCCTCAGCGGCTCGGGGGAGGGTGTTGGCGGTCACCGCACGATCCTACAGAGCTTCCTCGTATTTGATCAAATCCTTTCCTTCGAATCGCTGGTAGCTCGCACCTTGCTGAAGCTGCTCGACCACCAGCGGATGTGTCGCTCGATGTACCGTCCCGCAACAGGAGGGTCCGACCCAAGGGTTATCCTTGAAGGTAGCGCTACATTTTTCGTGGAATAGAAACCGCACAGAAGGATTCGCAGTGAACGAGCAAAACGTACGGCCCGCAAAACTTCCCTCCAGTCCGAACTTCTCTTCAGGCCCTTGTGCAAAGCGACCCGGTTGGTCACTTTCTGCGCTGGATGACGCGCTTGTCGGTCGTTCGCACCGCTCGAAGCCCGGAAAGCAGAAGCTGGAAGAGGTGATCACGCTCTCGCGCGAGATCCTCGGCATCCCCGAGGACTATCGCATCGGCATCGTCCCCGGCTCTGACACCGGAGCGATCGAGATGGCCATGTGGTCGATGCTCGGCGAGCGCGGCGTGGACGTGTTTGCGTGGGAAAGCTTCGGCAAGGAGTGGGTGACCGACATCACCAAGCAGCTCAAGCTCGAAGACATCAACGTATATGAGGCGGAGTACGGTGAACTGCCCGACCTCGCCAAGTATGACGCCAAGCGCGACGTGGTCTTCACCTGGAACGGCACCACCTCGGGCGTGCGCGTGCCGAACGGCGAGTGGATTTCGAAGTCGCGCGAAGGCCTGACCTTCTGCGACGCGACCTCGGCTGCCTTTGCGATGGACCTGCCGTGGGAACTGCTGGATGTGACGACGTGGTCATGGCAGAAGGTGTTGGGCGGCGAAGGTGCGCACGGCATGATCGTGCTGAGCCCGCGCGCGGCCGAACGCCTGAAGACGTACAAGCCGTCGCGCCCGCTGCCGAAGATCTTCCGCCTCGCTAAGGGCGCGGAGCTGATCGAAGGTATCTTCAGCGGCGAGACGATCAACACGCCGTCGATGCTTGCGGTGGAAGATGCGCTTGACGGTCTGCGCTGGGCGAAGTCGATCGGTGGCTTGTCGCAGCTCATCGCACGAACGGAAGCGAACCTCTCCGCCATTTCGGAGTGGGTGAAGCAGAGCACTTGGGGTGCGTTCCTCGCATCGAAGCCGGAGACGGTTTCTTCGACTTCGATCTGCCTGAAGATCGTCGATGCAGAGTTCGTGAAGCTGGACGCCAAGCAGCAGGCGGCGTTTGTGAAGTCGCTGACCAGCCTGCTCGAGAAGGAAGGCGCAGCGTACGACATCGCGTCCTACCGTGATGCTCCTGCGGGCCTTCGCGTCTGGGGTGGTGCGACCGTGGAGACGAGCGATATCAAGGACGTTCTCGCATGGCTCGACTATGCCTTCGCCACCGCGAAGAGCAGCCTGGCATAACTCGCGCACGAACGGTTCAACCTGGCGGCCTCGATCTCAACGATCGAGGCCGTTTGCTCTGCCACCCCCCTCGAATTGACTACTCATTTCGCGTCCATCGACCCTTACTCGGCAAGCCCTCAAACCCTAGCCTCAAAGCATCGTTTTCAGACGCGTTCCCGCCAGACGAAGCACCGCACTCTTGCGATGACGCCCCTGAGGAGTCGTGATGAGGCAATCGCAGATGAAGTCTTTTGGGATCGATGTGGCGCGGCTCTTCGCCGGCGCCAGGACGCGTGCTGCCGTATTCAACGGCCTCGCGGAGTCTTGCTTTGCGGCAGCGCGCGTCTCGCAGCCATCGCCACCGACACAGCTTTATCCGGCGATTCAGCGCGAGAAGAGCTACCTCATCGAGGTGCATCTCGGCGACGCGCCTTCGAGTTCCTGGCGAACATGGATCGCGGGAGTGAGTCATCACTCGCCCGACTCCGAGACAGGCGCAGTGAGTTGCTACGACCTCGAGCTCGAACCTCGCTTCCACCGCAACACGCACTTCGAAACCTTCGTCCTGCAGATTTCGAAGGCATCGATCGACGCTTATCTCGACGACGCACAGCTTCCGCCGATCCACTCGTTGCGGAGCTCGGGCGGGAAGCCGGACACCGTGATGCTGCATCTGGCGAGGCTGCTGGACAACTACCTCACCGCAGAGACGAAGCCGTCCGAGCTGTTCATTCGCCACTATCTACAGATGATTTGCGGACACCTGGTCGCGACCTATGGCGCGATGGACACCTCGCTTCAGATCGCCAAGGGTGGCCTCGCGCCGTGGCAGAAGCGACGTGCGCTCGCGATCCTCGAAGCAGATCTCGACGGCGATCTACGACTCGCAAGATTGTCCGCAGAGTGTGGTCTCTCGTCCAGCTACTTCTGCCGTTGCTTCCGCACGACCTTCGGATGTTCGGTGCATCAGTTCGTGGTGAAGAAGCGCATCGAACGCGCGCAAGAACTCCTGCTCGAACAGAAGCTCTCGCTCGCGGAGATAGCGATCGGAACAGGCTTCTCCGATCAGGCTGCGTTCAGCCGCACCTTCATGTCATCCGTGGGCAAGCCTCCGGGCAAGTGGCGGACGGAACAACGTGTGCTACGGCAAGCGAAGAACCACGCGCCGGTGACGATGTTCAGCGGGAACACCGTTGAACCGGAATGGAATGAGATGACGCCGCGCTCAGTCGCGACGGCGAGTCTCGTAGCCTCGAGAAGAGTCGCAGGCTAGTCCCCGCCCGTCTCAGCGGGGTGCCATCAACGCAAGCATGAGCGCCTCGATCTCGATGCTGGACGCGGGCTCACGTTCCATATCGCAATACAACGCAACGCCAAGTAAAGCTGCGGCGATCCATCGCCCAGCTCTGGGCGCACGATCACGGTACTCACGTCCCCACGCGGCGATCGTCTCCGCGATCTGCGTGGACCACGCTTCCATTCCCTGCGACAGTTCCTGCTTGAGCGAGGCAGGCAACGCATGTGCGCGAACGCCGAAGGACGACACAATCGCCAACGCGGTCGGGCTTCCGTGCGACGGACAAGACGCCACGAAGACCGCGTACCCCAGCATCAACTCAGGCGACTTCGCGGTGTGCAACGATTCACGAAGGAACGCGAACTGCTCACGCAGGATGAGCTCCGCGACCTGCTCAGGAGTGCCGAACGCCTCACGAAACACAGCGCGCGAGATGTTCGCCGCAGAACAGATTCGCGATTCCGTGACAGCAACGTATCCCATAGAGCTGAAGAGTCGCGCGGCGACGATGAGAACATGTCGGCTCAGGCTTTGATCGTTCACGACTCCCCCTTGGTCCTAGGCGAATCATCCTTGGAGCCATCGATGCTGTCTTGTGAATACCTGCTCAGGCGGTCACCGCAACGCACACTTCGCCATAAAGCAGCGCGCGCTACATGCCGGGGGGATTTGCCAAACAGGATCAAATCGCACAAGAACTCTCCTGCGCGTCTTCTCTATGGTTCGTGGGAGGAGGAAACACCATGCGTCATTTCACGAAGCATCTTCTAGCGCTTCTCGTTCTAGGGTTTTTCATCACGGCCTTCCCTGCCATGGCACAGACACCGGCGGTCAAGAACATCGTTCTCGTTCATGGCGCTTTTGCCGACGCGTCCAGCTGGTCGAAGGTCATCTCATTGCTACAGGCCAAGGGCTACCACGTTACGGCTGTGGGCAATCCGCTCACCTCATTCGAGGATGACCTCGCCGCAACGAAGCGCATTCTCGCCGTGCAGGACGGCCCCGTGATTCTCGTCGGGCACTCTTACGGCGGCGTGCTGATCACCGAAGCTGGCAACGATCCGAAGGTGGTGGGACTCGTCTACATCAACGCCTTTGCACCGGACGCCGGTCAGTCGATCACGGACATCAGCAAACCGTTTCCTCCGGCACCTGGCCTGGGCAAGCTCGCGCCGCTCTCCGATGGCTTCCTGAAGCTCTCTGACGAAGGCTATAAGACGGCCTTTGTGCAGGACGCGACGCAAGCCGAGAAGGATGTACTCACGGCCGTGCAGCCGCAAACCGCAGGCTCCATCTTTGCAGCGAAGCCGACGAAGGCAGCATGGCATGACAAGCCCGTCTGGTACCTTGCCTCCACGCAGGACATGATGATCAACCCGGACCAAGAGAAGGCGATGGCGAAGACGATGAACGCCAAGCTCACCGTGATCTCTGCGAGCCATGCTGCGATGGTGACGCACCCCAGGGAAGTGGCTGCTGTGATCGAAGCCGCGGCCGCCGCGCAGAAGTAATCCTGCATCACTGACACAGGGCCGCAACCGGTCAACGGTTGTGGCCTTTGCTTTGGTGCGTGTAAGACCTACCTGCAACAGTTCCCACGCGCGGTCAGCAGAGAAAGGCGTTCCATGGTGTATACCGAAAGCTGAGAAGATCACCTAGAGCGCTCGCTCGCGTGGCGAAAGGACAACTCCTCCATGCTTCCTCCACAACCCATCACCGTGATGGTCGTAGACGACCATCCGATCATGCGGTCCGGCCTCACCAGCGAGATCAACTCGCAGAAGGACATGCGCGTCGTCGCCGAGGCTGCGGATGGAATCGACTTCCTGGAGAAGTATCGGATACATCAGCCTGATCTCGTCTTGTTGGATCTTCGTATGCCGCGCATGAATGGCCTCGAAGCATTGAAAGAACTGCGACAGGAGTTTCCCAAAGCGAAGGTCGTCGTCCTGACTACCTTCGCAGGCGACGTCCATGTGCAGCGCGCGTTTCAATCAGGCGCTTCTGGATACATTCTGAAAAACTTGTTGCAGACGGAGCTGTTCGATACCGTCCGCTCCGTGGCAGCGGGACAGCGACGCATTCTCCCGGAGGTCGCTGCACAGATAGCCACTCATGCAGGCAGCGAGCATCTCACCGCGCGCGAACTCACCGTATTGCAAGCGGTCGCGAAGGGCTGCTCGAACAAGATTATCGGCGCAGACCTCGGAATCTCCGAACACACGATCAAGAACCATGTGCAGAGCATTCTTGAGAAGCTCGGCGCCAGCGATCGCACGCACGCCGTGACCATCGGGCTGCAGCGCGGCTTCATCGATCTCTAAGCCCTGTACAGGGCTACTTCGGACAAAACCTTGGCAGCGACTGTGCAGCTCGCAATGTTTCTGCACCAAGGGCTGGATGCTGCTTGTCTCTCCCATACTGCTTGAGCTGCGTATAGCGAAGCACGAACTTCTCCGGAGGAAGCTTCAAGTACTTCGCCAGGCCTTGCGGCCCGTCCTTCTCAGCGATTCCCAGCGCGATGACGTAGCCGAAGTTATAGAGAACGCCATGCCCGTAGAAACCTACATCGTAGACGTCGTCGTAGGCCATAGGATGGGCTGCGTTGAGAGCGATGACGGACATCTCCAGCAGAGAAACACTCGTGCTCACATGCTTGATCCCGTCCGTGAGATCAGCCTCTTGCCGCTTACCGATGCTCGACTGCGCCTGCTGCAACAGTGTGATGTCTTCCACATAGAGGGCCGAGCCCTCTTCGTAGAGATTGGTAAAAAGCTGCTTTGTCTTCAGGCAAGATTGACGCTCTGAACTCATGCCCGTCAGATCAGGAAGGTCCCCGACTCTGCCACTCTCCTTCGCAAAGGCTCCCTGCACTGCGTGGTAGAGCTCATGCGCTATCGTGGTCCTGGCAACGATCAGTTCATCCATGATGCCGATGTTGAGATAGAAATCGGTGCTGCCGAACGCGTAGCCGCCACCGTCACCCGCAGCAACGATGTAACCCTCGAGCGGAAGCTGAAGGTCGACCGGAGAGAACTCTGCAACGCGCGATTGAATCGGCTGCTGAAAGCGCTCGGGGCTCTGTTGAATTTCGTCGACCAACTTCAGGAGCGCCGGTGCCTTCGGCTTGATCATGTCGAAGAGGAAGTAGGCTTCCTCCTTGTTGTGCGGTGCGATGCCATGGGCAGCGTCAAAGAGCGCATCCGCAAAGCTCTGCGTAGTTACGCCCACTTTGAATTCGTGGGCTTTGCGCAGAACACCTTGATTGCCCCGCATCTCCGCGATGGCGAGGCTTTCCTGCCGCGTGAGCTTTGGATTTTGCAAAGCCGTCAGTGTAGCCGACGCCGCTTTGGAATCAATCGAGACCGTAGTGGCGCGCGCCGATACAGCAAGCACTGCAAGCACGAAGGACGCGAGGGCGATGCGTAAACGAAGCATAGTGTGTTCTCAACGGAAGCGATTTCGGCCTCGCCATGCGTGAGGCCGATCAATGCGGCGACTAGGCTCGCGTGCTCTCAAACAAGAACCAGGAGCGACGCTGCGATTGGTCGATCCAATTCTCCAGCAGGCTGGCCGTGGCGATGTCCTCAGCCTCATCGCAGACAACGTGAACCGCGCGCATACTTAGCGTCAATGCCTTTTCATCTTCGTGCAGTTCGCCCAACATATCGGTTGGCGTGACGTAGTCGGCGTCGTTGTCGAGCACGCGCTGCAGCTTTGCGATCTGCCCGATCGAACGAATGGTTGTGCCTCCGATCTTGCGCACACGCTCTGCAATTTCATCGGTCATCGCGAGGATCTGGTCCGCATGATCATCCAGCAGCAAGTGGTAGTCGCGGAAGTGCGGACCCGACATGTGCCAGTGAAAATTCTTGACCTTGAGGTAGAGCGCAAACACGTCTGCCAGCAAAGTATTCAGTGAAGCGGTGATCGCGGCCACCTGCTCGGTTGAAATATCGGTAGCGGCGAGAATCGGTGCCTGCTGTCTGATCTTGAGTTCGGCGGTCGCTGTAGTCATCACTTCTCCCTGGAATCGCATATGCAATCGAGGTTTGATTTTAAGGAGGAAACACTGCACTCCGGCCGCGTTCTCACTGCGGCGCGCTACATTCCGATGGCATTTCCTAAAAAGCGCAGAATTCGCCAAAGCGAAAACGACCGAATGTCGGATGCTGGTGCCATCGATAGCGCATAAGGAGAAGACCGCCATGTCAGACGAGTTCTTCGAGCTTCAGCAGCAGATCCAAAGCGATGAGCGTGAACTCGCGCAGCTCGCGATACGCGAAGCAGATCTCATCGGCTACGTTGAGCGAAGTGGATACAACATCGCAACGCAACGTGAGACCTTGCTCTCGGAGATGAGAGCATTGCAGGACCGGATCCACAAGCAGCGGAAGCTTCTCGCCGCGCTCAAGTCATGAATCACATGGCTCTTACGCTGTCTGGCCCGGTGTGCGGTTCTTCCAATCAAACCACCGCTCCAACATCTGTCCAGTGCGTGAGCGGAACGCACGTGACGCGCGTACTTCGAGACGAACTTCGGTGCCACCCTCGTCGCGTCTCCGTATCTTGAGTTCACCGCCGAGTTCACTTGCACGTTGACGCATTCCGGGGATCCCCCAGTGGCCGCTCTTTCCGCCTGCCTCCACGATCGCCGCATCGATTCCTGCGCCGTTGTCGCTGATGGCGATCACGAGCGCCTTGGCTGTGTAGCTCACGCTTACCTGAACGTCTGTCGCCTTCGTATGACGAAACGCATTGGTGAGGCTTTCGCGAATGATCTTGAACGCTTCATCACACACAGCCGGTCGAATCTCTCGCGATGTTCCCTCGACGACGAGGCGGAAGTGATCATTCGATAGCAGCTCGAGTTGGCCGCGATACGCGACGAGCATTCCTTCTAAATCCGGGCATTCAACCATCTTGCTTTGCTCGAAGATCAAGCTACGGGTTGATCCCATCACTCGGCTGATTTCCTGCAGCGCGCCGTCCATCCTATCGCGTTCAGGAGCCTCCATCGGCAGCCTTGAGGAGAGTGAGCTGATCACTAACGTTGCGCCTTCGACACTTTGGAAGAGCGTGTCGTGCAGATCGCGCGCGATGCGTTCTCTTTCCGAAAACCGTTCCACCATGCGAGCGCGCATGCTTGCGGTTTCGCGTGCCATGCGCAGCAAGTAGATCACCCACGCTGCAGCGAGAAAGAAGACAATCAGCAGCGTCTTGAAGGTCCAGCTTTGAAGGAACGTGGGCGGGAGATAAATCGCCAAAGACGTACCCGTTTCATTCCATAATCCATCGTTGTTGCAGGCGATGACGCGGAAGACATAGTGCCCGGGTGGGAGGTGCGTATAGAACGCCTGGCGACGCGGCCCGGCTTCCTGCCAGTCCTTGTCGTAGCCCTCGAGCTTGTAGCGAAAGTACACGCGCTCGGGGATGGAGAGGCTGAGCGCGGTGTAGTCGATCTGCAGGTCCTTCGCGCCCTTCGCGAGCGTGATCGAACTTTCCGGATCAAGCTCTTTGTCATCGACCAGGATACGACGGATCGCCAGCGAAGGAACCAGGCGGTTGCTGTCGATATGCGCGGTGTCGATCGAGAGCACACCATCTGTTGTCGTGAACCACAGCGTAGTTCCAACTCCGCGCAGGGTCGAAGGCATCGGACGGATCTGTGGCGGCTTTGCCCATACGCCGTCGTGATAATCGAAGAGCCTGTAGCTCATCGGATGCGAGGGATCTTTGAGCGTCTGCTCCACTTCCGCTGAGGGCACACGCAGGATTCCGGCGAGGCTGTTGAGCCACAGGCTGCCATCGTCGACTCGCATGATGCCCGAGATGCCTTCGATCTTCGTGTCACCTGCAAACTTGAGCGGCACAGGATGATCACCGGCCATCAACTCGAGGCCGTGACGGCCGCCGATCCACATGCCATCTTTGGAGGGCTGCAGAGCAAGAACACTGCCGAGCATGAAGCCCTGCTCGCTGCCGAAGGTCGTGCGCTTGACTCCATCGAAGATGGTGAGGAAGCCCGTGATGTAGCCGGCCCATACGCGTCCTGCGCCATCCGTTCGCATCACCACGGCGGGGCGCTTGTCTGTCGTGTTCGGGATCACACTCCACTTGCCGTCGTGCAGTATGTAGATGCCGCGGCCGGTCATCGGCTGCACCCAGAGGTCGCCGTTCGCCGCCTCAGTGATGCTCTGCACCGTGCCCAGTTCAGGCTTCGTGACCTCAACAGGCAACGGGATGTCCTTGTAGACGCCGCGTTCGAGGTACCCCAGAGAGCCCGTTCCGCCGACCCAGACCTTTCCGTCGGGCGCACGATAAAGGCAACTGATCTCGAAGCGTTTGCCTGTGGGTACCTTCGTGATCTGGCCGTTCGCCAATCGCTGCACGCCGAAGGGCAACGTACCCACCAGGATCGAGCCGTCCGGTTCGGGGGCAAGAGCGAAGTTATAAAACTTGTCCGGCAGCGGCGCGGGCTGCAGGGCCGTCCGGCGAAAGCGATCGAGTCCGTTGACCGTTGCCACCCATAGATTTCCTTCACGGTCCTTCAACGCCTTGGACGTGACCTCCGACGTCAGGCCGTTGATCGCCGAAAAATTCTCTGTGACTTTCTTCTGTTGCGCAGCAGGAAGAGCCGCCACCTCTTTGAGATGAGGGATGCGCGTGATGCCCGTATGTTCCCCGAGAAACCAGAGTGCGCCACTGTCGTCGACGATGAGGTCGAGGGGCACGTCGATGAGCGGAACGTGAGGCTTTGCTGCAAGCTCATCGTTGACGTCGTGCAGGCCGTACTGGTCCGCCATCCACACGATGCCATCGGGTGTCTCCATGAACTGGCCGTTCGGCCCCGGATGCATACGCGTCGGCAGAAATGTATGCGCGCCTGACGGAAGGCGATAGACGAGATTGTCTGTGGCCATCCAAAGCGTGTGTCGGCTGTCTTCGTAGAGGCGATAGGCGTTCTGGATGCCCAGCCCCTTCGTCTCTTCAGCGTTTTGCCATTGGCCGTTCACGAGCCGCAGCAAGCCGCCCTCCTGTGGCCGGGCGCGATATTTGAGAGTGGCTGCCGTAGTAAACGAGAGTGACTCTCAAATAGCTCGCCATACCGCCTAAATTGTGACCACGAGGATCGGGTATGTGTTGGTCGGCCAGCCCGTTCCAGTACCGGCGTAATAGCCGAAGGTGGGCAAGGTTCCGTCGCCTGGATCGACGACGAGCAGCGTTACCGTACCGCTTGGCAGTGTGCTCCAAGCAGCGTTACTGTACGCGGTCGTCGTCGGCCTGCCAAGGATCTGCATCACGAGATCGGGAATGGCGTAATACGAACCAGTGGTGGTCGTGCCGCCACCACTGCCACCACTGCCACCACTGCCACCGCTGCCTGAGCCTCCACCGCTCCCGCTACCGCCTGAGCCATCGCCCGGATCAACAGGGGTGATCGGATCGGGGTCTTCGACTGGCTGCTCTGGCAAGTTCGAGTCCGCCTGGGCGTCCCCCGTCGAGCCCGTGCTGTCGTCCGATCCCGCCTCCCCGGAAGATGCGCTCGATATCGGCGCGCTTGTGGTGCCTGTGGTCTTCGGCGTAAATACACCACCGGAGATAGAACCGAAGGTGGCTTTCAGCGTCCAAGCGACGTTCGTCAGCTTCTGGCTAGTGCCCAGGTACTTCAGCCGTGCACTCTGAATCGTTCGCAGTGAGTCTGTGGCGGGGTCGGCGACGACGTTATAGGACGCCTCGTCATAGGAGCGAAACTCGATGTCAA
This sequence comes from Granulicella cerasi, assembly GCF_025685575.1. Taxonomy (NCBI): domain Bacteria; kingdom Pseudomonadati; phylum Acidobacteriota; class Terriglobia; order Terriglobales; family Acidobacteriaceae; genus Granulicella; species Granulicella cerasi. Next base: position 692,594 of record NZ_JAGSYD010000003.1, read on the forward strand.
TCGACCCGAGGCTAGTCCGTGTTGCCGGTTTGTGGCTGAAAGAAGTGATGACGTATTCACCGGCGTAGGTGAAGCTCAACTCTTCTTCGATCGTGAAGCGGCCCTTGGCTTCCCCAGGACGCATCGCGATGAAAGCGCGCCCTTGAGCGTCAACGGCATCTTCACGAACGGTGACGCTGCCTGTGAGAGGCGCTTTCCAGCCCTCTACATCGCGGCCCAGCTCGTAGTTGCGCTGAAACTGCATGAGACGGTTTGCCTGGTCGTACGTCATGTTGCCGAGGTCATATTGAACGTCCACGGTATTCGGCAGAGGCGTGATCCCAGGTGCGACCATCCCCGAAGCGCGCTGATGTCTGCGGTGTTGCACCGTGTTGGGAGAGCGCGGCTTGAAGCGTGAGTTCTGCGTACCGATGTAACCACCGGTGACATTCAGGCTCTTCGTCGGCCCGATGCCCCAGATCGCCGGATTGCTCACCGTGGGATCGGGGTCGGAATAAGCGCCATAGTCACCATGAGCGGCAGCGTTCGAAGAGTCGCCGTAATAGAACGTCGAGCCTCCTGTGAAGGGGCAGATGCCACCAGCGTCGAAGAACGCAAGCCATTCGCCGTTGTTCTGCACGCGCGTCCCCTCGGTGCGTTGACCGTTGTCGGTGTACATCGAGTTCACTGCGACGACTGCGGGGATGTCGAGGTCGCGGTACTGCGGGATGAAGATGTTTGCCGATCGGCTGAGATCAGCTTTTTGCACCTGCAGCGAGCCTCGCTGAATATGTCCCGAGCCGAGCGAGAATTGGCTGACGTTGGCGTCACGACCATACAGCGCGATCTTGCCGTCTGTAGTGCTCAGATATGACCGGCAGGTGCGCAGCATCAGCTCCAGCATCGCGTTGAGGGTGCTGTTCGATGCGAAGACGTAGTTGCCGATATACATCGGTAGGCCGTTGGCACCCACCGCGTCATTACGCGCCGCGTGCGCCACGATCGACGGCCAATCAAAGAGGGCCTTCTCCGCAGCAGACAGGCCCTGAATCTGGGGCTTCTGACGCTTGATCTTGTAGCGCAGCAGGCACTCGATGATGTGCCATGTGGGATTCGTCGTGAAGCCATAGCCGGTGACGTTGCCATTCACGTCGAAGTACCGGCAGCGAGCACCGCGAAAGACGCCATACGGCGCGAGCTGCGGATCGGTCGACGACCGGGTCGGGATAGAACCCGTGTTGTGAGGCGTCAGCTCGATCGCCCACCAGGACATCCCAGAAAAGCTCTGAGGCGGCGTGATGGCGGGAATGACGCTGAGGTATGCATCGAAGCCTTGATCAGGCCCAGTGCTGACGAGAGCACTACCAAGCCCTATGGGCGTCCACGCGCCTGTGTGGAAGTGCGTGTAATAGGGATAGAGGCGCGGCATGTCCGCAGTTGGGGGCCAGCTGCCTGCGAAGACCGGAGGAAGTGTGATCAGCACCTCTGCGGCCTCTTTGCCGAACTGCTCGATGCCGTCGCATTCGCCGTCGAAACCGATGAAGAAGCCGTACTTGTTGTTGTTCGGGTCGGTGATCGCAAACGCCTGATCGCCGCCGCCAGCGCCGTAGCCGAAGAGCACAGGCAACGCTCGCTCGCCTTGCGAAGTGTAGGCAGGGTTGAGAACGCTCATGCAGGTCTCCGAAGGTTGATTGACGTCAGCGGTGCGGGCTGTGCGTAAGCGGCTGCGGGGAGTGCGATCGCGCTGTTATCCCACTGAGTCACGACACCCTTGAAGCGATTACGCTGAGAGCAGCTGCCCCAATCGTTGTTGCAGGGCGTCGTGGACGTTGAACCGCACGCGTCCGAACCGAAGGTGACCGCACAGTTCTCTGAAATCTGACAATCGGGAGCTTTGATCTCACTCCAGTTACCGATGTCCTTCAAGGACAGCCGTAACGCGTCGCCGCCGTCTTCCACGTCTGCGACCGCCCCCAGCACCAAGATCAAGCTCGACTCAGCTGCAGGCGACCACAGCTGGTAGATGAACTGCGAACCCCAGAGTTCCTCCGTCGCGAAGTAGCGAGAGCCCAACCGCTCGACCGTGTTGCCGCTTAGATTCTCGATCACCGCCGTGGCCGAAGAGGTTGTCAACGTGTCGGTGAACTTGAAGGATGGAGGCTGAATGAGTCCGTTCGAAAATTGTGCATTCTGAATGCCTCCCACATCAAAACGCGACAGCAATGCGGGCGCGAGGATCGGTGCGGTCGCATAGTAGAGACGCGTACCGCTAATGGTCTGAAGACTGAGGAGACTGATAGGAGAGTGGATCATTGAATCACCTTCACCATCGGGAAGATGACCGTCGACGCAGTCGAGCTGCTACCGTTCGCTCCCTGAGCCACAAGCTTCAGACGGTGCCGACCTAGCGGTATCCAGTAAGAGATAACGGTAAGGCTCGACGGCCCGCTCGAACCGGAGCTCACGAAGAGGGACAGCGGGTAGAGTCCGCCCGCATAGTTGGCTACATCCCCAGTCGAAAGATCGATCCCCTGAAGAGAGAGCACTCCATCCACATACAGGTCGCAGACGCCGAGATCCGCACTCAGCCGGAGTTCCATGAAGAAGCCCCAGCCGACATACTCTGTCTGTGCAAAGGCTGCTGCCGGAGCATTGAGGCAGCGGAGCTCGCGCGAAGAGGTGTCGAGAATACTCGTGCCTGCGGCGACAGCAGCAGGTGTCTGTGGGCAGTCCCAGACGCCGCCCGACGTGTAAGCCTCATACTCGCCAAGGTCATTGATCACTGGCACGATGATGCTCTCGTTGAAGATGTCGGTCGGATAGCTCTGCATCGCGCATCCTGGAATCTCTTCAAACGTGACCTTGACTGTGTACTTGAGGTTCGCGGTGTGGGTGTCGTCTTCGTACTTAGTGAAGCGGCCAACATGCTGGCGACCGTTATTGTCGTGGTCGATCAGGGTGAAGAAGCCGCGTTTGAACTGGCGAAAGAAGCGCTTGATGTAGCGGACTTGTTCGATCGGGCGATCGACGAAGGTCAGCTCGAAGCTGTAACCGTCATCGTTGACGGCGCGCTCTCCCCACGAACCATATTGAGGACGCGACGATGCGAAATTGTCGCCGGGCTTACGCGGCGATCCATAGTTCCAGTTCGTGTTGAAGCCGAGCGTCTCATCAAAACCCGTGCTCGGATTGAAGATATCGATACTAGCCAATGGCGTCTCCTGCGTAGAATCCCGTGCGGCGGTTCTGCGACGCATTGATCGCTTCAGTGCCGCCATCTTCGAGGAAGCTCTTGAAACCCTTCAGGTCGAGGAGCGAGTAGTTGTGCTCGTGGTTGACGTTCGTGACTCCACCGGAGGCACCCACGTTGCCACCAGCGGCCTGCAGGTATCGTGAAGCCATATCGACCGGCGAAGCACCGGCATTCATCGCCGCGACGTATGGGGCATGAGTCTGCATCGCATTCACGCTCACGACACCTTCACCCAGCATCGCGTGAATGAAGCCTTCGTTGGGCGAAGTAGCGAAGTCGTGGAATCCGCTGATGACGCCGCCTGTATGGAACTGCGCTGCAGAACGCGTCATGTAGCTGCTACCGCTGGATGCAAGGCGCTCAACTTCGCTCACTGCGTACGCGACTTCTTTGTCGAGATAGTTGCTCTTCACCCAATCAGCGGCAGACTGGCTGAAGTGCGTCGACATGTACTCGTAACCGGTCGCGCCATCGGCGTTGATCTGCGAGACGGCGCTCATGTAGTCGCCGCCGCCCTGACCAAAGTCGTTCTTGACGCCCTCGATCTCAGGCTTCAGTGTCTGGTTGAAGTAGTCGCGCGCTTTATCGCGACCCGCGATTCCAAGCGCCTGGCCGACAGCGTTGACGGTCGCACCTGCCACGGCACCCGCCGCAGCGCCGATCGCAGCGCCTTCGGGACCGGCAAACATGCCGATCGCGCCACCCATTGCCGCGCCGCTGGAAGCGCCAGAGAGCAGCCCATTGGCTCCGGTCTGCGAGAAGGAGTCATAGACGCCCTTCGCACCGCTGTAAGCGCCATAGGCCAGCGTTGCATCTGTAGCTGCGGTGCCAAGCCAGGATGAGGATGACGTTGAGGCTGCGTTCGCATCATCCTCGGCCTGCCCACGTGTGCTCCATGCAGCGTCGTCGTCGCCGGAGGAGGCCGAGCTCGCAGCAGCTGATTGACGGGAATACTGCGCGATCGACTGAATGCCCGACGCAACGCCCGAGATCGACGATGAGACATTGCCACTGCTGATGCCCGCACCGGTTCCGGCTGCGGTGCTGGAGTAGCCCGTACCACCACTACCACCGGTAAGCGGAACGGAGCCGTCAGTCGCTGTGCCGGTGGTGCCGCCGATCCCAAGCACCTGCGCAATGCTACTTCCACCTGAAAGCGCAGTGCTGTTGCCGCCGAGATGCACAGAGCTGAGAGACGAGCCAAGGAACGACTGGAATGTCTTGGTGCGCATGATCCAGTCAGCGATGATCTCGAAGAACATCTGCTGCATCTTGCTCTTGATGAACTCGACCGGATTCGTGAAGGCCTGCTGCAACGAACCTGCAAGCTGATCGCGGAGTTGCATCTGCTGCTCGGCAATCTGCGCGTCAGCGGTGCGTTCGATGTCCTGGCGACGTTGCGCGACCTCTTGCCACGTCAGGCTCTCCTTGCTGGCATCCTGATCGAGCTTTGCGAGGCGCTGATCCTCTTGCGCCTGAATCTCCGTAAGCGTGCTGCGATACGCCGAAGCCCAACCAGCGAGGCCGCTCTGTCGCACGCGTGATTCAGCCTGCGCTGCTTCGCGCGCGATCTGCAGATCCTCCGCCTGGTTGCGTGCGCTGAGTTCGCGGCGCTGGCGATCGCCGTCGGCGTCGACAGCTTGCGATGCCTGATGATATGAATCCTGAGCGTCCTGCGGGGCCGTGGTGCCGCCGAAGGTCGTGTTGAAGGACTTATCAAGCTCTGCGTGCGCGCGCGCCACAGACGCCTCGATACGCCCCAGCGCGCCGGTAGCGGCGTCAGCACGCTCAGCTGCTAGAGCCTTGGTGCGCTCGGTGTAGTCGCGATCGAGCTGCTCCATGCCCTGATCGGCAACGAGCTGCGCCGCACGGCGCTGCTCTGCAGCAGCAGCCGGATCGAGCGTGCGATCGGTATTGATGTCTTCAATCTTGGCGGCGTGTTCGCCCTGGATGCGAGCAGCGCCGGTGAGGCCCGTGAGCTGCGCATCGCGCACCATCTTCTGTGCGGCCAGCTGCTGAGCTTCGATGCGCTGCTCCTGCTCCGCCGCGAAGCGCTCACGAACAGCCGCAGTCTCCGCAGCCATACCTTGCTGCGAGAGTTCGCCTTCGCGCCACTTTCGCACGATGGCATCGATAGAGTGTTCCATCGCAGACTGATACTTTGCTTCGCCTTCGAGTCCAGCTTCGACGGCCTGATTGCGAAGGCCGACGACCTCGTCATGCTCCTTGCGCGCAAGGTTGGTAGACTTCGCAGCGTAGCTCTCATTCGCTGCGTCGACAGCGCGGTTGTAATCCGCAAGACCGGCGTTCTGGTCGACCGGATGCACCTGCTGCAGATCCTGAGCTGCCACACCACGCTTTGCCTGAGCGTCTCGCACAGCCTGCTCCGCTTTGGTCAGATCCTGCTCGTGTGCAAGCGCCTGCTGTCGGGCGAGCTTAGCCTCGGCGATCGCGTTATCACGCTCACGAGTTGCTTGCGAGTAGCCGAGCAGCGATGATGCCTGCGCCGAGTCGCGAGTTTTCAATCTATCAGCGTCATCTTGCCGAGTGATGTCGTTACGACGCATGTTCGCTGTATCCCGACGCGCGTAAGCATCGGCTAGATCAGCGTCATCCTTTTCGTTGAAGATGTTCGGAGTGTGCGGCTGTCCGTGGTTGATCTGCACGCCGCTACGCGCAGCTTCTGCATCCCCGGCTTGGATTGCGAGCTCGCGCACATACTGTAGGAACCCGCCACCGAGCTTATCGGCTCCTGCAACAGAGCGCTTGCGTTCTAGATCGGCAATCTGCTGATTAGCCTCTCGAAGTAACCCCACACTCGTTTCAAGGGAAGCTTCATCAAAGAGCCGCGTATTCGCAGATTTGCCCGCACTCTGCAGGTATTTGTCCACCTGCTGGTTGACGTTGAAGAAGCGCTCGTAAGCTTCATCTAGACCTTTCGCGATATGGCTACCAATCTCAAATGCAGAGATCGCCACGATACCGGTGGTGAGGCCAGCAATCGCAGCCGTGACAGCAGGCATGCGCGAGAGCATCGACTCCAGCGCGCGCGGCAGCTGGAGGCCGAAGACCTGCGAGAGCAACCGCACCTTGTCGAGCGCAGAAGCTGTGTGCGTCGAGGTCGTATTGCCGAAGCGCTCCGCAGCATCCGAAGCTGGGTTGATTTTGTTCGGCATGTTCGCAAACGCATTGCCGAGGTTTTCCATGTCGGCCTGCGCCGTACCGAAGATCTCGAAGCTGTGCGCCAGCTTCGTCATCGGGCCTTGCCACATCTGTTGGCTGTTGAAGTTCTCCTTCTGGGCGCGGTTGATGTTGTCCATCATGGACGACATCTCAGGCGTTGCCGGTGCCTTCGTCTGCTGCTGCGACTTTTGCGCCGTGGCGACGCGTTCGATCGCTGCCGCAGCCGCTGCAGCTGCCGTGGTGATCTTGTCGTAGCTCTCCGTCGCGGCGACGGTCTTCGAGGTGTTCTGATCGAGTGCACCGCTAAAGCCCGCGACCGCAGAGCTGACATTGCCCATCGCAGCGGCGCCGTTCTTGCCGAGCGACGTGAAGCTGTCCTCGACCTTCTGCACCATTTGCGGCGTGCCGTTATCGTCGAGTTGGATTTGGATAGAGACGACGTTCGGCATTAGCGCTTACTCCGTGAATAGCTACAGGCTTTGCAGGATGGTGCGAGACGGCTGTCCTGACGCACGCCGCACGCTGGGCAGAAGGGGTGCTCGTGATCGAACTCGGCGCGAGCGGAGCGCACAGCCTGCAGGCCGAGTACTTCCGCACGCGTCAGATCGTGCGACGTGAAGGTGATGCCCAGCTCCATGCTGGTGGAAATATCGAGCAGGTGCGCAGCCCATCCGTAGTAGCCCGGCGACATCTGCCGTCCGTCTATGCTCTCGATCGCCCGTTCGCGCGTCTCGCGATCGGCAGTGCGCATGGCCTGCGCGATCGCTTGCCGTTGGAACGACTCCTCGAACAGGGCGAGGCACGCGAGGCGAACGCCTTCGATGTCCCGCTCTACCTGGATGGGCTGCACCTGCATGGGTTAGGCCGCTGCCTCCGTCTGCGGTGCAAACTTCGCAGCCGCAGCGTCCTCGACGCGGAAGAGCTGAATCGCGGCCATGTACTTGTGCATGTCGTCCATCTCGGCCTTGATCGCTTCCGGGTGAGTGAGAGGCTGGCCGTCAAAGGCATAGCCGTCCACGCTGATCACCAGCTCGTCGTACAGCTCGACGACGAGCGGCTGCACGCCACAGTACTGCGTGACACCACTACGACCGCCACCGATGATGCGAGTGGTGTTGGCTGCACGGCGAAAACGCTGAAATTGCGCGTTGGTGGGCTTGCGAAGCACGTGAACGAGGCGCGTGTACTTGCGCGTGAAGCCGTCCCCGTCTCCACCCCACAGAGCTTCGAGAACGATCTCCTGCCCTTCGGGGTAGATCAGCTCATCTTCGTTCACCACGGGCAGCACGCCCGTCAGCAGTGCGCCAAGGGTCACACGATGCGTCTGCGGGATCAACTGACGCCAGTTTTCAAGCTGCATCAGATCACGGTCGCCTGCAACCTTGTATCCCTCCGCGCGCACCAACACGCGTTCCACGAGGGCGATGCGTGCAGAGTCGAGGTCGCTGGAGTCAATGCGATCCGCGCCTTCCTGACGGCTGGTGACAGAAATGGCGGCGAAGTACACAAGCCAATCCTCGTGGGTGATGCGACGGCAGGTCAGCGTGTAATCGCGGTTCTTCGCGGTGATGGTGTAGGCGCGCTCGGCGTCGAGCTCGAGCAGATCGGGCGTAGTAGACATGGGTGTCCCTTTGAGATTTTGAGATTGCGATACAGAAAGGCTGGAGGAGCCTTGTACTTCAGAGCCATTGGCGAAGCGGTGCCTTGGCTACGGTCGGTGTAGGGTGCGACCGTTACAGCGAGGAAAGACGGGTGTAGTACGGCCAGGGCCGAGGAGCCACCCCACTCCTCGGCCCATCTTGTTTACGCGGGTACGAGGTACGCTGCGCAATCGTTGATGATGGACGCCGAGATCGCCGGTGCATTGCCGACCTGAAGGCACGTGCCTTCGTCAAAGGAAAGCGCCCATGCGACCTTGTCCTCGACGTTCGAGATCTTGTTCGCCTTCGCACGTGCCGAAGGAAGGTTGATCGCGAGGCGGCGAGCCAGCGTGGAACGCGTGCCAATCGTGACACTCAACGGCGTGAAGTTCTCGAAGGCTGCGTTGATGTCGTCGGTGACATCAGCCATCAGCGTCAGGTCGATGGAGAACTTAGGCGTGCCCGACTGCACACTGCCTGCATAGAGGCCATCGCCAGAAGCCTTGAACGCGGAACTCTGTCGATCGATCTTGATCGAGACGCCGCGCTGACGGCCTGCGTAAGATACCGGCTGGCCGCCGTTATACGCGATGGCGACCACAACGTCAGAGCCAAGCAGGTAGTTCGGTGAAGGCACCGCAGGCAGAGCCGTGGAGAATGCTCCCGGCACAACGCGCCCAGTGCCCACCATGTCCAGCGTGCCTTGAATCACGCCACGCTCGGGTATGTCGATCTGCAGCGTCTTCGCAGCCATGTCGGGATACTTACGCTTGATGTCTGCAGTCTCTTCCGCGTACAGCGTCGTGCAAGGCATCGTGGCCGTAAGGTTCGCCATCTGGAAAGCGTGGGTGTAAGGGCCAGCGCCGGTGACGGTTTCCGCGCCGAAGATGAATGCAAGCATCCATCCCAGCGCCCAGTCGTCGACGCCATTCATGCCCTTCACGGTGGCCGCAGAGTCCCAACCGGTACGAATGTCACCGGTCGCGAAGTCCGTACCGTGGCCTGCAGCGCCCTGGTCGTTGTAACGCGAGTCCGTGAGCGTCACCGCCGTGCTGGGATCAACACTCATACGGCGCAGCAGCGCTGCATCCGCAAGAACACCGCCGTACGCGGCTTGCGAGTTCGCACTGACAACAAGGTTGCGTGCTGTTTGTTTTTGCATCTGGACGGACATTACTTGGTCGTCTCCTTCGTGGCAGTGTCCGCAGGTGCGGAGGTGCTGGGTGTAGTGGCGGTTGCGGAGGTCGGAGCGGTCTGAAGCATCGCATCACCCTTGGGCGTCACAAGCTTCGAGAGCCAGTTCGACCACTCGCTTGTCAGCACTTCCACCGTCGACGTGCCGGTGAAAGCGTACGACGCGCGCCCGTTCGATGCGCGGACTGGAGAACTCGCTGCGAAGGCCACTGCAGCGGGCGTGAGTTGTACTTCGATGAAGTCGGTGCGAGTTGCCATTGATTTACTCCTGTAGGGTGGGTTCGGCGTGAACGCCGGGGAAAACAGCGGGGCCAGGGACTTCGATACCAACGGCGTAGCCGACACCACGGTCAGCCACCGGGAAGAGATCACAGGAAAGTAGCGTGATCGGCTCCGTCTGCTCGTGGCTGCCAGCGAGCAAGAGTCGAGCACCGGCAACTTGCTCCATCGCATCCTGCGATAAGATCAGCGAGGCGAGCGACTGATCGCGTTGGCTGCGTCGATCATCCTCAAAGGCGATCAACATGAAGCGGTGTACCGCCTCATAGGAAGTGCGCTGATTCTCAATCGGCTTGAATCCCGTACCTAAGTACAGAACACGAACTGCGCGATCCTGGAACACCAGCTCGCCCTGCTGGTCAAAGTCTTTGTCAGTGATCTCGCACACGTCGCAGTTTTCGAGCGAGTCATGAAGAAGGGTGACCAACGACTCCCAGCAGCGCGAGGCGTGCAGTTGCGCTTGAACGCTCATGCAGCACCTCCGACGATCTGCGCGCCGCCACGGTGTGCGAGGTATGCCTGTGTAGCCTCGAGCAGGCGTGCAGGATCTTCGGGACGAAAGACGACGAAAGGCCGCGCGGGGATATTTGCAAAACGCTCGTGAGCTCTAACGTCCATCAACTGGCGCGGGCCTTCGTACGCGACTTTCTTCCGACCACTCTTGCCAGCGTTCATGGCTACGGGAACGCGCACGACACGCCCACTCCCTAGCGTCACCTCGCGTGTGCCGTAGTAGATTGCCCGGAGACGCGTGTAAGCACCTACAGTCACGCTTCGTCCAGAGATGCGTGACTGAGCTCCGATCGAACCACCTCGACGGTCTGCAGAGCCATACTGATGCACGGAGGCGTACGCAAGAGCGGTGCCGACCGTCAGGGAGTTGCCGTCTACGGTGTAACTAATCGATCCAAAGAGTCGGCCAGACAGCACGAGAAGCTTATGAAAGCCCTTGTAGCGGTGGCTGCGGAGCGTGGATGCTGCGAGCTGGGGCCACGAACCCGCAGGCGAACCTTCGTCACGGAACGTGCGAGCGATCGATGCGCGCATCAACTCACCGAAGATCTTCAGCAGCGACGTCTTGTCGGCCACAGCGCCGCGCACGTCGACGAGCGACTGGCGTACTTTGTCCGTTCCGAATGTCGAGGTCAGCTTCATACGAGTCCGTCGAGGTTCCGTCCGCTAAACACGCGCGGCTTTTTGCTTACAGCGAGGCGGCCAGCGGTGGTCTGCTCCGTCTGCGAAATAGGTTGGTCAAGTCCGATCTTGCTTGCAGCGATGTCGCGCAGGAACTTCAGCGCGTCGTCATAGTCATCGCGTACGCCTTGCGGCACGGTGCCACTGCGACGCCCGTAGAGCAGCTTGGCTGCAATCGCCAAGGTCATGCCCTTCAGCTCCTGCGTAGGCTGCAGCGGGAGCTTGTAGCGATTGCGGCAGTGAAGCTCGACGATGCCCGAAGCCTCGTCGAGCTTCTCCTGCACGATGTCCTCGTTGACCTTGCCGGTCTGCAGGTCATCGGTAAGCTGCACAAGCGTGCGGCCAGCGATGACGCCTGGTGTCAGATCGGCAAGGGTCGCGTAAGCCATCGGTTAGTTTGCCGCCTTCTGTGCGGCCTCACGGCCAGCAATCACGCGAACGCGCAGCTTCTCTTCGCCGGTCTGATGGTGAGTGGCCGCGTCGTACACCTTGGCCTCAGCGAAGAGTTCATCGCGAGTCATCAGCGAAACGTCCTTCAGCACGCCAGGAACAACCGGCGCGATGCTCGGCGTCCGCTCATTGACGACATCCAGGACGACGCCGTGTTCGTTCCATGCCAATGCGATGAGGTCAGAAACGCTGAGAGTGCTGGGCGTGGTGACCACAACGCCGACCTCGTCCACGGGCTGTGCTGCACCATGCTTCTCCAGATGCGCCGCATCTTCGGTGTTGAGCTTGAGCAAGCTTCCCTTGGGGACGGTCTTGCCTTTGAGGGTGACGTTGCGAAGTGCAACATGCGTATGTGACATCGTTCTTCTCCGAGTAGCGAAAGGATTGGAATGAAGAGGCCCGGCGCTACACCGGGCCCCTTAGTGCACAAGGACGCAGAACTAGCTCTGCGACGTACCGCCCTAGATAACGCCGATCGTTTCCTGCGCAGTGACCTTCGTGTCATACGCCATCTCGCCGGAGACCCAGTCAGTCTTCTTCGAGGCGTGCGCATCCGGCCAGGTGAGGATCTCGTAGCCATCGATACCCTCGGTCGAATCGACGAAGGTCTTCATGGCGCTGAGGTCATCCTGGTTGGTGACCGTTTGTACATACGCGCAGGCAGCGAGGCCCTTCCAGAGGAAGTCAGCGTTGTTCGCTCCATCCACTGCGGTCGAACGAGCTTCGAGGATTGTGGTGACGTCGAACAGCGTGGCGAGCTGCTGAATCGTGACGCGACCGCCGTCCTTGTACTTGAAGCGCTCAATCACCGCGTCATTCTCAAGAGCGGCCTTGAGCATGTCAGGGCTGAGGATGAGCGTGTTGGCATCGACTCCCGACTTCTTGATCTCGTACTTGATGTTTGCGATCTGCTGGATCGGGTCGGAGGTCGAAGCATCCCACAAGTCCGCAGACCCAGGCGTGGAGGTATTCGTGATGCCCGTCTTGAGCACCTGAATCATCTCCCATTCGCGGCGACGGTTGATGGTATCCATCACGTCACGCGTGCCCTTCTGCATCAGCGAGAAACCGAACTGGCCAGCCTCGCCCTGCTTTTCGCGCGGCATCTTGGCCTCAGCTGCGTGCGCTTCGCAGTTGTACTTGTCGAGGGAGTAGTCCATCGCGATCTGCACGGCGGCTGCGCCAGGCGCACGGCGCGTGTCGCGAACCATCTGATTCGAGCGGCTGAAGATGAGGTAATTGTCAGACTTCTTGGTCACCTGCACGCGCGGTGCCAGGATGTCGACGACGAGGCCGAGCTGCGGAGAGGTGTAGCCTTTGGCATAGCCCGTCATCGCTACATTGACGACGCCTCCGCCTGTGTTTGCACCGTACATGGAAAAGCTCCTGAAATGAGATTGTGGTGGCTGCCCGAAGGCAGCCGGTTGAAGGTTTAGCGCGTGTGCGGATTCACGTCCACGATGACTTCGGAGTTCGTGGCCGCGCAGCTGGTCACCGTACGACCAAGAACGTTGTCGCCCTCTGCGGTCGACGGAACAAGGTTGCCGTTCGCATCCACGATGACCTCGACGTCCGCACCGAGTGCAGCACCAGAGATGCCAAGCGTTTCGCCAGCACGACGGACACCGTAGGACGTACCACCGAAGGGGCCCACGATTTCGATCACGCCGAGGCAGCGTTGACCAGCTCCGGTCACGGCAACGATGGCGTCATCCGCCGCGCCCTGCTTTACTGCCGTGCCAGGCAAGAGCCCTGCAGGCCCAACGTAGGTGCGGAGACCGCCGCTAACGACGCCACCCGCTGTCTTGAATGCCATGTCTTCTTCCTTCTCCGCTTGATAGCGGCAAGAGATGTTGTGTGGCGGCTCCGAGCGAAGCCGCCACGATTGCTACAGCTAGACCGCGCCCGTGCTGGCGTTGCCAGGCTTGGTGAGCTCAGGACGCTCAGCGGCAATCTGCCCCATCGCGACTTCGTAGGAGATGTTCTTTTCCTGAGCGCGTGCGTTGACCGCCTCAGCGAAAGCCACCGAGTTCGGATCAGCGTTCGCCGGATACTCACGCGTCGCTGCGGCAGCGGGTTCACCCTGCACAGCGCGACCGGTCGGCACGATCTTGCCGAGGCCTTCCATGAACTGCGTGAAGAGCTCGAGCGCAGTGCCTTCGACCTTCTGCTCGCCTTCACCGAAGGTCACGGTGTCTTCCGACTTTGCGAGCTCCGAGAACACCAGCGAGAGGCCGGCCTTTTCCATCGCCGGAACCCACGCGCCCTTGCTCTTCACGCGTGCGATTGCTGCGTCTGCACGCTGCTGCGTTTCGACCGTCGCGATCTTCGTCTCGCGCTCAGAGAACTTCGCTTCGAGGCCAGCAATCTTTTCGTTGAACGGCGTGACGGCAGCGGTGATCGCGGCCTTCATGTCGTCTTCGCTGAACGCCTTCGTTACAGGCTGGTCTGCAGCCTTCACATCGACGCCAAGCTTGCCCTTGATGCGATCCCACAAGGAATCGCCAACTTGCTTCAGCTCTTCTTCGCTGTATGCCATCTTCGTCTCCTCCGAGAACTCAATCTCGACTGTTTGTTCGTTTGCACTTTCAAAGACAAGGTCAGCCAAACCCTTGATGTGAGGAGCCTGCGCGCCGAGCCATGCAACGTGATGCAACATCCATCCGTTGTCGCCCTTGCGCAGACCGACCGAACGCTTCTTGAAGAGCTTGCGTTCGAGCGCCTCTTCAAACTCCGGCTGCACGGTGCTCATTTGCCCCTGCAGCAGAGTTCCAACGCGACGAAGCTTCGACCACCAGCCGTAAGCTGGGGCCTTATCGTTGGGCTTGATGTGACCGATGGTGCTCGGCGCTTCGTGGTGTGCGGGATCGTAGTTATTCACGATCTGATCGAGGTCGCTCTCTGTGAACGTACCTTTGCCGTCGACCGAGTAATCCCCGGCCTGGAAGAGATCAATCCACTTGTTGGCTACCTTGCTCACGAGACTGAGACTAAGTTCGCCACCCAGATATAAGGCGGCACGTTGTCACGCGCGGTCAGCGTGTCACGTTAGAACGATTTCTCGAAGCCAGCTTGCGGCACCTTGAGACGGGCCAACATTGGCAGGCGTTCGAGGCCGCCACCGGCGCGAGCCTCATCACTAACTTCAGACATCAGCAGACCGATCACGATGCAACGGCAGTTGAATCCGTTAGGCGGGTAAATCTTCAGCCACACAGGATCGTCGGCGAGAGCTTGGAAGCCATCCAGGATTGCGTGCTCTGGACGCACTCGACCATCACCCACCGTCATGTACTGCCAGTATGGGAGGATGGCTTTCGTCGTCGTGTCTTGCAGCTGCTCATAGCGACCAGCAGAGTGCGCGCGTGCCATCGCGGTGTTGAAGGCGGTATCGAGCGTGAACGCATTGAGCTTCTCGACGCCTTCCGCACTCGTTATGCGATCGATGGCAGCCTGGAACGTTCCGCTCGTGCTTCCATCACGCGCGGCCTCTGCCAGCTCATCACGCACCTTCTCGATGAGCCGCGTGTCTGCTGTACCTGCAAGAGTGAAAGCGAGCTTCTTATACTGCGATGTCAGTCCGTCAAACAACAGGCGAGTAACCGGCGTGAGATTGCGGATGTACTCAGCAGCTCCGTCGTTCGGTAGTCGAAGGTTTGCATCGATCGTAAGATCGTCGCTCTCGGCGAAATCCAGACGCCGACGCGTCGAGGACGCGACTGGTACGGACTTGCCTGACTTCTGACGCACAGACGTGACCACAGACAGGCGACCAAGCACGTTGGACGCAGCCATGCTCCGCGCCAGTGCATCACCGACGCGGAGCTGGATCTGATGATCGTGTGGCAGAGAGATCACGAGAGACGTTCCGCAATTTCCTTGGTGCGTGTCGCAAAGAGGCTGAGCGACTCTTCGCGGAGTTGGGCCGCGAGCTTATCCAGATCCTTGAGGTCGATCTGCACCTTCGTTTTGTCGGCCTCGGAGAACACGCTCGCGGGCGCGGCCTCGGTGGGTGCATTGGCGTTCGGCACCAGCGGCACGTCTCCTTCGCCCACTGGCGGGATCTGCAACTGGTCTGCAGCCCACGCCGCGCCGATCGGCACGCCGATGCGTTGCGCGATGGAATAGAGCGTGCCCTTCTGCACGAGGTCTTCTTCCTCAGCTGTATCCCACGCAAACACGGGCGCGGCTACGTTCGGGCCGTAGTTCCACAAATGAAGACGACGCAAGTACTGCATGTTCACGACGCGCGCGTGCTTCTTCGCCAGCGAGATAGAGCGCTTGTCGAAGGTCTGCTGATGTGTCTTCCCCTGCGTATGCGAGCCGTGACCACCTTCGCTACCCATCGAGGTGAGCGTTTCACCCTTGATGGCGCGAGCGATGGAGTATTGCATCTGGAGGAAGAGCTCTTTGTAGACGTCGGTCTTGCCAGCCTGTGCCGCCTTCAGCAGGTCGGTATCGATCACCATGCCTTCAGGCGCGGCGAAGGCCACGCCCTGGGCGAGGGCTTCTGCGATCTCCAGAGCAAGGTTGATGCGGCTGTCGTCCGCGCTCTCTTCGTAGCGCGTGATCGCCATGCCATTCGCCTTCTCACCTGCGCGCAACCAGAATGCTAGGATCTGGCGCTTGATCCAGCTCGGCCAGAACGCTCGCTGCAGCAGCGGACGCCCAACGCGCGATCGCGAACGGCCACGGTAGGAGAAGACAAGAAACTTCTCTTCGGGGACGAGCTGGCCGGAGCTCGCGCCCACGCTCGAGAGCAGCTGCAAAGGGCCGGTCTGTGGACGAAAGCGATCGCCGAAGAGAAACAGCTCCTGCGGGCAGTCGTCCACAGAGACGATGGAAGCCTGTCCCTCGCTGGTGTCGAACATCATCTCCTGCACGGTGAAGCCGTAGGCACAGGCGTCGAGCATCGCATCGAAGGAGCTATCGACGTCGATCAGCTCCAGCTGCTGCTTGGCGAAGGCGGCTGCGTCGAGCGCGGCCTGCGTCTTGTCACCTGGAAGGATTGTCCAGTCGCGCTCGAGCACAGAGAGCTTCAGCTCGTCTAGTGCTGCACTGACGTCATCGTCCTTATCTTCGAGTTCGCGATAGAAAGGGATGCTGGAACTTTCACCCCGCACCATCATCGCCCAGATCGACGTAGGGTCTTTGACCCCGGAGAACGCAGCGACGTTGCGCCACTGCGCGTATTGCGCCTGCAGCAACACGTCTTGCGTAACGATTTGCTCTTTGCCTGGTAGTACAGGTGCGTCAGCCATTCAGCCCTCTCATGTTGCGAATCGTGGAATGCGAGCCAGAACGTAAGCCGAGGGAAACCGGCGTGCCATCAGCCGCCATCATGGCGAGAGACAACGCCCAGAACTCGTCAGCGTGCCCCGCATCGCTACGCTCTGCGTCGAAGCGGAAGTGTCCAGCAGCGGTGGGAATACGACGGATCGCGTGTACTGCCGATCGCAGGCCGCGATCATCGGGTGTGCGCACCTTGCGATCTTCGAAGAAGCGGCGTGCACGAACAGCCAGGTCTTCCTTCACTGCGGTCGTGAACGTTACAGGCTCAACGCGCGATCCAAACTTCTCCTGCAGCTCCTCGGCGAGCTGCATACCGATGCCGGTGTTGTCCTGGCAAAGCCTGCGGATCGGAAGTGTCCGCATCAGCCCCTCGATCACTGCACGCTGCTCGGAGAACTTTTTCCCGCGCATACGGATGATGCAACGTACCCAGTACACGTCCCCAATCTTCTCCAGGAGAACGATCGCAGTCAGATCCTTCTTGCGGCCAATGTCTACGCCCAGGTAAAGATCGCCCTTCGCTGCAAAGCCTAGGGGCAACTCTGTAGTTGCATAGATAGACTCGGCAGCCTGGATGAGTTCCCACGGAATGTAGCTAGTCGCATCAGAGATGAACTTGCAGCAGTATTCCTGATCCCAGATGTCTTCATCGGGACAGCCGTCGCGAAGCATCTTGATATATGCCTCGTCATCCATGCCGACACTGTGAGCGAGGCCATCCCGCACGGCGCGAAAGATGTCGGTCGTATGCACGGAGAAGCTGCTCTTCTTCGTGGCGAGATCGTAGAACATACCCGACTCGCCGAAGGGTGTCGAGCCAATGTGAATACCGTATCCTCGCGTGATCGAGGGATACATCGCTGCGTAAATCTTCTTCGCATCCTTGTGGAAGGCGAACTCATCGAGCATGACATTGCCCGAGTAGCCGCGTGCGGTATCTGGATTCGCGGGCAGGAAGATCATGCGTGCGCCGGTATGCGGCACGGTGATGACGGTCTGCGTGATCTCCACGCCATCGACAAGGCCATAACGCTCGTCGACCAAAGTAGTATTCCTCGCAGCAAGCTCGATCTCGCGCATGGCGTCGAGATGATCTTTGGCCTTGCGCGCGAGTTCCAAGCTCTGACGCTGACCTGCAGAGAGGAAGATCCAGAGCGTCTTGCGGCTGAGGCAGTCTAGCGTTGGGCCGAGCGTGCCAGTAAAGGAATACCCGATCTGTCGCGCCTTCACCCACAGCTTTAGCGGGGCGGGGTCGTTGACCCAGTCCCGCTGATACTGCAGAAGCAATGCCTTCGGTAGTACCTCGAGTTCGTTAGGAGCCGACTCCATAAATCTCCTTCACACGGTTCAGCACCTGCTCACGCGTCATCACAGGAGCATCGCCCTGCTTCTCCTCAGCGTCCTTCAGCAGCTGACCGGTCTTACGCTTGAACTCGTCGATCTTCATCTGCAGCGATTGCTCATCTACAGCAACACGACGCTCGAGAAGCTTTGCAGCTTTGGCCTTGATCTGCACCTGGGCGAGATCGAGCATGGACTTCGCGATTCGCTCGCGGCCCTTCGTGGTCATGTCTTCGCCTAGAACACTGAAGAGAGTGTCACGAATCGCGTTGATCGTCGCTTCGTCGCCATCATCCACTGCAGCCTTGGCAAACGATGCTGCGAGCACACGCGCTTGCTCTGACGCTTGCAACGTTTGCTCTTGCACCTGAGCGATGCGGATGTCATACCAACGGTGCAGGTTCGACTTCGGGATGCGCTTGTGCGGGAAAGCCTGCAGAGCATCTGCGCTCTGCTTCGTCCATTGCACGAAGCCAAGCTTGCCCTTGCCGCACGGCTCGGCCGAGAAGCGCTCGATTTCCTCCCACGTCTTTCCGTCACGATTGCGAAGACCGAGAATAGCCTCGTGAACATCTGGGGTGAGTCGATCAATGGACAGCGGCTGTCGCGTCTTGCGTGTATCGCCAGTCTTGGGATGAGACTTCGCCATCGCTAGACCTCCACAGCGCGGTCTTCGATCGTGCCTTCCAGCACATCGCGACCACGCGGGCAGAGTTCGATCAGACTGATCGCGACTTCGCCAGTGCGTGGGTCTTTGCGCTGCTGAAAGTCAACATAGCGCGTCCCTTCAAGTCCTGAAGGATCGTCACGAGCTCGTTCTGGCTGCAATCGAAGCTGAGGCCACGCACGAGCGCGCTCCACAGTGCGATGGAGTCGAAGCGGCTCTTCTGCTGATCGTGATTGGTGCAAAGCAGCATCAACACGACGCGACGGAGTCGCTTGTTCTTAGCTGCGATATCAAAGCTCACTGCGATGTCTCCTTCTTCCGGGTGCTCACCATGCCGAGCAGGTCATCCATCTTCGCGTGCAATCCGCGCTGGTCTTCAGACAAACGCTCGATACCTTGGGACGTGTACGAGGTCAGCGTCTGCAACTCCTGCAGTTGACGATCGTCCTTATCCGCGATGTGACCGAGGGCGACTGATGTCTGCTCCATCGCAATCACGCCGCGCTGTGCCACCTTCAGAAGCGCCTTCGTGATGTCGTAAATGACGTAGATAGCGAAGAGCGTGACGATCGCCCAAGGCCCCCACGACCGCAGCAATGGGAATGCGTCCTTGGGGTTGTCGCGGAGGAGACGGAAAGCGCCGTAGACCACCGATGCTCCAACCGAGAAGCCGCCGCCAAGCGCCAGGCGCTTGACCAGCTCGACGGCCATAGGCGCACGCAGCGTGGCCTCCTGTACTTCCTCCTGCTCGGTAGCTGCAAAGATGGAGCGGATCAACCCTTCACCTCTCGCACCACGGCTGCAGCTTCCCCGACGACAACAACGCTGTCCTGGCGAAGCGCAGGAGCATCGTGTCGCTCATAGTCCTCACCAGCCTTTGCCAGGCTCAGGAAGAGCGCGAGCACGGCATTCTGGTGCTGCTTCAAGGCGTCAGCGATCGAGAGGCCGAGCAACCCCAAGCCGAAGATGAGGATGTCCACTGCCGTCTGCGCCGAGACCTGGTGCACAAAGACCAGGTAGGCGGCGACGAGGCACATGAGCGCCGCCACCAGATAAACCTTCTTTGAAGCCCACATCGTTTTCACTGCTCCCATCCGCTTCTCCCTTGCCTCGCCATCGCGAGAAAAAATACTCATCACGCGTGCCGCGTATTTAGTTGGGCTACGGCAGCCTTCCCGCGCCGTCTGGCCGCTTGGACGGCCCCATGCCCGATATGCCATTTCTGGCAAAAGTCGCACTCGTAAGGTGCGTTCCCGTCGCCGGATCTTGTGACCCCCTGGCGAATGCGAAACCCTAGCACCGCATAGGCTGCGGACTCGGTCTCGTGGGGCTCCTTCCCGGCACAGCCACGCTCGAACTCATGCTCGATCCGCGATACTGTCCGGTCATCCATCTCAGAGCTCCTCGTCAACCACCTTCGCCACCGCTGCCGCCAACCGATCGCCGCGCACAAGATCTTCGGGCGAACCTTCTACCGCATCCACAAACTGCGCCGTACTCTCTCGCGCTGAATGGAATCGCTCATGCACCGCGACGACACCCCAATCGCACTCAACACCCGGCTGACTGGCACAGTCTCCGCAAGCGACGGAGAGTGGGTCACGCATCACTGGTTCTCTCTGCCGCGCGTCATCAAAACTCCGGCCAGCACCGGGGCCGCCACCGTGAGCGCGAGCAACTTGAACGCTGGGTGAATCCCGTCGTCGCTGCGTTTCGCTGCGTCCTTGTAGAGCTGCCCGATCTCGGGGAACGGATTCGTAAGTTTCATCGTCAGATCCCAGATACTTCGGCGGGTCACCGCTCCCGCCTTGTTGCTGCTTCCATATCGAGCGGCATTTACACCGATGTGAGTTGGCCCGTTGAGTGCGTACCACCTTGCGGCGATGAACGCTCGCACTCGCAGGGCTCTCAGCCCACCGCTCTCTCGCGTTGTAAGAATCTTGGTTTAGTAGGTACCGAGGGCGAACTGCACGCCCACGATCACCTGAACGCCGGAGCCATCCGAAACGCTCGACTTCATGCCTCGACCTTCCGGCATCAGGTAAAGCTTCGAACCATCCTTCAGCGTCTTGATCGGAATCATGACTGCGCCGCCAAACGTCGCATTCCAACCGGTGTTGGTCGACGTGTAGGTAAGACCTGCAGACGTTGTGCCGAATACGTCATACCCTGCAATCGTCGTGAGCTTCTGCGCCACGCCCGCACCGATGTTCGTGGTGATCTTGAACGGCTTCACCGAGGTGGGCAGCGCATCGTAGATCGTCACGCCGTAGGTGCTCGTGTTCGGGATCTTGATGGCGACCATCGCCGTGCCTGCGAAAGCAGGCGAGGCACCGGGGCTATACGAGCCGCCGACCGCATAGAGTTTCGCCACATCCTGCGAAGCGGGCTGCACGTTGTCCTGCGCCATTGCCGAGACTGCACCAGCCAGAGCCGTCACGCCACACGCGAGCAAGCCCATCAACGTCTTCTTCATCGTCATTTCTCCTTGCTGCGCTTACGCAGCTGTTGAGGCCGCAGCCGTTGCAGGCGGCACGTCATACTGCGTGAGGTTGTACCGGCGAATCAGCTCCTGCAGACTCTCGGCGTAGTCGGGATTCGTGGAGTAGCCTGCCGCCTCGAGCGCTGTCGCAAACGCTGCGGGTGTCTTGGCCTTCATCGCTGCGGCGTAACGCTGCGTGGACGAGAGAAGCTTCGCGTGATCGGTGAATGCTTCATCGGCAGAGGCATAGCTTGCGAAGGCAGCTTTCACCAACGTGCGCTTACCAGCAATGAACTCGTATGTCGGAAACTCTTCATACGTCGCAGGCGTACTGCGCTGCGTCCACTTCACGCCGAAGTAGTTGTGGCATGAGGTCGCCAGTTTCGACAGACCCCACGCACTTTCGAGAATCCACTGCGCAAGCGTCACAGAGGCGAAGACGCCATACTTGCGCGCGCAGTCGACAGCGGCGGGAACAACAGACTGCAGGTTCGCGAGTTGCTGTGCTGATGCCATCGTGTGCGCTCCTCTCTTGAGTTAGGGCGGGGCCGCGCGTGCGACACGCGACCACCGTGGCCCCCTATTTCGGGCATTCAATCCGCAATCATCGCGGCGATGAATTGCGGTGCCATCTCCAACCCTTGGGCTGTTGAGAGAAGAGTAGCCAGCACTGTTGCTATATCTGCGGCACGTTGTCGTGCTGCATCTTCGTGTCACACGACACAAACAAAAACGCCCAGGTCAAAGACCTGGGCGATAGCATTGAGCGGTTTTAGACTACGCAGCGAGAGGATAGTTCGCGAGTAGCAATTCGGGTGCATCCTTGGCACGGTGTCCCCCACCAAGCGAGTAGCGCATCGCAGCGCTACGCATCTGGAGTCCGTGTTGTTTGGCAAGGTTGCGGATCTCCGCGTGATCGTCAAAGCTCACGAGCGCGCGCCCTTTGAGCTGTGCGATCGTGGAAAACAATGCAGAGCGCTGCTCTACAGTCAGCGCCTCATACCTCCCATTGCTACCGAAGTCCACATAAGGCGGGTCGAGATAAAACAAGGTGTCGCGAGAATCGAATCGCTGCAGTATCTCGATGAAGTCGCGCTGCTCGATCTGCACCGAGGCAAGACGCTCGGCTACGCGCTGCAGAGTGATGCGAATACTCGCTAGTGATCGCAGCTGCTTGCCGCCGATCTTGTTGCTGGCAAAGTGCTCACCCTTGGCACTGAAGCTGTACCAGGTCAGATAGGCAAAGCGGAGAGCGCGATCGATCTCACAGGATGGTGGTGCAGCTTCGCGCAGCTCACGGAAGCGGCCAGAATGGATGCACTCAGCCTCCAAGCGTTCGGCCAGTTCGCACCCCGCGTGCTTCACCACGCGGAAGAAGTTCGTTACGTCGCCATTGAGATCGTTGATGACCTCGCGTCGACTAGGCTCCTTGGCGAAAAGGAGCTTGGCCGAGCCCGCGAACACCTCGCAATAGAGCGAGTGGTCGCTAGGCAGCAGTTTGAGCAATGTAGGCACGAGGGCTCGTTTTCCACCCGGCCATGCGAAAGCAGCATTCATCCTCGCGATCTTCGCTCGATGTTCGCCCTTAGTCAAATAGCGAGACTTATCAGCAACTTGGGCACCTTATCCACATGCCGCTTATGCTCTGATTGACTTGGCGGGGTAGTATCCCGCGCATACGACAAAAAGTCACCCCAGGAGGACTCTGGGGTGAGTGACTGAACTATGAACAATACGGAACGCTGTAAGCAGTGCCGGAGTTTGGCTGGGCAATCTGGTTTTTGGATCTTCCTCACCGAACTCGTGCGGCTGGTACACGTGCTTATCGTGCACCAGTTTTAATCAACCGTGTTCCTCGGGGTGACAGCCCCGGGGACACGTCAATCGTGAAGTAGAACTCAGACGCTTTTAGGCAATGGGTCACCCTCAAAACTCTCGGCACATTTAGAAGTACCGTAACGCATCATGCGTGTCAAGAATTTCGTATTGTCCCACCTGACATGTCACGAGCGACAAATTGCTCTGAGTTTAGGGCAGCCTAGCGCACACGATTCCTGAGGGCCGCGACATCACGAGGTCTGCAATCTGCGATCCTGCGTGTTGGATAGGCCGTATAGACGCCGACCTCCACACAGAACTCCCACATGTATGGATCGCTGACGATTTCGTTGGCCAGATAAGTTTCTGCTTCGGTGTGCGAGGATTCGCGCAGCACAGCTTTTGCTCGCTCCGCATCCCCCTTGAGCTGACGATAAGCGATCACATCACGGCCAGCAGCTCTCTGCTCGGCATCGACAATGTCGAGGTAGCTGTTCGCTGCTTTCTTGAAGCCCTCGCTGACGTTAGCCTGCTGCTTCTCATTCGCAGCAATCTCCCTCGACCAGGAAGCTCCTTCGCTGTGGTGGAAATACCTTACGAAGATGAACGTGAGAACGGCACCGACGATCGCGAGTTGTATCCCGAAAAAGACCCAGCTGCTCTGACGCTTAGAAGGAGGCTTGTGCGACGTCTCGTTGTAAGGCAGCATCACGGTTTCGCCATATGATGAACTGCTGTTTGGCCGACCAAGCGAGAGGGAAACCAATGAAAATCGATCTTCAGCAATTGGTTAGCTCCGATCCATAAAAGCATGGCGACGGCGCATGTCGTTCGCGTAGGCGCTCGCCAGAAACGGTATTGGCGAAAGCGCAAAGAGCGAACATATCGCTGCAACGAAGAAGTTGAAACCGCCGTCGTACGAGCGTCCTAAAGAAGCGGAATACATACCCGCTAACAGAGCCATGAATAAGTAAGCGAAGATAGCGACGGACTGAAGCGCGGTTGCATGGCGCAAGGCCGCTTCCCGGAACTTGAGTTCCTCGCTTGTGATGCTCTTCTGTTCGGTCGGAAATGGTGGGACCGGAATTGTCGACATACTGCTCTCCTTTGCTGTCTACTCCGTCACTTGCTGCTAACGCTCGAGTTCATTTACGCAATGGTGGCGGGAATCCTATCCAAGTGATGACTTCTCCGACGATGCTCCAATCGCCGTCCTTTTGCACTACCTGCACCTGGTGGCGCGGGGACGTGTGCTGCGGCACGAGAAGATAGAGGTCTTTCGATTGCTTACGCAGCCATTTGACTGTGACGCCGTCCGAGTCGCGCGCTGCCACCATCTTGCCTGCCATCTTCTCTAAGCTCCTGGGCGTTGCGTCGATGAAGGCGATATAGCCGGTTTCAAGGATTGGAGACATCGAATCGCCTTCGATGGGGATTCCGACCAGCTTGCCGCCAGCAGGGATGACGTTCTTCGGGAGCTTGATGGTGTAATCAATCTCCTTGTCGTTGATCGCCCTTGGTGTACCTGCGGCTGCAGCGTCCTTTAGTACCGGGATCTCGCGGTCTGCCGTTGCTTGTACAGGCTCGACGCCCGCTTGCTCGTACCACCACACGCGCTCGTCATCAGGCGCAATTCTGCCGAAAGCCATAAGTGCCTTGGCTTTAGGTAGATCGAGCCCTTTTTCCCATCGCGATATCTGGACGTGGCTTACGCCTGCGACTGTTGCCATCTGCGCCTGTGTGTAGGCGAGCCTTGCTCGTAATTCCTTCAATTTAGGCGCAACTATGGCTATTGCATTTTGCCGCGCAAGAATTCTTTCATTTTTGTTGACTGGCACTAAAGAATCCTTTAGTGTTCCTCTTGTCCGAGAGGTTTCAATTTGAGCGTCCAGTTTAGCCCAACGATTGAGCAGGCAAAGGCAGCTTTGCGGTTGCGCCCCAACTTCAGCGAGATCGCGCGCGATCTCGGTGTTACGCCGCAGCATGTCCGCCGTGTTTTCTGGGGCCTTAGCACCTCCGCTCGCGTGAGCAAGGCGATCCACAAGAGCGTGCAAAAGAAGGCACGCCAGAAGAACATGCTGAAGACGGTGGCGGCGTGAGCAAGTCATACACGAATCATGCTGGCCGCCGTGGTGCTGGGTCACCTGCAAAGGGCGCGCGACGTTTTTCAGGCTCCGCCCAAGGGAAGCTCTTCGGCAAGGTCGAATCGATCCTTCCAGGCACGATCACGGACGGCGGAACAGTACGCGTCCTTGTCGCCGAGGCCATGAGCAACTGCGGCCTTAGCCGCGTCCAGATTGCCGATGCAATCGCTCGACTGACCGGCCTCTCTGTGACTGAGAGACAGCTCAACAATTTTTCAGCCGACAGCCGTCCTGAGTACCGCTTCCCACTCGAACTCACTCGCGCATTCTGCACGGTGACCGGCGATGATCGCTTGCTCACATTTAGCGCGGAGCTCGCCGGTCTGCACGTCATCGACGACGACGGGATGCAGCTGCTCGAGCTGGGCCGCGAATACCTACGCCAGAAGCGTGCTGCCGCAGCAATGGCGAGCTATGAACGCATCCTGCAGGGGGTGGAGATCGATGGCTAGTCTTCCGATTACCCCCTGGCTCACTCTGCCTGAGTTCATTGCTCTGTCTGGATGGCGACGCTCAAACGTCTATCGCCTGCAGGCGGAGGACAAGATCGCCACGCGCAAAGATGGACGCGCAACCCTTTACGCGAGCGCTTCGCTACCTGCGGAAGCACTCGCCAAGCTGGAAACCCCGAGCAAGCCCCACATTGAGCTGATGCGTCCCCCCGCGCCGTCCCCGGTGCAAGCGCCGCTCTTTGATGCCGCGAGCTCTCAGGGACCAGGCCGTCGTATCGTGCTCTCTGCGGAAGCCGAACGGCAGGCGATGGAGCGGCTGAGCATCCTGCAGCCGCTCCTAGACTTCTGCGACAACGCTGCAGCGCGTGAGCGTATGCGCGCCTCGCTCCGCTTTGCGGATGGCCGTCGTATCAACACGTCGGACGATCTGGCGCTCTACCTGGTGGAGCTGCACAAGGACAGCAAGCACCGCGTCAGCCGCCCGACGCTGTGGCGCTGGAAGAAGGCATACACCGATCCGAAGCAAGGCGGACTGTCCGCGCTCGCACGCAAAGTACGCGAGGACAAGGGAACGTCGCAATGGGCGAAGCGTTGGCCCGAGGCGGCGAAGATGGTGGCTGCCGCGTACATGGACGCCTGGCAGAGCAAGCGCACCGCCTACCGCGCGCTCGAACGTCAGTACGCGAAGTACGGCATGGCCGCAAACGATGTGCCTAGCTATGAGGCCGTCTGCGACTTCCTCAGCTCATTGCCCGCCGCTCCGGTTGTCCTCGCCCGCGAAGGTGAGCGCGCCTATGCCGCTCGCTTCGCCACGTACCTCACGAGAGGCTATGAGGACATCGCGCCGAACAGCGTTTGGGTTTCGGATCACTGCATCCATGACGTTGAGGTTCGCAACGATTGCTTCGATGGTGTCGCTGAGAACGCGCCTATGCGCCTGCGCCTCACGGCGCTCATGGATCTGCGCTCGCGGATGATCGTCGGCGCAACATGGACACCGGAAGGCAGCAGCCGATCGATCTCCACGGTGCTTGCCCAGGCTGTACGTCGCTTCGGCCCCTGCGACACCTTCTATTGCGACAACGGCAAGGACTTCCAGAAGGTCGGACGCTTCGCCGCTGCAGCCAACCAGTCCGAGCACGTCAGCGAAGACATGCTTCAGATCGAACGCGCTGGCGCGCTGCGGATGCTCGGGATCAAGGTGCAGTACTGCATCAAGTACCACCCGCAGAGCAAGCCGATCGAGCGCATGTTCCGCACGATGCACCTCGGCCTCGACGCGATCCTGCCGCACTACACGACGGGCAATATGTACACCCGCCCCGATCGCGCAAACGAAGACGGAGCACTACACCGGAAGCTTGTGCGTATCGATAAGGGGCATCTGTCGCCGCTGATCCCGGCCTCGCATTTCATCCGCATGGCCGCAACGTGGCTCTTCGATGACTACAACCAGCGACACAAGCACGAAGGCCGTGGGATGAAAGGTCGCACGGCTGCGGAGATCTTCTTCGCGGGATGGAGCGAGCAGTCACGGCGTCACGTAGAGGAATCGACCCTCGACATGCTGCTCTGGCAACGTGAGAACCGCGTCGTCCGCAACGGTGCTGTGCTCATCAACAATCGCCGCATGATCGGTGCGACGCCGTATGACGTGCAGCAGCTCCACCTCATCGCCAAGGCAGGCGAAGAGCGCACCAACGTAATCGTCTGCTTCGACCCGAACGCCCCGGAACGCGCGGTCGTCACCGACCTGGACGGCCACAAGGTCTGCGACGTTCGCCAGGAAGAGCATGTGACGCAGTCGGCAGCGGCTAACGCAGCGATCGCGGCAAGTATGCAAGAGCGCCGCACCCTGCGGAACGACACCGCTGCAAGCATTCGCAAGCTACGCCACGATGTCGTGCGCAGCGGCCACACCACCGCCGCTCAGGACTTGCACGAGCGCGCCATGTTGCCGATGGCGGTTGGCGACCACATCACCCAGCGTGCCATGCAGACGCAGGTTGTGAACACTCAGGTGCCGAGCAAGCACCTCCACGCAGAAGACATCGGCGACATGCTCGCCGCCACCCTCGCAGGAGCAAATCAGTAATGCCACTCACAGCCGCACGCAGAGCCCAACTCGACAAGCTCACGCTACCTGACGACGCCCAGATGCAGGCACGAACACGTCGCTTTATGCTGCACTCCGGGCTAACGATCGAAGAGCTTGCCGATTGCATCGGATATGCACGTTCATCCCTAGGTCTTTTCCTGCAGGGTCGTTACGGTCTGCACCACGAGGGCAAGCGCGAAAACACCAAGGAAATGCGTGCACGCCTCAAGGAGTTCATGGATCTCCATGAACTGCAGGCCGAGTCCCGCCTCGATAGCCACCGCCATTACGAGACGTCCTCTGTCACCGACGTACGACGCGCCACGCTCAACGCGCTGAATCGTGGCACGGCTTACATCGTCGACGGGCCTCCAGGCACGCAGAAGACGCACGCGCTACTACACGTTGGTGGAGAGATCAAGGAGCAAGACCTCGGTCGTTTCGTCTACGTGTACGCGCGTATTAACCACTCGCCGCAGTCGTTCCTGATGGAGTGCTGCTGTGCGGCGGGAATCCCGAATCGCGGCACCATCGACCAGCTGCTGCGGAAGCTTCGCTTCTTCCTGGCTGGCAAGCGCACCGTGTTCGTGGTCGACGAAGCGCAGCACCTCGACAACGCCGGTCTGGAAGTACTGCGCCAGCTGCTCGATCTGCCGCCGTACTTCGGTGTGGTGCTGGCAGGTTCGCACGACCTCACGCAGCGCGTGAGCCACTGGCAGATGGAGCAGTGGCGCTCGCGCGTGCGCAAGACCATCTTTCTCAACGGCCCCTCGCGTGAAGAAGCCCGCGCCATCCTGCGCGGTGAGCTGGGCCAGCACATCCCCGACGCGGTATGCGATCAGACGATCGCAAGCTGCACGTCGGCTGGCGTTCGCACAGTGCGCAAAGGCAATAAGGCCGTTGAGCAGCCATATGAGTTCATCTCCGCGCGCGATCTTTTCTTCTCGATCGAACACGCACAGGACACCCTCGCAACGCCGAAAGGAGCAGCAAAATGCGCTTGATCCGTACTGCGGCCGAAGCCGCTCGCAACTTGAAGCACAACCTTGACGTGCGCTGTGAGATGCTCGCCGTCGCCTTCGAGCGGGGTGACGTGTGGGAAGCCATCAAGCTTGCTGTGCTCCCGGCCACAGCCACAGCCGTAGTCGCACTGATCTGCTGGCCGCTCATCGTCTTCATCCTTCTCGCCTAACCATCACGCAGCACTCACCAGAAAGGCACGCATGACCACCGCATCCACCCCAGCCCTCGAAACCATCACAGGCGCTTACGCCTCGCTTCCGAACACCACCGTGATCGAGCGCGTGGTCGCGATGTCGCTCGCGGACTCCAACTACAAGCCGACGGACAAGGACATCGATGAATGCGTGCTTGAGTATCAGGCCGCGCAGGAGCTGCTCCGCGCCGCCCAGGATACGCACGACGAGGTGAAGAACCGTCTCATCGGCATCGTCCGCAAGCACGGCTCCATTCCCGACGGGGCCAGCGAGTCGAAGCGTCTCAGCGGCACGCGCAACGCCGCCACGGTAACCGTCGGCAAGAGCACCAGCCTGCGCGAGTCCGCGATCGGCGACCTGCGCGAATATCTCAACGAGCGCAACGTGCCGCAGCTCTTTGGGCGCATGTTCTCGATCGAGACGAAACACAAGCTCGTCGAGAGCGCACACGACGTCCTGGCCACGGTTGATCTGCCGAAGCGCACGCATGACCGCATCGCGCAACTGTTCGGCGTCTGCATCGACGTCAAGACCAAGGCTCCGGTGCTCAAGGTCGATGCCATCACGCCCGAGAAGATCAAGCGCACGAAGCGCGGAAAGGCGGCGTAGCGATGGCGAAGCTCACCCCACTAAAGGCGCTTGAGATTGAGCGCTCGCACGCGTTCGATTCAGCATCCTCGATTATCGAGTGCCATTGCCTGAAGGTCGAAGTCGATGGCTTCGAGGGCGACTACTACGACCTCAACACTTGCGATGAAACGCTGACCACCACCGTGGCTGAGTGCGCGGACTACCTCGAATGGCTCGGCTGCATTCATCGCATCCAGGGCGCTGAGCACATTGTCGGCATCTTCAATGAATCAGAAGCCCTGCGAGAGGCTGATGCTCTTCCAACACCTGAGAGCAGCCTTGATCTCTTCCACGAAGCGAGCGAGCCAACTGTCGCGACGAAGAGGGCGCGAGTTCTCTCCCTGGCACTCCACGCCGCTGGCGTTGTCGCAGCCGCTTCCATGATGGTGCGCGAGGGAACGGACGGCGATGAAGCTCTGCGCAGATCGTCACTCGGCCTGACGCTTCGCTTGATGGACCTCTTCGGCAGCGCTGCGAATGCTGCTGAGGCCATCACGGAGGTCGCGAATGAGCTCGGTCTCAACCTGATTCCCGAACTGGTGCCAACGCCACAGGAGATCGCCGATGCCGCCGACTAGCGCCCAGGTCGAAGAGCGCCGCAAGGCACTCATTAAAGACCGCGAAGATCTGCAGGACACGAAGACAGACCTGCAGCGTCATCTCGGTTTCGCAGCTCAGGCCGTGCAGCATATCGACCCCACGGCACACGACATGCGAGACAGCATCTCGTGCCTCGATCAACTCGATCGCCAGCTCACCACGATTCGCAACATCGCCCTGCAGGTACGTCGCGGCACACGCGCCGTGCAGAAACGCCACGAAGAGCAACAGAACGGAGTTTTCAAAGCATGATTACCGCAAGCGCCCTCACCGCACACTTCGCCGAGCAAGGCATTCAGCGCACCGGCCCCGACGCCACCTATGTAGTCCTCGACGATCATGGCGTCGTGGTCTGCCTCACTGAAGCTGATCTCGATAGCTGGTTCGCGAGCCTCACGCCGGAACTCAAAGCATCGCTCTATGAGCTTGCCAACGATGGCCCCAGCGACGACGCCAAGAACGTGCTGGAGGCGCTCACGCTGCGCAACGGCGTCAACGCCTACCTCGATGCAGTCGACAGCGTCGAGCGCAAGTACAACTCGCTAGTCGCGGCTCCGATCGATGTGCGGGTTGGTCATGCCCATGCTGCGCTCGGGTTCGATCCACGTGCCGCCGCAGTGGATACAGCCCATCTCCCGCCCGTGGAGTCGCTTGATGTCCCTAGGCTCGATCTTCGCCTGGCAAAGCGGGCAAATTATGCCGAGGAAGGACTCGGCGATAGCGCGGCGCTGGGCGTTGGTGAGCTTGGGCATGGAGCAATGCTACAGACCCCGCCTGTGGAGCTGCTGGAGGCGCGACCGTGATCGAACTCACTCCGTTTGAGCAGATCGTCAAGGCTGGCGGCTGCGTCTACGGCAACTCACCCGGCCAAGGAAAGACGTACTGCAGGGCCGCCGTGGTGCCGGGTGAGATTTGGTGCACACGCCACAAGCTCATCGTCGCCAGCGAGACGAAAGCGTCGCAGCAAACCATCAACCAGCAAGCCGAGCGAAACGCCGCAGCTTTCAAACGTCGGTATCGCGAATGGCTCGACAACAACGTGCAAAGGAGAACCGCATGACGTCACAGGAATTCGTTCAGTCAAAATATCCGACCGCTTACGCAGCTTTTCTAGTTGGTGAGGGCTATATCATCCGTCGCGCTCGTGATGGCTTTGAACCTCTCACGCATGAACCTCGAGCGACGCCCGATGAAGCATGGATGGACGCCGTGCAGACGATCTCCCACGGTACTTCGACACCACGCTTTGGGATTGAGCAGCGCGAAGCAGCTGTAAAGGCGATTCTTCTCGAATGGCCCTTCGCTGGCCCATCAGCCAAGGAACTGATGAACGCGGATAGCGACTCCATTGAGAACATCGCGGTTTACCTGCAAATGCTGCTCGCAGAAGTAACAGAGCAGATGCCCTCTCGTGTCCACAAGCCGCGCGTGTTCCTTGACGGCGATACCTGGTGCGCCCTCTACGGCGACGACTTGCAGGTGGGCGTAGCGGGCTTCGGTGAAACACCGGCACTCGCTGTCGAAGCCTTCGATAAAGCCTGGGTTTCGACGCGCCGCACGCAGGAGCCGAAGGCATAGCTATGACCGACACTCTCTTCGCCTTCAGCGAGCACATCCTCGACCGCGTGGAAGACATCTTCGCCGGGCGCGAGGTGGCGCGTCCGCTGACGGACGAAGAGGGATACGTCCTCGTGGTGCTACGCCTACACGTCGGCAAAGCCAACAGCATCGCGCGTGCCGACCTTTGCGAACAGACAGGCATCGCCGATCGCACGGTACGAGCCATCGTCAGCGATCTGCGTTTGCAGTTTGCACTGCCGATCGGAAGCAACCGCGAGAACGGCGGCTACTACCTGCCCGAGACGCTCGCGGAGGTCAGCGAGCTGACGGAGCCGATGGTGCGCCAAGCCCTAAGCCTGTTGCGCAGCGTGCGCTCGCTGCGCGGCAGAAGCGCCACCGCCGAGCTGCTCGGCCAGGTGCGGATCGAATTGCAGAGCAGCGAGGAAGAGGAGCAGTAACCATGTCAGACCGTCTATTCAACAACTCGACACCGACGAAGATTCGCCTGCAGAACTGGGGCTACATCTTCGTGAAGAACACCACCTGCCGGAGCTGCGAGCAGCAGGTCGAAGTCTGGAAGACCAAGAACGGCAAGGACGTTCTATACGATCCGGCATCCACGAGCCGTGAAGCGATGACGTGCCACTTCGTATCGTGCCCTGTGCGCAGCGGTAGGCGCGCCGCGAAGGCTGATATCGAAGAGCGTTCGAGCGACCGCCCTGCGAACATGGCCGACGCGATGCAGCAGTCGGTGACAGACGACATCCAGCGGATGCTGCAGCAGATTCACGCGCGCCATCACGCGCAGGCTGTCGTGATCGTGTATCCCGATGGAGCTTGGCAGGCAGTGTGGACGGAGACTGCGCACGCGGAAGACGTGCGCACGAACATGATCACCGCAGCCAACGGCGTGCGCGTTCACATGCAAGGAGCACGCCGATGAACGCGAAACACGAATGGACGTTGGTGCGCGAACTCGGTGGACGACCTTACCTTGTGCAACCGCCAGCGCACCTAGAGCTGATCCTCGATCGGATGTTCCTTCGATTCCTGCAGGAGCCACGCACCTATGACGACATGGAACGCATGGTGCAGCGCGACACCGACTGCCCGACTGATTACGCCCTCGGTGTCGTGTTCTGGATGGTGCGCCGCTTCGGGATCGGTCGTCGTTGGCTCGCGCACTTGCCTTATAGCCCCGGCCATTGCATCCGCAAACAGATTTCCGAGCGCGGCCTGCAGCGGCTCGCCGAGCTGGAAAAGGAGCTGGGATCGACATGCTGAGTCCGTGGGAGGTAGGCCCGAGAGAACGCTGGCAGGCCGAGTTAGAGAAGGTGTCGAAGAGTGGACTCGCCCATGTCGCCGCAAGGCTCTTGGCTTGGTATGGCGGTGACAACGCGGCTCGTCAGGAATGGGTTGCCGGGGCGAAGAAGGTTGGCAGGTATGTCGACAGCAGCCGACGCACCGACAGGTTTATGGCCGATCCAGGCGGAGAGACGATGAAGCTTCTTCGCCGACAGCAAGCAGCAAAGAAAGCCTCACGACGCCGGAAGCGTGAGCAGAAGCAGAAAGCTCGAGAGGGGAAGAGATAGATGGCAGTCACACACGGTATCGAACATGCGACGTACTACAGCAACGGCGAACGCTGGGTGCCAGCGATGGAGTGCTCGTGCGGATTCTCCACCGGCATGGGGCATGAATGCTGGGCAACTGTCGGCGAGGATTTCGACGCACACCTCGCTGAGGTAATGCCGAAGGCCGAAGGTGGTGAGCAACGATGAAGTCACTACTTGAAATCGGCCAGATGATCGGCGAGACCACCGAGCGGAAGAACGCGGCCTATGGATCGTCATTCGCAACGGCTCCGAAGGCTCTCGCGTTGCTGTACCCGAACGGCGTGCAGCTTTCGCAGTATGCCGACATGCTGCTCATCGCCCGGATCTGGGACAAGCTGCAGCGCATCGCCACCGATCGCGACGCGTTTGGCGAGTCGCCTTACAACGACATCGCAGGCGACGGCCTGCTCGGATCACACCTGCACCAAAGCAAGGAGTTTGAATCATGCCCAGGCAGTGCCAGCGACCAGGATGCAATAAGCCCTGCAAAGGCAATGCGCGATTCTGCTCCCAACCACACAAGCTCGAAGACTATGCCGAACGTAGACGCGATCAGCGCCGCGAGGAGCTTGCCCTTGCACGACGACTCCTTCGCAAGCACCTCGGTGCAGGCGTCGACCTCGACGGTGTATGCACCTGCCCCAACTGCGACGGCGGCTGCAAGCGCAAGCGTGGACGCCCTCGCAAGAGCTCTTAGCCGAAACGATGTCGGGCTCTGCGCGTGCTGTGGTGCGCTCCTTCCAGCATCTGCCCATCTGCGCTGCGCGATCCGCACGCAAGGCATCTTCAACCTTTGCAGTGCACAGTGCTACGCGGGACTTTGGGAGGCCATCCGATGAAGCGCATCACTCCTCTCGCCCTACGCCGTCTTCAGACGCTTTACTCGCAGTGCGCCACGCACCTCGACATGGGTAACTCGCGCGAAGACCGTCTCGAATGGGCTTCCTCCGTTACTGGCTGCAAGATCGAAAGCTTCTCGCTGCTCACCATCGCTCAGGCGAAGCTCTGCATCGATGCGCTGCAGAACACCATCGGAATGCCGCAGACCAAGGCTCCCACGTCCTACGTCTCGCGCCATCGCGCGGAGAAGGATGGCACCGAAGGCCGCAACGATCAGATCCATGCTG
This sequence comes from Granulicella cerasi, assembly GCF_025685575.1. Taxonomy (NCBI): domain Bacteria; kingdom Pseudomonadati; phylum Acidobacteriota; class Terriglobia; order Terriglobales; family Acidobacteriaceae; genus Granulicella; species Granulicella cerasi. The sequence continues at coordinate 726,810 of NZ_JAGSYD010000003.1, forward strand.
AGGCGACGATGGTTGACGGCACCGAGCCGGTGTTTGAGTTCATCCAGGCGGACATGCGTAGCCTCGGCTGGGACAACGATCGCCTGCGTGCCTTTCTGCGCTCGCGTAGTGGCCCTAACGGTGGCCGCGACACCATCCGCACGCTCGGCGATGCCAACCGCGTGCGCTTTGCACTGAAAGGGATTCTGCGCAAGGAGGTTGCATGAAGCGACGTACCTGCATTGAGGGTCAAACACACATCTTCTCGCCCGAAGTAATGGCGACGATCACCGGCCACCGCATCCGCTCGGTGCCGAATCTTGCGCTGCCTTTCCCGCGTACCGCTGAGGTCAGTGTAGAGCGCGTGTCCGAGATCCTCGGCGTCAGCACGCGATCGGTGCTGCGGCTCGTGCAGGCCAAACTCTTCGCGGCGTATTCACCCGGAGGCCCCGGCACTATGACTCGCATCAAGTTCGATAGCCTCGTCGAGTTCTGCGACAACCTCCGGCTCGCTGCAGGCGTTGCACCTCGCAAGCCATCACCCAAAGGACTGCGCCCTCGCGCAGACGACCTGCTTCCGTTCTCGCTCGAAGACACCATCACGACCGAGCGCGTAATGGACGTTCTCGATTGCGGGAAGACACTGGTCACCGAACTGATCGAGGCAGGGACTTTGACGGCCTACAAGATCATCAACAAGCCCTCGGCACCGTGGAGAATCGACGTGCGATCGCTCGAACGCTACATGGAAAAACTACGCGCGCAGGCCGCTGCGACAAGTCGGCAACCTGCGACAGCGCGGTGAGGTAAATCGAGACCGGGTCGCGATACTGCGAACATGCGACTACTACGCAACCTCGTCCTCTCGGCGCTTGCACTTCTCACAACGGTAAGCCACGCGCAGAACGTGATGACGACCATCACGGCTGAATCTATCAACGGTGGAAACTCGCCCACCAGCGGCACGTTGTGTCTCACCCCGGTCGATCAATACAACAACGCGATTCAGGTCACCAAGCATGGTGGCGGCTTCTACATGAAGGGACGCCCGTTCTGCGGAACGATCACCGACGGCGCGTTGGTCACCACCCTGCAGGTTCCAGACTCTGCGACCGATTCATCTCCCGGCCATTCGTATCAAATCTCTGTCTTTGACAGCACGACGCAGACAGTCGATACGTTCTTCGTGCCGGGCATCGCTGGCCCGACTTGGTCGCTGGATGACTACATCCCCTCGGTTTCCGTCAGCACCGTCTCTGCGTTCACCTTCACCACAGGCTCCGGCACCCATCCGCTGTCATGTTCTGGTAGCGCTCTCGACATTCGCGTCAACAACGGCGTGTCGTCGATCGCAAACTGCTATGGCGGCGTGTTCGTTGACTCGCTCGCGGGCAACGCTGGCCCTGCAGGGCCTCCCGCAACCTTCCGTGGCACCTGGTCGAACTCTGTGAGCTACGCAATCGGTGACGCCGTCGCCTCGAATGGTTCGAGCTACGTGAGCCTCACCGCCAGCAATACGGGCAACACGCCTGCGTCTGACGTGACGGACTGGGCATTGCTCGCGCGTGCCGGTGCAGACTCGGTCGCGACCTCTACCAACCTGCAGTCGCTCATCGGGGCTTACAAGCAAGGCGGCCCGAACCTTCTCGATCCGACGAAAGTCAGCGCAAACACACTACTGCACGCGGATGGCGCGACGGAGACTGCGAACGGCTACTCGACGTCTGGCTATATCCCGGTTACGCCTGGCAGTCAGTTCACGATGGCGATCGGCGACTCGTGCGATACCAACGGCGGCTACGGATTGGCCTTCTATGACGTCAACCTTGTGCCGCAAGGCGTAGGCTCTGGCTTTCCTTTCACCAGCCCGAAGACGATCACCGTGCCGTCTACGGCTACGATCGCGTTCGCACGTGTGGCGTGGGATCCGGGCTGCGGGAGCAACAACACCTCTTGGACGCAGCAGGAGATCGTCTCCGGCGCGACGCTGCCGTCGTCGTACTCCAGCTTTGCCGTCTATCCGGCTTCGACAGTGGATGTGGCTATCGCCACCGAAGCGACTCGCGCGCAGGCTGCAGAGGCAGGCATCATTGCCCCCGCAGTGCTGCAGCAGATCATGTCTGCGCAGCAGCCCGCAGTGGTCAACCTCTTCGACAAGGCCAAGGTCGCCTCGGGGCTGCTGAACACAGCCGCTGCGTGCTGCTCGCCGACATACTTTGCGGGCAACATCACGGCTGATTCGACGCAGTACGTCAGCGCCTTTATTCCGGTCACGCCCGGCAAGTCCTACATCATTGCGAAGGGCGACTCAGCCAACAACCCCAACTTCGGAGCCACTTGGTACACGCTCAACCAGACGGCGCTGACAATCGTGCAGTCGTCAGATGGTTTTCCTTTCGCGGACGGGCATGTATTGACCGCTCCCGCTGGCGCGTACTGGCTGCGCTTCACCGGCGACAACTCCACGATCGCATCGCAGATGTTGATAGCCGGAACCACGCTACCCAGCTCGTATGTGCCGTTCGTCCAGACAGCTCATACGCTCACGAGCGCCGACATCGCGCCGCTGGTCGCGGCGCAGACCTCGATGGCCTCACCGGTTGCTGGTTGCCGCCTCGGGGTGATCGGTGACAGCATCAGCTCGATCTTCGCGCAAGCCTGGCAGACCGAGGTACTGAAGCGTACAGGTTGCACGCTCGTGTACCAGGACGCGCGCCCTGCCCGTCAGTACGCCGACGCTTTCGAGTGCTACGGCGCGCAGACACCCACCGGCACGGTTGCCCTCTACGACGCGGCGAGCGCACTGACCTACGGCAACTATGCGTCGCAAGAGTGCGCCAACTACAACACCGTAGCTACCTACCCGCAGACCGACCTGACGCTCGCGCAAAACCTCGCGAACGTCGACGTGATGGTCGTCTATCTCGGAACGAACGATGTGGGCGGCGTCGGCACCGGCCTCCAGCCGATTGGCACGATCACCGACGCGCCTTCAGCCGGTACGCAGTACGGCAACGAGATGTGGTTCTACAACACACTTCACGCGGCCAACCCAGCTATGCGCATCATCGCCGTGACCAACTTCGCCGACGCGAGCGGTACGGCGAACGCTGCGGCGTCGCTGGCGACGGCTGGCGTCACGGTGGCGGTCGCGAACTCATTCAGTGACCCGGTTGTCGACATGACGAAGGTCGGTGGCGTGAACGCGCTGACGATCGGCAGCCTGACCCAGGACAACACGCACCCCAACACGCTCGGTTTCGTGCACATCGTCGGAGCGGCGATAGCTCATGCCATCGCGGACTGGTGGTAATCGCACAGTCCAATAGTCCAGCGTTGGACTATTGGACTCTCTCGAGGACGCGAGTTTTGGGCTAAATATGGGATCTAGATAGTCCAACCGGAAGGTGTGGCTCTCAGATAACGTGGCAATTAGGGAGATGTGCTCCGGGGGCTCGATCCCGCCCAAAATGCTCGAAACCTGCCCATAATCCCGCGAATTCCCGTCAACGCCCGCCGTTTCCCGCCACTCTCAGTTACCTTCCCACTTCACACCTCCACAGCCGCCCACGTTGTCCCATCATGGGTAACATAGACGTAGTTCACCGTGCCCGCGTGGCCTTGAACATGTCCTTTGAACGACTGCAACGTGAGGACACCGTTCTTCAGGAAGCCCGTATCCCCGAGGGTGTAACCGAGCCAGAGCCCGCCATCGCTCGTAGCGTAGAGCGAAGTGATCCCCGTGTGCGCGAGCTGCTGCCCATGCGGAGGCCGATACTCTTCGAACGAGACGCCATCGAACCGAAAGAGGCCGTTCACGGTGCTCAGCCAGAGATATCCATCGGTGGTCTGGGCGAGCCGCGTGATGCTCGACGGAGCGCCATTCTGAATCGTCCAGCCTGTGTGTTGGAACTGCAGAAACGGACGCGTCTGCGCGGACGCCACGCTTGCAAACATCGCCATCAAGAGCAACGAAGCTCTCGTGATTGAGAGAAGAAGAGTTCTGAGCATGGCGTCCCTTGAAGTGGTTCTGGTAGCACTATACTCAACCGCTTTCACCAGTCTTGCCGAATCGGGGCGCGCACTCCGCGGCGATTGGCAAATCCGATCCGAAATGCGGAACGCCCCATCCTCCATGAGAAGGACGAGGCGTTCGGTGGTGCGCTGAAGCCGTTAGAAAAGAAGTTTCAGAGCGAACTGTAGCTGACGCGGCGTGGATCCACCGCGCACTGCGGTGATCTGGCCGAAGGCCGTATCGCCGAGGCCCGAGTCCGGGTTCGCGAAGTTCGGCGTGTTCGTCAGGTTGAAGCTCTCGCAACGGAACTGCAGCTTCGCACGATCGTAAATCGGGAAGGTCTTGAAGATGGAGAGGTTGAACGTGCGGTAGTGCGGGCCGTAGAGCAGGTTGCGCTCCGACGGAATGTACTGCGAGGCAGGCTGGTTGGCGAACGCGCAAGTGTTGAAGAAGAAATTCGGCGTGCCGACATCCTTGTTGGTCATGTAGGTGGTGCCACCGTTTATCTTTACCGGGCAACCTCCCGCCGTGGTCACTGCGCGCGGGTCGCCCACGAGCATCGAGCGCTCGCTGGTCGCGCCCGTGTTGGACGTCGCCGTATCGTCTGTGACAGAGAACGGCAAGCCCGTCGACTGAATCCAGATAGCGTTCGTCTGCCAGCCTTTGAGAAGGCGCGCCTTGAAGCCCTTCGCATTCTGTCCAAAGGGCAGAGCGACGTTGAGCAGCATGGCGAAACGGTTGCGGATGTCGAGATCGGAGTTGCCGTAATCGACCGTGCTGATCTGATAAGGCAGCACGCCGTTGCCGCCATAACCGGCGGCATAATTCGGCGCATTGTTCAGGCCATGCGCCCACGTGTAGTTCGCGTTGATGCCCACGTTCTTCGTAAAGCGCCGCGCGAAGACAGCCTGCAGTGAGTTGTAGGACGAGTATCCTTCAGAGATCATTTCGTTCACCGTCGAGACACCGGGGAACGCCTTGTCGAAGGGCAGATCGTTGTAGTCTGTCGTACCCGTCACGCCACCGGGAGCGACGAGATTGAGGTTCGGGTTCTGACGCAGATGCTTGCCGATGGCGCCGACATAGGATATCTGCAACGAGTTGCGGCCGAACTCCTGCTGCATCGTCAGGTTGAACTGCTCGATGTAGCTCGAACGGTAGTTCGGGTCGATGCCGGAGAGCGTAAGACCGCTTGTGGTGGTCGCGGTGACGTTCGTAGGATCCTGCACGAACGGCCGCGGCAGGCCCTGCGCCAGCGTAGTGGTGTTCTTCAACGTCTGGTAGTTGAAGACGTACGGTGCGTTGCCGAGCGCGGTGCGTGCGCCGCTCGAGATGGGGATGAAGGTCAGGCCGAAGCCGCCGCGGAAGACCGTCTTCGGTGCAGCCATGAAGGCGAAGCCCACGCGCGGTGCCACGTTCGAGTAATCCGTATTGACGCCCGCCGTCTTGCCCACGCCATAGGTGCCCGGGACCATCAGCTTCAACGTGTACGGATTGAAGTTCGAGATGCGGCCATGTGCTTCCGTGAACGGCGTGTAGAGGTCGTAACGGATACCGAGGTTCAGTGTCAGACGCGGATGAACGCGGTAGTCATCCTGAAAGTAGCCGCTCGGCTCCCAGGTGCGATAGCCCGGCTCGACAAGCTGATTGGAACGCTGCGTCTGATAGACGAGGCCACGGAGCAAGCATCCCAGCGGCGCGCAGGAGACGCTACCGAAGACGCCGCCACCGGTGTACGTTCCCGTGACGATGTTGCCCGCAGCGTAGTTGCTCTCTGCGCTGGTAGCGTGACGGCGAATGAGCGACGCGCCCCACTTGATGCTCTGCTTACCGTGCTGCAGCGTGAACTGCGCATTGCCTTGCAGCGTATTGTCGCGGTTCTCCAGCGGCAGGAAGATGCCATCGCCGACGCTCGAGTAGCCTTGTGGACCAACCGGCGTGAGCTGCGAGGTGCCAAGGTCGCCGAGGTTCGCACCCTGCAGACCGAGTGCCGCAGCGAAGTTCTGTCCGTAGTTCAACGGCAGCGCGTGGTTGTCGATGAACGTGTAACCCACGCGGAATTCAGCGAGCAACTGCGCGGTGAAGAGATGCACGTAGTCAATCTGCGAGTTCATCGCCATCTGGTTCGACTGGCCTGAGAAGTTGTACACGTTGCCGCCCGGCGAGATGCCGCTGACCAACGTGCCGCCGCTGATCGTGCCACCCATCGGCTGACCGCTTACCGTTGTGCGGCCCGCCACTGTGGCGTTGGCATATGTGCTCGCCGTCGGCAGGTTGCCGGGGAGCGTTACCGTTCCCTGATTGATCGTGTAACGCACGAAGGTGTGGTCACCGTTCGGCAATGCATAGTCCAGACGACCGTCGCCGGTGTTGAGGTTGCGCGTCGTGTTCGGGCTGCTGGAGAAGTTCTTGGACGTCGCCGTGTTATTCGGGCAGCCCGTCTTCACGCCGTTCTGATAGTTGGGCAACGGATAAAGCTGCCAGTACGCGAGGCCGATCGGGTCAATCGCGGTTGTCGCGGGAACGCTCGTATGGCTGATGTCGGAGAAGTTGCCAATGTTGGCGCGCTCAAAGCAGGTAGGCACCGTGCTCAGAGCGGTGACTGCCTGCACCTGGCGGAAGCCTTCATAGTCGGCGAAGAAGAAAAGCTTGTCGCGCAGGATGAAGCCACCCAGTGAACCGCCGTACTGGTTCTGACGAAGCTCCGTGTGCGAGATCGAGCCCCAGTTACTGGCGTCGAAGAGATCGTTGCGGAAGAACTCGTAGAGCGAGCCGTGATAGGTGTTCGTACCACCCTTTGTGATGATGTTGATGATCGCGCCCGCGCTACGGCCCACCTCTGCGGTGTAGAGGTTCGTCTGTACGCGGAACTCGGCGATCGCGTCGATCGACGGGCGAGCGCCGATCGCACCAATGATGCGCTCGTTGTTATCCAAGCCATCGATCAGCTGATTGTTCGCGTTCTCGTCTTGCCCATTGGTCGAAACCGAAGAAGTGAGGCGGCGATCATCAGGGCGAGTGCCGCTGTTCAGTGCATTCGGCGGGCCTTCATTCGTGCCCGCGAGCACCTGGGCGAGCTCCATAAAGTTGCGGCCGTTCAGCGGAAGGTCCTGCACTTCGCGTTCGGTCACCACAGTGCCAATCGTGGAACTGTCCGTCTGCAACTGCGGCTCAACCGAAGCGACGTCGATGGTCTCTGAAGCACCGATGGTGAGCGTAGCGTCCGTACGCACGCGGTCGCCTTGGGAGAGGATCAACTCGGGAACCTGATACGTCGAAAAACCCGGGCTGCTGATCGTGACGCGATAGCGGCCAATAGGCAGCGAGGCCGCGGTGAACTCGCCCGCATCATTGGTGGTCAACGAGCGCTTCACACCGGTGTCGAGGTTCTCGATCGTTACCGCGGCCTTCGGCACAAGCGCCTTCGTCGCGTCCTGCACGCGTCCGAGAATGTCCGCCGTGGCCACCTGGGCCATCACGCGGACCGGCATGAGCAACACGGCGAAGAGGCCCCACAGGGCAACCGCACACATCCGTCCCTTCGTCGTCTTCCATCTGCTTATGCCGCTTGCCGTCATCACGTCCGCCTTCCTCATCTTTGCTGCACGGGTGTGCGCTCTCAGACGCGCAAAGAATCCCCGTTTCATGAACGGCAGCCAATGTAGTGAGGTGAGTATTCATTTGTAAATTGCGATCTTCGTATTGCTTCTATTTGCGTTCCTTATCAGAGGCGGAGGACACAAAATTCAGCCGTACGTCGCCGAAACAGCCGCCAGAAGGCGAACCAGCAAAGCAAACTGCACTGCGATCCAGACGCAAAGAAACCGGCGCGACATGGTCGCCGTCCAGCGTGATCGCCTGCGGCGAGCCGTTCGCGGATGAGGTCAAATCCTGCCGCGTGGAGACGTTGCGTACCTCGAACTGCCCGCTCCGCAGACGCGAAACTACCCACAACTGTGCGGCAGCGTTAGAGCACTCCTCCAGCAAGGGCTGCTTGCTTTCACGCGAGGCCGCCAGGCAGCGGTCTTTCTCCGCCTGCAGGCGATACAGACCTTCCTGCAGCACCGGTCGCGCGTCTCCCCAAGCGAAGGTAGTCAGCGATCGCTTCGGCAAAACGCGGCGGAGCGTCTTCCCTTCCACCTCGATCTGCAGTGGGAGATCGCTGGGCGATTCGTTCAACGCCAGTACTGCATACGTGCCATCGACATTGCGATACGCCGTGACCAGCGCACCCTCGGCACCGTGAATCTCCGTCGTCAACATGTGGGCGTCGGGATGCACGAACGGCGCGGCCTGAGCCAGCAAATAGAACTCGACGTTGCGCGTCCAGACCGGCTTTCCGTCTCGAACATCCAGCGTGAGTAAGGCGCGACAGTCATTGCACCCCCCGTTATGTGGTCCGCCATCGGGGCGCAGGACGAGGTTCCACAACAAGACACTGCGGGCCCCATGCAATGGAGCACCTAACAGCAGGTGATGTGCCTGCCACATGAGGTCGCCCGCAAACGAAGATCCGTTCGTCCCCGAACACTCGGTGAACCACAGGCTTGCCGTGGGATACGCACGCAACACATCGAGCTGCGCCGTCTCGTTGCCGCGATAGCAATGGAACGACACACCGTCGAAGAGCCCGTTGTGCGCGAGCAATTGTTTCGGGTACTCGGTGTTCGACCAGTTGTGCTCGTAGCCAATGAGTAGGGCTGTAAACCCTGCTCCGCGCAGCAGCGGACGCGTTTGTTCGGCGAGCCCGATCTCCTGCGCCGGCGACATCAACTGCGTCGGATAACTCGGGTTCTCGTTCTCTGGCTCGTTCTGCAGGTTGAGCGCATAGACCGGCAACCCACGTTGCGAGTAGGCTTCCACCGTGCGCGTGAGGTACTTCGCATACGCGGCGATCCAGCGGTTCTCCAACTGTCCGCCGTTCATGCTGTGGTTCGACTTCATCCACGCAGGCGCGCTCCAGGGCAGCAGCAGAATGCGCGTCTGTGGATTGATCGCCAGCGCCTCGCTCAGCAGCGGCAGTACCTCGTCGCCATCATGGGTGAGTTGAAAATGCTGCAGCGATTCGTCGCTTCCCGAGGCAGGATCGTCGTAGCTGTAATTTCCGTGCGCAGAAAAATCGCTCGCAGCGATCGGCTCACGCAGCAACGTCAATCCCAGCGGTCCGCGGGGATCGAAGAGTTCATGCATCGCGCTTGAGCGATCCGCAGGCGAGAGAGATTGCAGCAGCACCGCTGAGCTTCCAGTCATCGAGGCACCGAAGCCATCCATGCGCTGCAGCAGACGGTCTGCATGAACGACGACTGTAGCGCCCTTGCCCGCGACCGCAGAGCCTGCTGTGAAGCTCGCTTCGCTGCGCGCCAGAAGCGACGCTCTATCACCGCGCGTTTCGACTACCGTTACCGTTTGTGCCGCGCACGACGCCACAAGAAAACCGAGAGCTGCACTCATCCAAAGCTTTTGCATCACGCTCCATCATCTCGATTTCCAGAAGACTCTGCCGGTTTCTCGCCATGAATTCTGAGGAACCCGGTTATTTGCTCGCGTTATCACACGCCGCATATCCCACGATTTCACGAATGATTTTGTATCTGTATCCGAAACACAGCCAACACATGCGCAGTAAAGCCAATCACCTGTATTGACAGCATGTTCGCAGCACAACGATAGTCGTCCGGCATGAAAAACCAAGCCTTTGCGCGTTCCCTCGGATTCGCCGCGTTCACGACCTCGCTGCTCGCAGCTTGCGGCTGCGCGGGATCGTCCTCATCCACCGCCGGCAACACAACGTCCACGACCACCGCTGTGCAGGTGTATCAAACCACCGCAGACGGAACGCAGTTGCTGACCGCGCAGACGAGCATCAACTTCGGCTCGACCAGCGGATCGGGCACGACGACGATTCAGGTGACGCCGACCACGGTGTTACAACCCTGGGACGGCGTCGGTGGTGCAATGACAGACTCCGCCGCCACAGTGATTGCCGCACTGCCGACGGCGCAGCAGCAGTCGCTGATGCAACAGCTCTTCAGCACGACCAGCGGTGCGGGGTTGAACATGGTGCGGCTGCCCATGGGAGCGAGCGATTTTTCAGCGTCCGGCAATTACAGCTACGACGACGTCGCCAAAGGACTGAGTGATCCCACGCTGGCGTCTTTCTCCATCGCACATGACCTCACGAACATCGTGCCGCTGCTGCAAAGCGCACAAAGCATCAATCCGAATCTGCACATTCTTGCAACGCCCTGGAGTCCACCAGCGTGGATGAAGACGAATGCGTCCATGGTGGGCATCAGCGGCGCATCACAATCGTCCAGCCAGATTCTCACTGCGGACTTCCCTTATCTGGCGAACTACTTCGTGAAGTTCGTGCAGGCCTACAGCGCGCAGGGTTTGAACGTCTACGCGGTGACGCCGCAGAACGAGCCCTTGAACTCGAATAGCGGTTATCCTTCAGCGATCCTGACCGCGAATGATGAAGTGAACTTCATCGCAAACTACCTTGGCCCTGCGTTCACCAACGCGAAGCTCAGCACGAAGATCATCGCAATGGATGATAACTATGCTGACACGGCCTACGCGCAAACGGTGCTTGCCTCCGGCGCGAACGCATACATCGCGGGCACGGCATTCCACTGGTATAGCGGCACGCCGGATGCGATGAGCTCGACCCAGGCGCTGGATAGCGCCAAGGGCGTGTGGTTCACCGAAGGCACAAGCACCATCACCTGCGCGACCAAGGGCTCCTGCCCCGTGCTCACGGCATCGAACTTTACGGGGTCAGGCTTCAAATATCAGATGCAAAATCTGGTGATGGCTACGGTCCAGAATCATGCTCGGTCGGTGATCAACTGGAACCTTGCTCTGAACCAGAGCGAAGGCCCACAGAACGGCGGGTGCTACACCTGCGTCGGATTGGCAACAGTAAACACGGGCACATCGACCGCGCAGATTTACTACAACGACGCGCTCTACGCGATGGGTCACGTAGGCCGCGTCGCTACGCCAGGCGGCAGTGTGATCGCGACGACCGCAGGCACTGCGGGCAGCGTGCAGAGCATCGGCTTCCTGAACCCGGACAACACCGTTGGGCTTGTCGCGTTTAATGGCGCGTCTTCAAGCACCACGATCACCGTAGCCTGGAATGGCAAGACGTTCGACTACACGATGCCTGCCGGTTCAGCGGTGAGCTTCAAATGGTCTGTGAAGTAATCGCGACCCGACCCAGGGGCTTACTGCGCCCAGGGATCTCGCACGAGGCGCACACCTTCATTTGCGCGCAGTAAAAACTTGCGCGAGTTAGCGGCCAGTTCCGCAAGCGCCACAGAGCCTTGTGGCGCTTGCACCTGAACATCTACGTTGCACGGAAGATCTTCCGTATCGTTGAGCAGCTTTGCCCATACCGCATTCGGTGGTGGGACATCCAGACGCAGGAGCAGATCAAGATCGCTTGCAGCATGTAGCGTCGATCGGCCGGAGGCGAGCGCGAATCCCACGCTTCCGACGGGCCCCCACGCGTACGGCAACTCCTTCCATCGCTGCTGTAGCCGTTGCAATGCGATCAGCGCAGGCATCGTTGGGTCATGGTCCTCACAGCGCAGATCTTGCGGTCGATGGACGGCCTCGATGTCGGCGAGGCCCAACCATGCGGCATAGCGCTCAGATCGTTGCTTGCCTCGGACACCCACCGCGATGCGACCTTGCATGAGTCCAGGACGGCGCACCACGACCAGCGGAGCCCACTCCAACCAATGATTGATCGCCTCCTGGTCTGCGGCGTTCTCCGCCGTCACACAAGACGCAGCCGCAGGCTGAAGCAGATCGTGAATGCGAACCTCTTGCTTCATAGGCGATGCGCCAGGTGCACAGCCAACGGGAGCGTTGCAGCCCCGAAGAGGGTGCTGAGCACGAGCGTAGCGCCAGCGTCACAGGAGCGCAGGCCTTGCCGCGCACCAAAGACCGTTCCGAAGAAGCCCGCAGGAACGCAGCTCAGTAAGAACAGTTGTTGTGCGAGCGTGCCGTGCACTCCGAACCAGCGCATCAATAGCCATACGATCACGGGTTGAAGCAGGTTCTTCGCGAGGACAGAGACAGCCGTGGTCCACGAGAAGCGAAAGCGCTGCGCCGACAGAATCAAGCCGGTGAGGAAGAGCGCAATGCCGATCGTTGCTTTGCCAATGAGATCCAGCGAGGATGCGATGACAGGCGGCAGCGTATATCCGCTGAGCGAAAGCAGCAGTCCCAGCAGCGGCGCCACGATGACAGGCCGACGCAGCGAATGAAGCAGCGCGTGGCGCATGCCGACGCTTGCTGCAGCACTATCACTCCGCTGCGCGTCCAGTTCGAGCAGTACGAGCGTGACGGGCGAAAGCACCAGCGCGCCGACGACGATGCCGGACATCACGACCAACCTGCCACTGGGACCTTCGATGCTCGCGACGAACGGAAGCCCGATCGCTACATTGTTGGCGAAGGCACTCGTCAGCGCGAGCACTGCGGCTTCGCCAAGTCCAAGCTCTCCAAACTTGCGAGCAAAGAGGAAGACCAGCGCGTAGATCGCTAGCATCGCGACGAGCAGGATGCCCATCAAGGGGAGTTGCGACGCGAGCATCTTCGGGCTGGATGAACCGACCCCAAGAAACAACGAGCATGGCAGCGCGTATTGCATGAGCAGCGCGATGAGTTGCTCAGGGCGCTGGTTATCGACGCGTTTGCGCAGGCCAGCATACACGCCAAGCGCGAGCACCACGAGCACCGGCAGTAACGGAAGGATCGCGTTCATCGCACCATGCCGACGGCGTCGCCGCCAGCCATCACCGCATCGGCCGCTTCCCACTGCGCGCGCATGGCTTCCACCACCGCGTTGGTTCCAACGCGTAATGGGTTACCGGCGACGCTGCGTGCGCCTGGTTTCAGAGCTGCAATTTTTTCTGCAAGTACCTGCTTCACGCGTTGCACCTGCTCCTGCGTTGGTGCATCCGCATCCACGCCTTCAATCAGCGCATCGATGATACCCAAGCGCGCAGCGTCTTGTATCGCATAAGACATGGGCGTGACGCGCGTCGCAATCTCCTGCACTTTGGCGACGCTTTGCCGCGTGATGCGCGCGATCGAACGCAGTCGCATCGCCTGCATTTCTACGCCCTCAGCCTGCAGCGCGAAGATCGCATCCGCCTGAAGACCGTGCGCCAGGAACGAGCCCGAGAACGCTCCTCCGACGACGAGCGTTACAACAAGATGCCCGCAGCGGCGAGCTGTGTCATAAGCTGCGATCGAAGCTGCGCAGGCAGCAGAGATACAAGCAGCTTCTTCGTGCCGACCGAGCGCTTGCCCAGGTGTGTCCACGATGGCGAGGAGGGGCGTCTTCTGCGTTGCGCTCCTTTCGGAATCCACCAACTCACGTACCGCGAGCGAGAGCTGCAGCGCCTGCTCGACACCCATCTCGCCATGACGTGCTCGCGCAGAAAGGTTGGCAGCATCTTGCACGACGGCAAAAGCGCGAACGCGTAGTGACCCCAACAACACTTCGGCGCTCTGCACACAGGGAGCGGACCGCGCCGGAGTTTCCGCCGCGAGACACTCCATCCATGCCGCGGCACGGTCTACGGTGACTGGCCCTGCGTGAACTCGTTCAGCGGTGATCGGCATCTGCGCCCTCCCAGTTTGATCGCCATGAGGCGAGTTGTTCTGCAGGCGAAGGACGTGTGGCCTGCACCAGTTCCCCCTTGAGCGACGCGGCGACGGCATCTCGCAACGCCTCGGTGTTGGCTGGTACAAGCGCGTCGATCCATCCCGCTGCTGCGCGAGTAGAACAGCCATAGATGGACCACACCAGCTCGCGATCATCTGCGTTGAGTTCAGCCGCGCCTGCTTCCTGCTCGATGACCTCCGGGCCGTTCATGCCGTAACGGGCATAGCGCGTGCCGATGATGTGCGTGCAGAGCGCGGCCGCGAGCGACATACCTCCGAAGCATCCGACCGGCCCGGCGATCACAGCGACGACCGGCGCATGTTCGCGAAGATCAAGGATCGCGCGTTGAATATCCGCAATGGCCGCGAGTCCGAGATTCGCCTCGTTCAAGCGCACGCCGCCGGTCTCTAGCAACAACACCGCGGGCATCGTCTGTCCTGCGAGAGATGCTCCCGCTGCAAGTTGCAGCGCGGTGGCAATCTTCGCACCTCCAACTTCGCCAATGCTGCCGCCTTCGAATGAAGCCTCGATCGCAATCACGACGGCCTGCATCCCCGCGATGAAGCCGCGCGTCACGACGACACCATCATCTGCTTGTGCGACTCGGCCGGAGAGTTTGAGCCAGGGTGAAGCGATGCGATCAAAAGGGCCGAGCAGTTCTACACGCGGCCGGCCTTTGTCCAGCAGGGCAGCTGTGCGCTCGCGCGCCGAGAGTTCAAGAAACTCTGCAGAGTTGGAGAAGCTTCCGCTCATGCTTGCACCTCCACCTGCGTTGCTTGCTCCAGCGCTTGTTCGAGCCGCAGCCACACAACGCCGGGAGTCGCGCCGTGGTCGCGAATCTCAAGCCGCACTGCAACCGGGTGCTGCGCGAAGAAGCGCGCCAGTACGGCCTCCCACGTCTTGCGATGTCCCGCAACGTTGGTGACCACATCTACCTCAACCTGTGTGTCGGCGGGTTCCAGCAAGACCTCGAGATCACCTGACGCAACGACGCCAACATGACTCCGGCGAGTCACGCTTTGTTGCGCGGGCAGTTCCATCGTGAAACGTTCAAGCATACTTCGATTCCTTCTCCATACGATCGACCAGAAGCGTTGCCGCCAGCAGATCAGCGGATCCACCCGGTGAAGCCCATAGCGAAAGCAACTCCTGATCCAACGCGATGATGCGCTGCAACCCGGCATCTGTGGCAGCGCCACCCAAAGCAGAAGCCTCCGCCGCGCCGACTTGTGCGGCCAGCAGTGCCGCGCGGCCTCCACGATGTAACAAGCAAGTATCTTCGAGCTGGGCCATGATCGCGAGCAATGCGTCTACGCGTGCGGCTTCTTCGCTGGCTCCTCGCAGGCGAGCGCCACGCAATGCAGGAACGCCGACGCGCCACACATGCGGGAAGCCGCTCATCGCTTCTCCTCGTGCGCCCATAGCGCCATATGTTTCCTGTGCGCTCCGCCCGTGCGAGCCGGTCTGCACGCATTTCGCATCAGGCATTCTTGCAATGGCGCCTGCAAGATTGCAGAGTTCTTTTACCGAAGTCGCACCTTGCGCACCCGCTGCCACCAGCAGCCCAAGCGCCCAGATGGCACCGCGGTGCGTGTTCACACCCTTCGTCACGCGAAGCATCGCAGACTCTGCATCGCGCCCAAGTGCACCGAGCTCTTCGCGCAACTCTATGCTGAGCGTCTTGCGAACAGCCGCCTCTGCCATCGCGATGAAGTGCGGCTCCAGCGCCACTGCGGAGCGCTCCATCAGAGGCAAGGAGAGATCATGATGTGCGCCCACGCCGCGGCGATCGACGAGACCGGGCTTCGGGGTCGCGCGCGCCTCTTGCAACAGAGCTTCCACCGCGAGCGCGCCCAACGCTGCAGGCTGCATTCGCGGCGGAGTCCACCACGCGACGGTCGGCGCTGCCACTGAATGAAATGTCTGCATCTACCAGTTCCTGAACTTTGCGGGCGGACGATAAAGTCCGCCAGACCACTCTACGAGGTCGGCCATATTGCGCGCCGCAAGCAGTTTGCGCGATGCCTCAAGGCTGGACACGCCTACATCCGCAGGAAATGCGACCGTGCCGGCGCGGCGAAGACGCTCCACCATCGCGGGATTGCTCCGCAGTCCTACCGGGCTCACGCCCGCGACCGCAGCCAACGCGGCGCGACGCTCTTCCTCGCCCTCCGCTTTGTACAAGTACGCGATCCCCTGCTCCGTCACAACGTGCGTCACATCATCGCCGTAAATCATTACCGGCGCGACCGGCATACCGCTCTTGCGCCCCACATCCACAGCGTCCAGCTCATCGACAAACGCAGGAACGCCTCCATACTGGAACGTCTCAGCGACTTGCACGACAAGCTTGCGACCTCGTTGCACAGGTGCCTGCCCACGCAGCAACTCCAGCCAGGCCGCGCTCGCGTGACGACGACCGCGAGGATCGTGCCCCATGTTCGGCGCACCTCCAAAACCTGCGATGCGGCCACGCGTTACCGTCGAAGAGTTGGCGTCGGCGTCCATCTGCAACGTGGAGCCAATGAAGAGATCCACACCATATTGCCCCGCAAGCTGACACAGCACACGGTTGGAACGCAGCGATCCATCGCGGCCCGTGGCGAAGATATCCGGACGCGCGGCGATGTAGCTCTCCATGCCCACCTCGCTCCCGAAGCAGTGAATGCTTTCCACCCATCCACTTTCGATCGCCGGAATAAGCGTCGGATGCGGATTGAGCGCCCAGTTGCGACAGATCTTGCCACGCAGGCCGAGACTCTCGCCATACGTTGGCAACAGCAGCTCAATCGCCGCAGTGTCGAAGCCGATGCCGTGGTTCAGCGAGGTGATGCCGTGCCGCTCGTAGATGCCGCGGATCACCAACATCGCCATCAGGATGTGCAGTTCGTTGATCTGGCGCGGATCGCGCGTGAATAGCGGCTCAATGGCATACGGCTTCGGCGACTGTAAAACCACATCGATCCAATCGCCGGGGATGTCCACGCGCGGAAGCTCGTCGACGATCTCATTCACCTGCACGATGACGATGCCATCGCGAAATGCAGTCGCTTCCGCAATCGTCGGCGAGTCTTCCGTGTTCGGGCCGGTGTAGAGATTGCCGTTGCGATCAGCACAGTCCGCGCAGAGAAACGCCACTCGTGGCACAAGATCGATGAACATGCGCGCATACAGTTCGACGTACGTATGAATCGCGCCGATCTCCAGCAGTCCATCTTCGAGCGCCTGAGCGAGGCGCAAGCTCTGCGGCCCCGCAAATGCAAAGTCCAGCTTGCGTGCAATGCCACGCTCGAAGAGCGAAATATGCTCGGGCCTGGAAAGGCTCGAGATGAGCAGATGCAGGTCGTGAATACGCCTGGGATCGAGCTCAGAAAGTGCGGTCGATAAGAAGTCCGCCTGCTTCTGGTTATCGCCTTCGAGTACGACGCGATCGCCCGCCTCAAGTACGCCTTCCAGCAGTGCTGCGATGTCTTCGCTCTGTGCAATTTTGCCTGCGAGAAAAGGCGCAATGCGCTGCATTCTCCGCTGCTTTTCCGCACGCCGCAGCGTCCACACTCGCTGCTCTGCGGGTACTGCTCGTTCGCTACTCATTTCGGTCAAAGCCACTACCTACGCCCCAAAGTGAAATCAATTACACGTGCGTTGTGGTCGATAAATCTATTGAAAACAATTGAGGCCTGTAATAAGGTTCGTAAATCATTCACGGAGGCCGCATTTTGACGCCGAATATGAGTCCCAGACAGCTTCGGTCCTTCATCGCAGTCGCCGAAGAGTTGCACTTTGGCCGCGCCGCGAAGCTGGTCCATCTCTCTCAGCCCGCGCTCAGTCTTCAGATCAGTGGGCTGGAGCAGGACCTTGGCGTGCAGCTCTTCATTCGCTCGCGCCGCAAGACTGAACTGACGCCCGCTGGCCAGGTCTTCCTGTCGGAAGCGCGTGAACTGCTCGCGCGTACCGAGCAGGCGACGCTGCGTGTGCGGCGTGCGGCGCTGGGGCAAGTGGGTACGCTGCGCATCGGCTTCATCTCGACCGCAGCCGCGGTCATCATGCCCCCCTTGGTGAAGCGCTTTCGCGATCAGTATCCGCACGTTGAGGTCGAGCTGCGCAACGTCCTGACGATGGACCAGATCACGCAGTTGCAGGAGCGCAAGCTGGATGTCGGCTTCCTCCGCGTTCCATTGCCCACGCCGCCGCAGATTCGCATGCGCGTCGTGCATCGTGAACCGTTCGTGTTGCTGCTGCCTGCCAACCATCCTCTGGCGACAAAGGCACACGTCACGCTCGCCGATTGCCGCGACGAAGATTTCGTGAAGTACACGCGCAAGATGGCACCCGGCTTCCACGATCAGATCATGCATATCTGCCATCGCAACGGCGTAACTCCCCGTGTGACGCAAGAGGCTGCTGAGATGTACACGCTGATCTCGCTGGTGGCTGCGGGTATGGGCATCGCCATTGCGCCAGCCTCCATTGCGCTGCATCAGACCGAGAACGTGGTCGTACGTTCGCTGCCGAATGAGAGCACGGAGTCGGAGATTGCAATCGCTTGGAATCGTGAGGTCGTATCGGCGACAGCGCAACTCTTCCTCGATATGCTGCTCGAACGCAGCGGTAAAGTTCGGACGGATAAGACAAAAAAGAAGCGGGAAAAGCCTACGGCCTGATCCCGCTGTCTCTCGAGTGCAACATCGTTTACTGCTGGCTTACGCTGACGACAGGCGTTGCGGCAGTGCTCGCCGTGATCGACACAGCACGCGATGCCGTGATCGCGTAGGCGACACCTACCACGGTACTGCTACCGTTCGCGTTGAGCGTGATGCGTCCATTCGTGTCTTCGAGATAGATCAAGCTGTTGCTCGTCCCCAGGGCCAACGCGCCCGCAGGCGAGCTGCTATCCAGCGTCGTCGTCAGCGTGCCATTCAAGCTGGTATTGACGCCACCTGTACTGAGCGTCCACGCGAAGTCGCCGGAGCTCAACGTTGCAGGCGCGGGCGAAGCCAGCGTGAAGGCGCCGAAGGTTCCGCTGAGCACCGGCGGAAGCGTCGACGTTGCCGTCTGTGCTTCGTAGGTGATCAGCGCGGGGTAACTTGTCGTGGACGCGGGATCGAGCGCAAAGCCAGCGTTCGCCGCAAACGGATAGAGCACCTGGCTTCCCAACACAGTACGACCGTTTGTTGCGGTAGTGTACGTCGCGGAAGCCGCGCTGGTTGACGTCAGCGTTCCCGCGCGGTTCGCATCCTGCGCGACGGTCGCTGTTCCACTGCTGGCGAAAGCGACGCGTGTAAGGACAGCGTTGGTCGCCGAAGGCAGCGTGGTGGAACCATCTCCGTTGGCGGCCTGCGCTTCATAACCGATCATCGATCCTGTCAGAGTTGCTGCGGTGTAGCTCGTGACGGTCTGCAGCTGTGCATCGCCCGCAAGCAGCGCTGACGAAGCGTGAGAGTCGCTCGACATCCAAAGAAACTCGTTGCCGTTGACGATGTAATAGACGAAGTCCACCGGCGCGCCCGCGAAGCTCGTGCCGGTGAGCACAAGGTGCATCGCGCCTCGTCCTGTTGTGGATGAGTTGGAAGCGTAGATGCCGGTGAAAGTGATGCCGCTGTAGCTCGTGCCATAAGCTCCTGCATCCATCGCACCAGCACTCAGTACCGCAGTGCCATCGGAGGTCAGCGTACCCACAGCAGCCAACGGGCCAAGCTTCACGCCACTCGCGCAGGCAGCGCAGGGTGATTCGCCGGAGAGGCCGAAGGCATACGTGCCCTTCAAGCCGGCCGCGTTGAACGAAGCTGCGGTCTGGTACTTCGCGAAGCCCGTGAGGTTCGTGGTTCCCGCCGCGCCACTCGCGTTGTCGAACTCGCTGACGGCGAGCGAACGCGCGATGGAGCTCTGCACATTCGAAGCCGCGATGCTGTACACAAATGTTCCCTGCGTGTTGGTCAGCACCATAAGTCCGCGATTGTCTGCGCCCAAGGTGTAGGTGCCCGTGGTCGCCAGCACAGACGTTACTCCGGATGAAGCATTCGTCTGAAGCTCACCGCTCAGGTTGCCTGCTCCGTCAGCCTTCAGGCTGCCGATGAGTGCAACACCAGGCATGGCTCCTGTAGCGACAGAGTTACTTTGGCCGCGCAGCAGCATGGCGTAAGGTCCGTTGAGCAGAGCGTTGTTCGTACCGCTGGCCAGCGCGGTGCCGATAGCCAGGGTGTAGCT
Organism: Granulicella cerasi; assembly: GCF_025685575.1. Taxonomy (NCBI): domain Bacteria; kingdom Pseudomonadati; phylum Acidobacteriota; class Terriglobia; order Terriglobales; family Acidobacteriaceae; genus Granulicella; species Granulicella cerasi. Next base: position 746,699 of record NZ_JAGSYD010000003.1, read on the forward strand.
GCGGCTCGTGGTGGCAGCAGTTGCCTGCGAGTCCTTCACCTGGGCCGTGAAGCTGAAGCTGCCCGCGTTGAGGGGCGTTCCGCTAAGCACGCCCGCCGTCGACAGCGTGAGTCCCTGCGGCAACGCGCCGCTGGTGATGCTCCACGTATACGGCGATGCGCCGCCCGTAGCTGCAAGCGTTGTGGAGTACGCCGAGCCAATGTTGCCGCTCGGCACGGTCGTGGTGGAGATCGTCAAAGCGGCCAGTGCGACGACCTGCAACGAGAGCTGCTTGCTCACGGTGTAAGGCGTGGAGTCCGACGCCTGCACCGTAAAGCTGTACGTGCCCGCAGTCGTTGCCGTGCCGCTGATCACACCTGCAGAGCTGAGCGTGAGGTTTGCAGGCAGCGTCGATCCGCTCGCCAGCGACCACGTCACAGGCGCGTTGCCGCCCGAAGACGCGAGCGTTGCAGAGTAGCTGACACCTGTCGTCGCGTTGGCGAGCGTGGTTGTCGTGATCGCCAGCGTAGAGGTCACAATTTGCACGGTGTACTGCTGCGTTGCTACCTGCTGCGGTGAGCTGTTGTCCGCTACTTGTACGGAGAATGTGTAGGACGCTGCGGTGGTGGGTGTGCCGCTCAGTACGCCAGCCGTGGAAAGAGTGAGTCCCGCGGGGAGTGTACCGCTCGCCACGCTCCAGGTGTAGCTCGGCGTGCCACCAGTGGCAGCAAGGCTCTGCGAATAAGCGTTCTTCAGCGAGCCACCGGGCAACGTCGTCGTCGTGATGTTGAGTGCGGAGTAGACCGTGAAGCTCAGCGACTTGGTTGCGGTTTGCGGGGTGGCTTCCGTGTCGGTCACCTGCACGGTTATGGTGAACGATCCAGTCACCGTGGGTGCACCACTGATGAGACCCGCAGCACTCAGCGTGAGACCCGCTGGCAGCGAGCCGCTCGTGATCGTCCACACATACGGTGCAATGCCGCCCGAGGCATTCAACTGCTGGCTATACGCCTTACCCGTTACGCCATTGCTGATGGAGGCCGTCGCGATCAAGAGCTGGGGCGCGGTCACGACGATCGTGAAGGTCTTCGTCGCCGCAACGGGGGTGCTGGCTGTGTCCTGCGCCTGCACCGTGAAGGTGAATGAACCGACGGCGGTCGGCGTTCCGCTCAGTGTGCCTGCGGCCGAAAGAAGGAGACCCGTCGGCAAGGTGCCACTCGCGATCGAGTAGCTGACGGTGCCGCTGCCGCCCGTCGTGAGGATGCTCGCGTTGTACGCTGCGCCCAGCGTACCGTTCGACAGCGCTGTCGTGGTGAAAGCGAGCGCGGGCGAGAGGTTGATCTGCGTGGATGCAGCGTACAGCGTGTTTGCCACAGGCATCGCCGTCACAAAACTTGTGGTTGCAGCGGTGATCGTCGCCGGCGCGGTGTAGACCACGGTCTTCGACGTGGCTGCACTCAACGTTCCCACAGATCCGACCGACCAGGTGACGCCCGCATTCGAGGCGTCGTTGTTCACCGTTGCAGTGAACGTCGCGCTTTGCCCAGCATCGAGTGTGACCGAAGGCGTGGGCGAGATCGTGTCGTAGATGATCGGGTTGCCATTGCCGCAACCAGCGAGCAATGCCATGACGAAGAGCGGAAGAAGTCGAAACGCGCGGCGCATATGTTTTGTTCTTTCAGCGAAGAGAAGGCGAGACGCACAGGCGCGGCCTCGGCGCCTGTGCGTGCGGATAAGACTAGGGCTTGGAAGCAAGCGTGAAGTTAGCGATGCCCAGCGAGAGCGGCGTGACCGTTGGCGCAGCAGCGCCCACCATCATCGTCACGTAGCCCACTGCGCTCGACGCGCCCGGGAAGGTGAAGGTCGTGGAGTTCGCGACCCAGACATTGCCCGAGCCATCGACTGCGATACCACGCGACCCCACCAGTGCACGGCGATAGGTCGTTGTGCCGGACACATATGTTCCGCCGTAAAGACCCGTCGTCGGCGAGAGTGCTGTACCGGCGTTCGCAAATGCCGACACCGTACCCGTAGAAACTCCACCGGAGGTTGCAGTCGAGTTCGAAACCCAGGCGTTGCTATTCCCATCGAGCGCGATGAACCACGGCGTCGAAAGCCCGCCACCAGCGTAGTTCGACCACGTGATCTCGCTGTTGATGTTCGCAGCCGTGAACGACGAGCTATAGTTCTGCGTCACCTTCGTCAGCGAGTAGTGCGGCCCAGAGGTATCACTGCTCACGTAGTTCTGGTTCACGATCCAAAGGTTGTTGTTGTTGTCCACGGCGATGCCTGCGGGCGTCGACATGAAGTTAAAGCTGTTGCTGTTCACAGCAACCTTCGAGGTCGTGTTGCAGATCGCGTTCGCGATATAGTTCACCGGCGTGCCTGCGCCCGCTGCGTTCGAGCTTCCGGCCACACCGTAGGCCATCAGAATGCTGCCGCCGTAGCCGCTCGTCGTGCCGCCCAGCGCTTCGCCCGAGCAGCCGTTGTAGTTGATTGCATACACGAAAGAGCCGCCGTTTGACACGGTGTAGTTCGGGTTCTTCGCCGTGTTCGGATTGTTGCTCATGTCGATCGCAACGCCATACGGTAGGCTCGTCGTGGCCACGCCTGCGACAGGGGTCGTCGTGCCCACAGGAATCTCATAGAGCTTGCCACCGCTCGTGGTGTACCAGGCGTTGTTGCTGCCGTCGACGGCGATGCCTTCTGTGGAAGCGCTGCCTGTTGCCACAGCGGTCGTCGCTCCACCATTCGCTCCACCAGCAGAAGTAGAGCCGGTAAACTCCACCACAGATCCGCCGGTTTGGTCCGTCACCCAGGCGTTGTTCGCCTTATCGACAGCTACCTGATACGCGACCGCGAAGTTCTTTGACGCGCCGCTCAGCGTGTAGGAACCTGTGCTCGAAAGCACATTGCCCGTCGGATCGAGCTCTGCAACGGCTGTGTTCGCCGCCACCCAGGCATTGCCAAACTGATCGAGCGCTACAAAACGTGTCGCCGAAGTTCCGGTCTGAAAGCTGAGGCCGATCGTCCAGTCATTCACCGTGGTGGAGTACACCGGGTACGGCGAGGTGGCGCTGATTTGCGAAAGCAGCGACGTACCCGCTGTCGGATTGCGCGCGAGATATAGCGCCATCTGCAGCGTGTCTGCGGGTGCTGTTCCGCTTCCCGTTGTCGCAGAGATCACGGGGCTGCACGTCGCAGCAGCCGTGCCTGTGGAGTTGATGCAGAGCGCAAGGATGTCAGCCAGCGCATTTACCTGCCAGTACTCCACGTTGATCGCGCTGCCAGAGGTGTTCGTGCCGGGACTCGTGCCCGTTGAAGGGTTTGCCAGCAGGCTCGCCACCTTCATCGCGTTGGCAAGTCCCTGCGCGTTGCCTGAACTGGTGCCAATGGCGAATGACGGTGTGCCGCTTGTGGCGGAAGAGTTGAGCGACGTGCCGACAGTCGTGGAAGCAAACGCCTGCAACGCCCACACCGCAGCGACGGTCGTCACTTCGTTGATGCTGATGTACGTCGACGACGACAAGCTGGAGCACGGGCCCAGCGCGGTCATCATTGCAATCGTGTCGTTGCTCTGCCCCGTACCGATCTGCGGATCACCACCCGATGCCGTGATGTAAGCATAGGAGTTCGCCGGGCAGGTATAGCTACCCAGTGAGAAGCCACCATTGCTGTTGCTCGTAGCCGATGCCAGCAACGACGGCGTCGCGCCGTAACCCGACGCGCTCGCAGCCCAAAGCTGCACCTTGCTGCCGTTCACCGGTTGCTGCCCACCGAAGGCGCTGCCATGCAGCGTTCCGCCCGAGCCATCGAATGTCGGGCCCGAAGTGGTCGCGACCTTGCCGAAGTCTGCACTGCATCCCGCAAGCAGGGCACTCAGCGCGATCCCCGCGCCGGCCACTGCAAATTGACGCACCGTGTGTGTAAGTCTGTTCATCTTTCGCTTCCTTCCCCTACTGAAACAAGTCAAGTGAAATGCTGTCGGCCATGGCCTGATACCCCGCATCGTTCGGGTGCAGGTGATCGCCGCTGTCGTACTTGGCGAGGATGCGCGCGGGGTGCTCAGGGTCGCGAATCGCTGCGTCAAAATCCACCACTCCGTCAATCTCCCTGGAGTGGCGCGCCCATTCGTTGAACGCCGTCCGCGTCTTCTCCCAGCGAGGGTCTTCGGCGCGGTTCTTATCGGCGTGCTCAAACGGCGTGATGGTTCCTGCAATGAACTTTGCGCCGCGATCATGCGCGGCCTGCGCCATCAACTTGAAGCCCGCCTCAAGCTGCTCCGCGGTGACGCTCTCTTCCATGGGGATCGCCCCTGAGCCAGGCTGGCGAATGTCATTGCCGCCTTCAAACGCGACCACATACTTCAAACCCGGCTGCGCGATCACGTCGCGGTTGAAGCGGCCTACCGCAGCATCGCCCCACACCGGTCCCCATCCACCGCGACCTGCATGAAGTACGCGATTGCCCGAGACACCGAGGTTCACCACCGCAGGAGCATTGGCCCCACGCGCCTCCTGCAGACGGCGCCAGAGATCATCCGTCCAACGGCGGTTCTGGTTCGGCGAAGAGTGCGCGCCATCGGTCGTCGACGAACCAATCGCCGCGATCGTATACGGCGCAGTGCGCGAAGCCACCTCTACGCCCATCACGACCAGTCGCAGCGGCGTCTTCTTCGCGTCGGCAAGCTTCGCCGCGTTCGTCTGATCGCCCTTCGCCTCAAAGCCCGTCTGCAACGCCATGTAATGCACGCTCGGTTGGCTGACCTTACCGCGCACATAGAAAGTCACGGCCAAATCCTTGCCTGCTTCAACGGGCAGATTCGCGGCATCTGTCACCAGCCACTTGCCGGGCGCAACCGTCATCTGAGACTTGCCCGCGGACTTCAACTCCACGCTCTGCGCAGGATCGATCTCGCCATCCTTCATCGCAGGCGCGACACGAATCGCGTCAATCACGAGTGGTTGCGTCGAGAAAGTATTCGACAAGCGCACGCGCACGGCGAGCCCCGAGGCGGTGAGATGCACGACCTCGCGCACGGTCGTGTCGCCGAGTTGGGTGTCATCGAAATGCGGCTCTTCCTCGGCGACGCCACACGGCGCAGCGGCCCACGCCGACACCCAGCGCGGCGCACCTACCTGCGCCAACAGCGGCCACGCGCACACAGCCAGCGCGAGCACACCCCAAGACGATGCGTTCAAGAATCTACGCGACAAGAAAACCCTCTTCCCCGGAACGGAGAAACAGTATTCGCCGCTACATCGATATGTAAAGCCGCATTTATCTATGGAATTGTTTTGGGATTCTTATCAACCGATTTGAAAACCGCCATCGCTCCGAGCGCATGGAGATGCTCAGCGCGACAGAATCAATGCGCATCATCGATGCCCACTTGGCGACCAGATAGGCCTTGAACTCCGCGGGAACAACTACGTTTGCAGTTTGTACTTGGGGCGTAGCAAAACCTCGAATCAGAGGGATGGCCCTTGATCCGTGTATCGCCGACTGCCTCTAACCCGCTTCGCGACTGCGAAGGGCACTACATGGGGAAGGATCGCGCGACTGCGCTCTGAGGAAGAGCGCAGGTCGATTTTGCATTGCAAGCAAAATCAACCTCCGAAAGAGTGCGGAACCTATGACCACGGCATAACCGACCTTGAGACGCATTTGCAGCCATCTTCTACTCTTGGGCGCGTCCACTTGCCGTTCAAATACATGCCTTTGCTGGTTTCGTACTTCTTGCCGTTCGCCGCACGATGGGCAGCGTCACGCTGCATGTCCGACTCAGAAGGGTTACGAGGATCGTTCATGCACGGAGCCGCGTACATCCAGATGGCGTGGGTGATGCCAAGAGAACCCCGCCGCTCTTGTTCAATCATGGCCGTAGCCTTGTCATTTAAAGACAAAGCAACCTGCCCGGCTTGCCCGCGCGTCATTCCAGCGATTTCCATTAGCGCGTTAGAAAGCAGGTGCAAATCTTTTCCCGCGGAGACAGAGCGCAAAGCCGCCTGATAAATCGCTTCGACATGCTTCTTTGGCAAGCCGAGCGATTGAAGTTCTTTCGCAGGTCGCTTTTGACTGTCTCCGTCACCAATGCCGGGTCAAACGCAACCGTCGGGATGGCTTTGAGTTCCTTCCCAGAGTGGTGTTCTTCCGTCTTATTGCTGTCAGAAAATAGGCGTCGAAGCCAAGACACAGTTCATTCTCCCTTGAGAGTTCATCTCAAGATTCCCGCGTGTACCAAAAGCTCAGTGCGAGGACAGACGGAGAGCCGACCTCCAGCCTTCGCCAATTTACGAAAGCAGCGCACTCGATCAGCGCCTTATATTGCGCCGGGCATCGAACAGCAAAGCTTGCCACGTTCGCCAACTCAAGCGTGAGAACCTTGCCGGGTTCACAATGAACGTTCGACATGCCATCATCTGGGGCGTCGAGCGAAGTCATACAGTCGATCCAAGCGTCCATGTTCCTGCCATAGAACGCAGGGAAACCGAAGACTTGAGCAAACTCGCTATGAAACGACTCCCAATCTCGTATGTTCTTGCAGTCTAAGGAAACCTTTGCAATAGTCACTGCTCAAGCATAGAGTTTGCACGATATACGGGTATACCCCAATTGACTTGGTACGCCCGCACTGCGGGGCGGAGCACCCGCCTGCCAAGCTGGATTCCTTGAAATACCGGGTTTTCAGATGGAGTCTGTTCTACCCGCGCCGGGGCATCCGAAGAGCGATCTTTGGTATGTACCGGTACAAGACATAGCCCGCATCGTGCCATTCCTAAGTTATTCATTTGTATTGATTTAGTTGGTGGGCACAGCAGGATTCGAACCTACGACTTCCACCGTGTGAAGGTGCCGTGCTAAACCTAAGTTATTGACGGTAAAAGGGATATTTGACGGTAAAACCGGCAAAACCGGCCCAAATGGCGGTATTTGCCACAAAAATGCCACAAAGCCATAGCGAACTGATGTGGGTATTTGGGTTGGTTTGCGGGGAACCAACCCTGCTTGGCTTATGAGCGAAAAGCGGCCTAGATTGCCCGTCCCTCTTCGATTCACTGGACGCCGTAAACTGATCGCCATCTCGACAGACCAGAGCGCGAGATTAGTGCAGTGGCCTGTACGCATCAATGGAGAGCCCGTGGGGACGTCGATAAACATAACTGGCTTGAGCCGACAGGCTCCGATGGTTAGTTCGACCGGAGCTTGCCGACATCCCGAATAGCACCCCGAGCTGCGTTGCTCGTCAGCGCAGCGTATGCCTGAAGTGCCGGTGAAACGGCCCTTTCACGTTCGATTGGCTTCCACGCCCTGGAGCCACGAGCTATCATTGCCGCGCGGCGCTCTTCAAGAATGTCTTTGCTGAGTTCAAGCTGAATGGAACGAGACGGGATATCGATCTTGATCGTGTCGCCGGTTTCGACTAGGCCAAGGAGGCCACCTTCGGCGGCTTCGGGAGAAATATGGCCGATGGAAAGCCCGGAACTTCCTCCGGAGAAACGCCCGTCCGTAATCAGGGCACAGGATTTCGCCAGGCCCTTCGACTTGAGGTAACTGGTCGGGTAAAGCATCTCCTGCATGCCAGGGCCGCCTTTAGGACCTTCGTAGCGAACCACAACAACATCGCCTGCGGTGACCTGATCGCCCAGAATTCCATCGATAGCACCTTCCTGGCTCTCGAAGACGATTGCTTTCCCCGTGAGTACAAGCATGGATGGGTCCACACCCGCTGTCTTGACGATGCAACCTTCTGGGGCAAGATTGCCGAAGAGAATGGCAAGACCACCATCCTTGCTGAACGCATGCTCCGCAGACCGTATCGCGCCGGTCTCACGATTCTTGTCGAGTTCCTCCCAGCGGGCGGACTGCGAAAAGGCCGTCTGAGTGGGGATATTGCCAGCAGCCGCACGATAGAAGGTGTGAACCGACGCCTCCTCTGTCCGCATGATGTCCCAATCTTCAAGGGCCTTCCCAAGCGTGGGGGCATGAACCGTGGGCACATTCGTATCGATCAGTCCGGCCCGGTCAAGTTCGCCAAGAATCGCCATGACGCCGCCCGCGCGATGGACGTCCTCAAGATGTACATCGCTCTTGGCCGGTGCAACTTTGCAGAGGCAGGGTACTTTGCGGGACAGGCGATCGATATCCGCCATCGTGAAGTTCACTTCGCCTTCGCTGGCAGCCGCCAGCAGGTGCAGCACTGTGTTTGTCGAGCCGCCCATGGCAATGTCCAGACTCATGGCATTCTCGAAAGCGGCGCGGCTCGCAAGGCGACGGGGAAGCACACTCGCGTCGTCCTTCTCATACCAGCGCTTGGCAAGATCGACGATCAATCGACCGGCGCGTCGAAATAGTTGTTCCCGATCGGAATGTGTCGCCAGAACGGAACCGTTTCCTGGCAAGGCAAGCCCCAGAGCCTCTGTGAGACAGTTCATGGAGTTGGCAGTAAACATGCCCGAACAGGAACCGCACGTTGGACAAGCAGACCGCTCAATCACAGCCACGTCTGCATCGCTGTAGTTGCTGTCTGCGGCGGCAACAATGGCATCGACCAGATCGAATGCTTGTTTGCGATCCTTCACCGTGGCCTTTCCTGCCTCCATCGGGCCGCCCGAGACAAAGATCGCGGGGATGTTCAGCCGCATGGCAGCCATCAACATTCCTGGCGTGATCTTGTCGCAGTTCGAAATGCAGACGAGGGCATCTGCGCAGTGCGCATTGGCCATGTATTCGACACAATCCGCAATAAGCTCACGCGACGGAAGCGAATAGAGCATTCCGCCATGCCCCATGGCGATGCCGTCATCGACGGCAATAGTGTTGAATTCCTTCGCGACACCGCCCGCTGCTGCAATCTCGCCCGCCACCAGCTGGCCCAGATCTTTCAGATGAACGTGCCCAGGAACAAATTGCGTGAAGCTGTTGGCGACGGCAATGATCGGTTTGCCGAAATCTCCATCCTTCATCCCTGTCGCTCGCCAAAGGCTGCGAGCACCTGCCATATTGCGGCCGTGGGTGGTTGTCCTTGAACGGTAGGGCGGCATGCTCTCTCCTGGAAGAAGCTGATCAAAAGGCTAGCGACTCGGGGGAGGGTTGTAAAATATATTATTGTCGCGTTATTAGGTCGTCATACATATGGATCAACGACAGCTCAAACACTTCTTGGCGGTTGCGGAAACATTGCACTTCGGTAAAGCGGCAGACCGCCTTGGGATGACGCAGCCACCGTTGAGTCAATCCATCAGAGCTCTGGAAGCTGAGATCGGTTCGCCCCTCTTTGTGCGGACGAATCGCAGCGTGTCGCTGACTTCTCTGGGAGCCGAGTGGCTGGGTCCTGTTCGCTCCGCGCTCGATGACCTGGAGAACTTGGCCCGGCTGGCGCAACGCCTTCGCAGCGGCGACACTGGCCGGCTCGAAGTATCCTTCGTCAGCACTGCCGACTACAGCATCTTGCCAACGTTGGTGCAACGTTTCAGGCAGCTCTATCCGGCGGTCGAATTGCTGCTTACTGAGGCGACCAGCGATGTACAAATATCAACTCTGCTTGAGGAGAAAGGCAATGTAGGCATCATCATCCGGGATGTCCCAGCACTGCCTAAAGGACTTTCCTATCGTAAGCTCGTTTGCGAATCACTGATTGCTGCAGTCCCGGAAGACTGGATTACGCAGGGCCGCATCACTCCTGTGAAAGGTCGACTGACCTCAGCCGAGATGACTGCATCGTCGCTGGTCATCTTCCCGCGACGCGTTGCCCCTTCTTTCTATGACCTCGTTATGGATTACTACGCCGCCCACGGAGGCGACGTTCACATCATCCAACATGCGATCCAGATGCAGACCATCATCAGCCTGGTTTCGGCTGGAATGGGAATCGCGCTTGTACCCGCATCGATGCGTCACTTGGCGCGTTCTGGGGTGGCCTATCTGGCCTTGCAGAGCAAGGCACCTCAGCTCGAATCGGGGCTCATCTGGCGTGATGGGGATTCAACTTCCACTCTCGCCAATTTCCTCCGCATTGCAACCAAGTCTCATGTTGCAATCCGGCAGACAGGGACTTCATGATCCGCGAGCGGGGGTGCCTGTCGCGAGCGCCTCAACGCGTGCATCATCGCCAATGCACTCACCGAGTGACTGAATGGTAGCTAGAAGTCCGCATGCTGTCAGCGGATATTACCCTACGATTCGCACCTCTGCCGTGACAGCTAAGCTGGATCGCGTAACTTGTTGATACTAGGCGGATGGTTCCCTGAGCGCCTTATTGGACCCTCGGCAACGGTTATTGGACCCTTAGCGGACCTACGACCTCTGCCCTCCAAACCTTTGCCCAGACCTTTCTCTTTAGGCAAAGGTCGCGGGTCCAGATGGAATTGGCCCTACTGTCCCCCAGAGTCTCGTCTGTCATCCGGCACCCCCTACAGCTTCGACGGCCGATTGGATTTCAGTAGTTCGGAACCGTGGCACAGCCGTAATCCGCTATTTACGTGCGGCCTTGATGCTTTCAATTTCATGAAACCGTGCACCCCAACTAGACAGACAATCGAGCAACGTCCTTACTTCATCGCGAAGATCTGGATGCAGCTCATACTCAACATGCAGGATGAGTTCACTAAAGTCTTTTCTTGTTACGATTCCGCTGGCCTCAAGTCTTCTCAGGCTTTGAGTCAACATTTTCTTAGACGCACCAGGGATGATTCGTCCCAACTGTCCGATCCGAACCGGACCATGACGCATGGCACAAAGGATATGCACCTGCCACTTTCCTTGCAGCAATACTTCCACAGTCCGTTGCGCGCACCGGACGTAGGCTCCCTTTTCGGAGGAACTATTTGTCTTTTCCGCTTTCGCTCGATTCATGAAGGTAGCCGGATTCCACAAGGTAGAGTTCAGGAATAGCTAGTGGTAGTTGCAGGACAACATCAGTCGCGACAGCGCTCCCGAACGCTTCATTCGCTACTCCTGCATCTGCTTTTCAACGAGTTTGATCGCTTCAGACTGTGGCAGATTTCCCAGCTCCGAGAGGGACCTCTGGAGTGCCCGGCTTGCTTTGGACCAGTAGCTAAGAGAGAACTGGACATGGGACGAGGGAAGAAATACCAGCCTGAGCAGGTGGTGAACCTGTTGCGGCAGATCGAAGTGGCGGTGGCGAACGGGAAGACGACGGCGCAGGCGTGCAAGGAAGCCGGGATTGTGGAGCAGACCTACTTCCGTTGGCGCAAGGAGTACGGAGTACGGCGGTCTGCAGGTGGACCAGGCGAAGCGGCTGAAGGAGCTGGAGCAGGAGAACACGAAGCTGAAGCGCCTGGTGGCGAACCTGAGCCTGGATAACCTTGTGCTGAAGGACCTCGCCTCGGGAAACTTCTAAGCCCGGAGCGACGGCGCTGTGCAGTAGACCATGTGCAACAGAAGCATGGGCTGACGGAGCGGCGAGCGTGCCACCTGGTGAACCAGCCACGGGGCACGCAGCGCTACCGGCCGGCACGGCGCGAAGACGAGGATGCGCTCACGCAGGTAATCGTCCAGCTTGCCAGCCAGTACGGCCGCTATGGCTACCGCCGCATCACGGCGCTGCTGAAGCGGGCCGGCTGGTCGGTCGGCAAGGACCGCGTGGAGCGTATCTGGAGTCGCGAAGGGCTGAAGGTTCCCCAAAAGCAGAAGCCGCGCGGGCGGCTGTGGCTCAACGACGGCTCGTGCGTGCGGCTTCGGCCGGAGCGGCCGAACCATGTGTGGAGCTACGACTTCGTCAGCACACGAACGCACGATGGCCGCAGTGTGCGCATCCTCAACCTGATCGACGAGTTCACTCGGGAGTGCCTGCTGGTGCGTGCGGAGCGGCGCTGGTCCAGCGCCAAGGTGATCGGCGCCCTGGCCGACGTGATGGTCATCAAAGGCATCCCGGAGCACCTTCGTTCCGACAATGGCCCCGAGTTCGTGGCCAGGGACCTGCGTCAGTGGATCTCCGACACAGGGGCCGGTACCCTGTACATCGAGCCGGGCTCTCCGTGGGAGAACGGCTACTGTGAGAGCTTCAACTCCAAGCTGAGGGATGAGTTCCTCAACGGAGAGATCTTCTACTCGATCAAGGAACTGCGCGTGCTGGCCGAGCGCTGGCGCGTCCACTACAACACCGTCCGGCCACACTCTTCCCTCGGCTATCGGCCACCGGCGCCCGAAGCCTGGCTGACTTCAACCCCGGGGCATGGAGAAGTGGAAACCGCTACGCGCTTCCCACTTCTCCACGCCCCAGACGGCGGCTACTTGAAGTCAGAAACAGCTGCGCTACACTTACTCACCTACTGGTTAAAACATCGGGCAGCGCAAGGCGGGCACATGCTTTACCCGATCTCTTTGCATCATAGAGTGCTATATCAGCGCGTTTCAACAGCGTCTCCAGGGAGTCAACTTCCGAGCATTCAGCCACGCCGATGCTGACGGATAAGAATGTGGATTCGATCGATAGCGACGATTGAACAGTCGCACAAAGGCGCTGTGCCATGATGAGTCCGCTTGGCCCTGAGACTGAAGGAAGAATCATGACGATCTCATCGCCACCGAGTCTTCCAACCAAATCATGCGCGCGACACTCACTAGTCAGCAAGGAGGCAAGATCGCATATGGCACGGTCTCCGGCGGCATGGCCAAAGGTGTCATTGATTGTTTTGAAACGGTCAATATCGAGTAAGGCGATGGAAAAGGCCTCACGATTCCTCTTATAGCGGCTGATTTCCTGCGAGATCTGGCATTCAATACCGCGACGGTTAAGGGTGTTCGTCAGGGAGTCAAGCATCGACTGCCGTTCAAGCTGCAGAATGATGTCTTGACCAAAGACAATCAGGAACAGAAGTCCAAGCATCGCTGAAAGGATGACATTTCCAACAATGATTGTTTGACTTAAGAAATGCAGTGAGATCAACGGAAAAACGGTGGCGAGTGCTGTTTGAGTTCCGCCAATCACAAGCACAGCATAGAGTCCGTAGACCAGCATAAAGAATCCAAGAGCGGTTATGGCTGACCGCTTTTTGCTTGCTAACTTTATGAGGAGATAGGCGGAATCAAGTCTTATGACGGTAATCGCAATTACAGGCAACGATGGAAACCGGGCGGAAAGTGCCGGAACCAGATAGAGCAATGTGCAGAGGCACCCAATCACCAAGCAGAAATCTCGGCTATCAACAAGTGGCTTGAGGGAGAGATATTGTTTTACCGAAAAATAGATTAGAAGAGTTGCTACAAACGATAGGCTCTCGGCGAGATGAAACCAAAGCGGTGATTGGATGAGAAAAGCACACCTACAGAGGGCGGCAGTTACAAATGCTACCCCAAGCATCCCGGCACCTTTAAGATCCGGATAGACAGTATGAAGGAAAAAGAAGAACACGGCGAGAAGCGAACCGAAAACGATCTGACCGATGATCAGCGAAGGAGAATCCAGCGCCATGTCTTTTCCTTCTACGCATTCTCGCAAATGGTATTGACGTAGGGAATAAGATTTACACTCACATCAGATTCTGCACAATGACAAATTGGACAATCTATCCAGCGGGATGCCCAATCGGGACTGTAAGCCCTCTCGCTTCCGGACACGGCCAAATGTCTTAATCATGCGTACACCGCATCTTGCCCCCTGAAAAGCAGCGTGATAACCACCTCGATTCGCATGTCCATGGGGCGTTGTTGGGCTGTGGGACAGGAAGCGATTATGGGATCAACTGCCGAGAAATGGCCAGCCATCCGGACGTGCAAGACTCTGGAGCCTCAAGGGCCATGAATGATCGATTCATAAGGGTTTCGACATGAGATAGGGATTCTGAATCTCCTCTCACTCGTCCTATCGTGCAGAGAAGAGACAGTAACGCTCCTTGTCGCTAGGATTGCATCAGCGTCGATCTCATCGAAAGCCAAGGCGAGCACCGATTTGATGTACTATATGAATAGGCTGACGCATGGTGATTGCCTAATCGTAACTTCTTGCATGACCGCCAGCCAACAACTGACGGGCGTAGCGATAAGAGCACGGCCGTAATGTTTATGGAACTCGCACAATTCGAAACGCGGTACTATCAAACTCGCCCCGCAGCGAAATTGGTAATCCCTGTGTCATGAGGATCTGCCCGGGTACCGACGCTGCCGTCCTATTCATTCCTGTGCCGAACTGCTCAATCCTGTACATGGCCGTAGGGCTCAATCCATACAATCTAACGTTTCCATAAGTCATGCCATAGTGTTGAGCATGGAGGTAAGCGAAGACGACGGCCTCTGTCTGACCTGAAGTGACGTACTCGACGGGCTTGGTGTCATCATCTGAGGGGGATTCCAGCCGATACAGATTCCCATTCGCTACGATTGGACGGATGGTTTTATAGAAAGCAATCAGCTGTTTGGCGGAGTCCAGGTCCTCATCTGACCATCGGTTCAAATCGCCTCCAATACCTAGTGCTCCTTGCATCGCGGAGAAGAATCGAAACTGCAGAGGAATGCTTCTTCGGTCCAAAAAATTGGGTACATCAGTGACCCAGGCCGCCATCGTCTGTGGCGCATAGGCGTGGGTAAATCCCTCCTGTATGCGAAGCCGGTCGAGCGCGTCAGTGTTGTCTGACGGCCAAACTTCATCTGTATAACGCAGAATTCCGAGGTCAGTACGCCCGCCGCCCCCGGAACAAGATTCGATCTCAAGCTCTGGGTGATTTGCCTTCAATCGAGCCAGAATCTCGTACAGATTCTGCACATAGCGGACGTAAATCGCCTTCTGTCCATCATGTTCGAGTCCGCTTTCGGTTGCCTCGTCTTCCCAACCGGGCTCTGACCAATTACGGTTATAGTCCCATTTCAAGAAGGCAATGTCATTTTCGCGAAGCAGCTTATCCAGCCAACGGAAGGTGAACTCCTTCACATCGTCGCGCGCAAGGTTCAGCACTAACTGGTTGCGTGCAAGAGTTCCCTGCCGCCCCGGAAACTGCATAACCCATTCTGGATGCTGACGGTACAGATTGCTGTCGGGGTTCACCATTTCGGGTTCGACCCACAAACCGAAGCTCATGCCAAGACTGTGGACATGATCGATAAGAGGTTTCAATCCATGCGGAAACTTCTTTGGATTCACTGTCCAATCTCCGAGGCCCGCTTTGTCCGAGTTCCTCTCGCCGAACCATCCGTCATCCACTACAAAGCGCTCGACACCAAGCTTTGCGGCCTTGTCCGCAAGCGCCGTTTGCCCTTTTTCATTGACACCAAATTCCGTCGCCTCCCAGGAGTTGTACACGATGGGTCGAGGCGCTGGGGACGGGTGGTGAGGCAAGATTTTTCCAAGTTGAAATCGATGGAGAATCCGCGAAGCTTCACCCTGTCCATCTGCGGTGTAGCCCCCGTAGAAGACCGGCGTTTCCAGTGTCTTGCCCGGAAGCAGGGTGTACGTGAAGTCGAACGGATTGTATCCGCCCGTCACCCGCAAGAGGTGCAGGGAGGTTTCCTCGATTGTCATGCGCCAGCTTCCGCTCCACGCCAATTCTCCGAACCAGACAGGACCGGAATGTTCCGTTGTCTCGTCAATCTGTCCGATCGCAAACCAAGGATTTGCTTGGTGAGATGTGCTGCCGCGCCGACTTTCAAGTACGCGAACTCCAGGCTGCATCGCCTCCCGATGAAGTTGCCACTCAGCTCCCCATTGCCCCGTCAGCCAGCTGACCTCATACTTCCTGCCGGACGGCAGGCTCCATGTAGCAGAAGATGCTTGCTCAACCTGCACAGGTGTGGCGCCTGAGTTTTCTATCCGTGACGATCGGCCAAGTATCCCTTCGGGATATGGCTCGTAGTACAAATGGACCCGAATCGAATGCACGTCACGTAGAACGATATGCAGACGCTTGTCCTCGATATCGGCAGACTCAAAATGCAAGACCATAGAGCGATCACCGGATGCCGAAGTCACCTTCAGTGCAGGTTCGGTAAATAGTCCTGCTCCCCAGCCCGCATACTCCAGCGGCGTTGTGTTGATCGGCAGGTCGAAAGAAGCTCTTTCCGGTTGGCTATGCGGAGTAGGCCACTGGTAAGAATCTTCGATTGTCGGCCCCCAGTACAGGGACTGTAGGACGTTCTCCTCGTCTACGCCAATGACGTAACTCATTTTTCCCGCATGGATATTCCAGATCCTGGTACCGGCCTGCGTATGGATGGAGGATTGAGCGTGGGCCGCTGCAACCAAACAGAAGAAGAGGAAAGCGATTTTGACTCTCATGAGGCTATGTCCTTCAAAGGGGATGCAAGGTTTCCTGGACTCGTACACGCCGATTACTCCGGCTTCGATGCGTTTTGTTTATTGCATGACGATTGCAGCGCCGGACCATAACTTATGCGGTGTGCGATAGGAAACAACTACGGCACATTGGAGCTCAACACCGAAACATCGAAGTGGTCGAGGG
This sequence comes from Granulicella cerasi, assembly GCF_025685575.1. Classification (NCBI taxonomy): domain Bacteria; kingdom Pseudomonadati; phylum Acidobacteriota; class Terriglobia; order Terriglobales; family Acidobacteriaceae; genus Granulicella; species Granulicella cerasi. The sequence goes on from NZ_JAGSYD010000003.1 coordinate 763,090, forward strand.
AAAGCTGGTTCACATTTCCGCCGTGCAGAACATCCGTCATTGTTTGCGGCAATTTAATGCGTTGCGCGCCTGCGTTGAGATTCACGAATATCCAAACTTCGTGCTGTGCGTCACGCCGAATGGAGAACTCAACGCCCTCGGGGACGTCAACGGCGACTGGCCTTACCTTGGCGTCGGTCAGCATCCATTCGACCGCATGGCTCATTGTCATCCCATCCAGCCATGCGCCGATATAGGTAATCCGTCCGTTGCCGACACGACGTGTGATGGCAGCAGGTTGGCCGTCGAGCCACCCGTTGCTCCTGCCGTAACGCATCAATACTTCGGTGTCGGGAGCAGATGCTCCAAGCTGCTCCGCCCAAAGCTTCGAGCTCCCCGAGCCCCATTGGCCATCCAACGGTACTGGGCTCTCCAGAGCGTAATACTGTTCGACACGTCCGCCCAGCAACTCCGTTAGCGGCCCAGGCTGGCGCTGCGGCTGCAAGGCATTATCGACAGTCTTCATGCCGGAGCGTTGTCCCAGCACCAAATGCCCTCCCTGGCGAACGTATTCGATCAAGTTCTTTGCCTCTCCGTCGGATAGCACATTGAGCGCAGGCGCAACCACTAGTTTGTAGCGACTCAATGGGGCCAACGGCGCAACGATATCGACTGTATGAGCCTGTCGCCGTAGCTGTTTGTAGTAGCTCAATAGGGCGTCTACCGGATCATAGCTTTGGTTGTGCCGTTGCCAATTCACAGCCCATCGACTGTCGTAGGAGTGCAATATGGCGACCTCCGCCTGTGGTTCTGTGCCACTGAGCCAAGCGGCCGCACGATCGAACTCGGCACCGACCTGTGCAACTTCGCTATAGACAGGAACAGGTGTCCCATCGGATCCGATCAGCGTGCCATGGTATTCCTCCTGACCATTCAGGGCACTGCGCCACTGCCAGTAACCGACGGCGTCTGCTCCGTGCGCTACATCGTGCCATGCCATGGCCCGCACTTCGCCTTTGTCCAGTGCGTTGTTGTCTTGGCTCCAGTTCACAAAGCCGGGTTGTGTCTCCATCACCCAGAAATTCTTGCGTAGGAAACCACGGGTCAGATCATGGGCCGCACCGTTACGTGTCGGATCGAGATGTCCTTGGCCAACGTAGTCGTCCCACGCGGCGAAGTCGAGGTCCTGCGCAACGGTGTAGTGGTCGTATCGGTCGAAGAATCCCATCATGTTCGTCGTGATGAACTGCCGGGGTTCGCTGTGAGCGCGAATCGCATCGATCTGCACCTTTTGGTAGCTGCGCCACGTGTCACTGACAAAACGCTGCCAGCTCAGCATCAAGCCGGGGTTGCCGCGTGTTGCGCCAACCGGAATCTGCTCCCATGCGGTATAGCTCTGGCTCCAGTAGGATGTCGCCCAACGTTGATTCAAATTATCGAGCGTTCCATAACGTGCTTTCAGCCACTGCTGAAATTGCGTTCGTGTGGTGGGGCCGAAAGATTGCTCTGCGTACTCGTTATCAATTTGCCAGCCGATGACATTGGGGTCATGGCCAAATCGAACTGCCAGCCTTTCCGCCATCGCGCGAGCGAGTTCACGATACTTCGGACTCGACCAGTCAAACTGCTGCCGGTTTCCATGTTCGTCCTTACGTCCATCTTCCTTGGTCCGCAGCGTTTCTGGATACTTCTGCGTCAGCCACGCAGGAGGCGAAGCCGACGGCGTTCCCATCACTACGAAGATATGGTGTTTGCCTGCAAGCTCCACTGCGCGCACGAGCCAGTCGAGATCGTAAACTCCCTCGCTTGGCTCCATGCGCGACCACGCAAACTCACCTACGCGCACCCAGTGAACATGGGCCTTCTCCATGAGCGTTAGGTCATCCTCCCAGCGCGACTCCGGCCATTGCTCTGGATACCATGCGACTCCGATACTCAACGGGATCGTCTTGGACGATGTGGCGGCCATCGATGAACCTGCTAGCGATGCCATCGCGAAATAGAAAATCGCTGCTATAGCTTTGTATTTCACACTTCGTTCTCCCATGACTTATCTGGTTTCCGTCGAGCCAATAAAACACTAGCGATGCCAAAGACGGTCATCGTACCGCCCCAGATGATATTGAGATTGATTCCCATAGAGACCGCGTAGATCGCACTGTCATACGTGGCGAGTCCATACGCAAGCATCATGGCACCGATGATGAGGAAAATGAGGCCGAGTGGAAGGCGGATATCGAGTCCCATGTATAGCTCCTAGGCGAAAACCAGATCGAGGACGAGACAGATGGCGAAGACTTCTGCGCCTTTAGGGAGTTGGCTTCGCTGACTATGGCAAAAATTGTCCATGATTATGACACGTGCCCTGCACGGATCAGCATTGTGGCGACAGTGCCCCCGATATAGCCAGCGCCGCCAGTAACTAGAAGGTTCATTCGATCTCCTGTAAGGCTGCGCGCAATGTTGCTGCCGCCGACTCAGGAGTGATGTCGCGTTGCGGCGAGCCGAGCAACTCAAAGCCGACCATGAATTTACGGACGGTAGCGGAACGCAGGAGAGGTGGGTAAAAGTGCGCGTGAAGCGTCCACTCAGGGTGCCTTTGGCCATCGCATGGAGCGGGGTGGAAGCCCATGGAGTACGGGAACGGTGTATCGAAGACACGGTTGTACAGTGCAGTAACGGATTGCAGAATAGCGGCGAGACCATCGCGTTGTGCCTCAGTGAGATCGGCAAAGTTGGAGGCATATCCCGTGGGAAGCAGGAGAATTTCGAACGGCCAGACAGCCCAAAAAGGGACGAGAGCGACCCATTGATCATTGCTGGTGACGATGCGCTGGTTGGTTTGGAACTCAAGGCCTAGGTAGGCGGCGAGAAGAGGCTCGGCGTGTTCGGTGAAGTAAGCCAGCTGTGTAGCGAACTCGGTCGCAGGTTCGTTCGGGATATGCTCAGTAGCCCAGACTTGGCCGTGTGGATGCGGGTTGCTGGCGCCCATCATTGCGCCACGGTTTTCAAAGATCTGGACATACTGAATCCATGGAATCGCGGAGAGTTCGGCAGCTTGCCCGATCCACAGGTCAACGACGCGGCGGATGCCGGAGACAGACATGGTGGCGAGCGTGAGGTCATGGCGGGGGTCGAAGCAGAGGACTCGACATATACCACGCTCGGTCTCGGCATGAAGCAGGCCGGCATTGTCAAAGTCGTAGATGTCTTGCGCGAGATCGGTTTGAAGGGCGGCGTAGTCGTTGGTAAAGGTGAAGGTTGCTTGGTAGTCAGGGGTACGTTGGCCGCCGGCGCGGACGTTTCCGGGGCAGAGATAGCAGGTGGGGTCGTAGCTCAGTACGACGGAAACGGAGGGCGTTTCGGTTTGGCCCTGCCACGGGCGTGCGGTGCGATGAGGAGAAACGAGAACCCACTCCCGGCGGAGAGGGTTCCAGCGGCGATGCGACGCCTGAAGGAAATTGCCGTTCATTGGGTGGCCTCCTTTTGTTTGGAGAAGCGAGCCATGGCACCGTCAACGGCTTCACCGAAATAGACTTCGGCGTCGATGTTGTAACGGGCTTTGTAGGCTCGCCGGAGCGCGGTCGTGAAGGAGTCGACGTAGTAGGCATCAACAAGGTTCACAGTGCATCCACCGAAGCCTCCACCGGTCATACGAGCGCCAAAGCAGCCTTCGAGAGCGGCGGCGGTATCGACGAGGAAGTCGATCTCTTCGCAGGAGGCCTGGAAGTCGTCGCGCATACTGCGGTGAGCGTCGAGCATCAGCGCGCCAAGCTGAGAGGGGCTTCCTTGTAGCATGGCTTCGCGAGCGGCGAGAACGCGGGCGTTCTCGGTGAGGATGTGGCGGGTGCGTCTGTATGCCTGATCTGAAAGCGTTGCTGCTACTGCATCGAGCTGCGTCACCGTGGCTTTTCCGAGGTTGGTGGAATTGGGGAAAGTTTTCCGGATGGCAGCTTGACCTTGCTCCGCCTCGGTGCGGCGAGTACCGTACTCGCCGGTGGCCACAGAATGCTTCACAGCCGAGTTGCAGATCAGAATGCGACTGTTACGCAGGGCTCCATGGCTCAGCGGGAGGTACTCCACCTGTAGGTCGTCGGTGTGAAGTAGAAGGACATGATCGGCTTTAGCGGCGGCGATCACGAACTGGTCCATGATGCCGCAAGGAGAACCGACGAAGGTGTTCTCAGCTCTGCGGCAGAGCAGCGCGACATCTTCGCCGCAGAGCGCGGCACCAGCATGGTGGAGCATGGCGAGGCAGGAGGCAACTTCTACGGAAGCGGAGGAGCTGAGGCCTGCTCCAATAGGGACGTTCCCCGCGAGGTGGAGGTGGAAGGGCGGAGGGTAGATGCCAAGGAGTTGGAGTTCATGTAGAACACCGGCGGGGTAGTCGGTCCAGTTTTGCTGCGGCGTGAGAATATCGGTGTGGCTGAAGGCGAAGTCGCCGGTAAAGAAGTCACTGCTGAAATGGAAGCCCTCGGGAGCAGGAGAGATGTGCGCGGTAGTGATGAAGGGGATGGCGAACGGCATGACCAGCCCGCCCGTGTAGTCGGTGTGTTCTCCTAGTAGATTGACGCGAGCGGGTGCGGAAGCAGCAAAAGAAGCTAGCAGAGCAGGATCGAAAAAAGTCTTTGTCACAACTTTGTTATGCATGTGAGATTCACTACATCCTCGAAATCAGTTCAGAACGAACAACCCCAGATGGAGGGGAAAAGCACGAAACGATCTCCTTGTCAGTCAGCGGATGGCGAACACAAACCCAGGCGAAGAAATGTCTCCTGGAGATCCTGCACTGTGGCCAAACATCCGCATGTCGGATTCTGTAAGTTGAAGTTCGTTGCTCTTGATGTCGAACTTAGCCGTGACGTCTTGTCCCACCTCGGTCAGCAGATCTTGCACAAAGATGCGTTTCCCGGCCAAAGATTGAGCAAACACGAGGCGCAGCGACTTGCAGCTGCCAAAGATCCCGAATGGGCCCTGAGCATCGCCGACGTTAAACGTTACGCTTGCAGAAGGCATGAACCAGCCGTTGTCCCGATGAGTTCTTTCTTGAATACCGATTGCAACTGCACCATTCGGAAACCTCGCCGCGAAGACAAACGGCTTTTCACCACCTGCCTGTACCCTCGGAAGAGCGATACCGCGCGCGATGCATGCCGGCGCTCCTTGATAAGCGACTTTACCAATCACGTCGTTCTGCCACGTTTGACCCCGTTCGAAGAGCCAATCATCGGTGAGGATCTCTTCACTCGCCGTGAATGTAGTCCTTCCAGCAGCAAACGGAGGAGCAATGCGCTGCCACCGAATGGCACGGGCAACCTCATCCATGCGTTGTTTGGTCTTGCGTGGGCCGTTGAAAAAGAGATCGGGATCTGTGTCAGGACGGAGCCCGGAGAGTGGGTGACGCATGATGCCCATCGTGCAACCCATCACTGCGGCCACGTATGCTTCATCCTCTACGTTCAATAAGGCACGAATCTCGCTCCGCGATTGTGCGCCCTTTAACATCTCAGCCAACCGATCCAATGTCGTCGGCAACGACAACATCGAAGTTACATCGTAGGTACGGTAGATATCGGTGTGGGCGAGAATCTGCTGGCGCTTTGAGCCCGAAGGTTGCGAACCAAATCTTCCCGTGCGCTGCCAATCGCCATTGAGGGGCGACTCGCCATGGACATGTTCGAACCTCAAGGGAAGATGATTGGCGTTACGGGTCTGAATAAGATTGAAGGTAGGGTCACCTATATCCACCTTCCAGTAGCCAATGCCTGCATCTGCACTGAGCCTTTCGAGGCGCTCGTCCTTTAGGCCACCTGGAGTGTTCCGGCACCAGAGAGCCAAACCACGCCAGCCTGCTTTACGGACAGAGTGATTCAACTTTCTGAGTCTCTCGGAAGTAGACCCTCGATAGGAAGGAAACTTCTGCTCATCAAGTTCGAAAGTTGCCGTCCCTCCAGATTCCCAACCGTCATCGAGCAGGAGATAAAGGTCCTCTCTAACACGTGGAAAGAAATCACGTGCCCATCCGTGAGGGCCAAGCAGAACATGCTCGTTTAACGCATCGTGCGCCAGACGACTACCTGCATCTCCTTCCAGGTCCCGGATGGATAAAGAAGATGCATGTTGTCCATGCATGTAGTTTTGGACAGCCCACGTGCACCAATAATTAGGGGCTCTGCTTGGCGTCTTGGGGATAAGGTCGATCACATCGCCAGAATGCGAAGTCCGCGATGAGGATAAGCCGTGTATAGGTGCTGCTGTCAGTGCCGCTGCGCCGCTCAAAAGAAACATTCTTCTATTCACGATTCGATCCTTTTTCCTATTGATTGCGAAGGAAGTCCGGGGTGCCCGCGCACGGCTCTCGCCGGACACACATCAAAATGTGAAATGGGCACCCAGCTGCAACTGTCTTGGGTTGCCATTAGTTCCACTAATCTGGCCAAAGTTCGAATCCCCCAGACTGGTATCCGGGTTTGAGTAGTGCGGCGTATTCGTCAGGTTGAAGGCATCCACCTGCAGGGTTACCTTCATCTCGTCATGCACAACTGCAGACTTCGAGAGAGAAAGATCTGCGTTGTAGTATCCCGGACCATGCACCTTGCCGAAGCCTGAGTTCCCGAGTTGGAAAGGAGCGGGCGTTGTAAAGCAGCTCGTGTCGAACCAGCGTGAGACAGAGCCAAATGTGCGAACGCTTGGGCAGGTGACATTGGCATGGTTTGTGACACCACTACCGAGGTTGTCATAGGCGGCATCGAAGCTAAGAGGAGAGCCCGACTGAAGCTTCGTCACGGTGCTGAATTGCCAGCCGCCGAGGACCAGGTCTACCGGCTTCTTCGCATTCGACATCCATCGCTGGCCGCGGCCGAATGGGAGTTGATATACAACGCTAGCAATAAAGTTCTGTGGGATATTGGGTGCCTGATTGGTTCCCTCCCCTCGGTTGAGACGATCGTCCAACGGCCACCAGACATTCATGTCGTCGAGTTCCTTCGACCAGGTGTAGTTGACGCGCCCGGTCAGTGATCGCGAGAAGCGAAGCTTCAACTCCGTCTGTAATGCGTGATAGATCGAAGACCCGTTTGCGCCGGCAAAACCAATATTGGTCGCGTACTGTTCACCAGCCGCATTGAAATATTGATAGGGGAGCCGAGAATTGAAAGGAGTCGAGCCCGGCTGCGGTGTGTTCAGGTTGTAGCGACGGAAGAGATGAAGACCGCGAGTTCCGACGTAGGTAAGGCTAAAAGCAACCGTGTCCGAGAGCTTTTGCTGGACGCCCAGATTCCAGGCATACGCAACGTCCGGTTGCATATTCTTGTCCATATAGCTGACTGAGATCCCGGGAGGCGGAGCTAAGGATGCCGTCGTCGCTGTCGGGATGTATTGCGGAAGACCTGAAACGCTGAGCGATGCTAACGGAACATTGCGTTGTTGTGCAGGACTGGTGAAGACCTCAAAGAACGGGTAATTCCTTTCCAGGAAACCACCCATGGCACCGAAGTTGCCTGGGAAATGGGTCACGCCGAACGCACCGCTCACGGTGGTGCTGGCACCTCCCGGTGTATACGCGAAACCCACCCGTGGCGACCAGCCGCCATAGTAGTTGTTCACATTCGGTGTACGGTTGCCGTCTTTGGCGAAATCGAGCATGCCAGTCGCAAGATTGAAGTTCGATTGTTGATTGTGCTTGTCTATCGCGGGCGTAATAACGTCCCACCGCAAAGCAAGGTTTAGCGTCAGCACCCGGCTGACATGGTACTGATCCTGGGCATACAAGCCGAGCAAGCTTGCGCGGGTCGCGGGAAGTGTCGCGACGAATCCTCGATCCGTGTTCGAGGGAAGGCCCAACAAAAAGCTCGCAAACTGATTCCCACCGGTAGGGTTCACACAGTTTGGGTTCATTGTGCAGCTGCTCGTATAGTCCGAGATGTAGCTGAAGTCGCCATTTTTGTTGGCGTCCGAATTGGTGAGGGATGCCTGCAGACGACGGAAGTCCTCGCCAAACGTAAACGTATGCGGCCCCCAGACTTTGGTCAGATTGTCCGTGATCTGAAATGAGTTTGTGATACGTTTTGCATTCGTCCAACCCTGAGAGCCGGTCGCAGCAATGTTACCGATGCTGAAGTGGCCCAACCCCGTGGCTCCGAAGGTAGCATTGTTGCCATTCGGGATACCGATCGTGGTGTTCTCGTTGGTTCCGAGATCATTGCCGAAGTCATGAGTCGCAAATCGATTGAAGCCGAAGCGCAACTCATTGACCATCGTTGCAGAGAACACATGGTTATACCCGAGTGCCGTATTGTGATTGCGTGACTGTGCGTTCACATCGCCTATTTGGATGAACGGTGTTCCGGGGGATGGCGCAGAAAGGTCGCGGCGCTGGTAGGATTCGCGGCCGAACACACGATCTTTCCCAGTCAACTGGTAATCCACTTTCACGTCGAATTGGTGGCTGTTGTCAGGTTCAACAGTATTCGCCTTGAAGTTATTGCTGATGTTCGTTTGGTCGGTCGCCGCTGGCCAGATGGTATTGCCGGATACCATCTTTGCCGAGACGGGATCAAAGCGGCTAGCCGGAATCTGCCATGCATCACCTTGCGGCGTGTTGACGGTGGCGAACGGCTGACGCGTTTGCGGGTCAAAGATCGGATTCGGAAACTGGCTCTTCAAGAATGTGCCTTGCGTCATCAGTTGCGTCGGAACGGTGAGGATGTAGCTAATGCCATTGCGTAGCAACAGTCCCTGGTAATCCGCAAAGAAGAACGCCCTGTTGCGAATGATCGGACCACCAATCGATGCACCGAACTGATTGGCACGATAGGGGGCTTTTTGCGTGGCACGCCATTGGTAGGCATTCAAGGCGTCGTCCCGGAAAAATTCATAGGCTGAGCCATGGAAGGCATTGGTCCCTGATTTGACGAAGGCGTTCACCTGAGCGCCGCCATAGGTTCCAACGGTGATGTCCGCGTTGTTCGTCGAAATCTTGACTTCTTGGATGGAGTCGAGTGGTGGGGTCACGTTGATGAAGGCGTTCAACAGCTCCATGTTGTTCACGCCGTCCAAGGTGTAGGTGGTTCCGCCCCAAGGCATTCCATTCACGCTTGCGGTGATGGAGCCGAACGAACCGGCACCGGCGGCAGCTTCCGCTGCGCTTCCGAACCCGGCAGCCACCGAACCAGGAACAGTTTGTACAAGCTGCGAAAAGACACGCCCATTGAGAGGAAGGGTGGTCACATCCCGGCTTCCCAGCACCTCTCCGAGTGATGAGCTGCTGGGATCGATGAGAGCATTCAAGGTCTCGACGACGATTGACTCGTTCTGCGTACCAACCCTGAGTGTGAACGACACGGGGGAGGTTGCATTCACTGTCACAACGATCCCGTTCGAGACAACCGTCTGCATCCCCGGCGCTTCGACCTGGACCTGGTAGGTCCCCGGTGGAAGGTTATTCGCCTGGTAGTCGCCGCGGGAGTCGGTCTCGATTGAGGTGGTGATTCCGGTGTCCTGATTTGTGACAATGACCTTGGCATTCGCAATAGCTGCTCCCGAAGGATCAAGCACCGGTCCGGCGATGCGCCCTGTGACTCCCTGTGCCAAAGCCAGGGGAGTCACTACAAGCACGGCGGCGAGCGCCAAGATGCTCCTCACTCGACGAACTCTTCCGATTGCCGTTGTCCATCCAAAACTGAATTTCTGCATCGTGTTGCCTCCAGAACGGCTATCCTGCAAGCCGCAAAACAGACGCAACCGTATCGATCAGGGAATCTATTGGCTAGTTACGGGGGGATACCGCGCTGCTACATCCTCTGTTTTTTGAACATTTTGACGACGTTTCGAAAAAGTTACAGCGCGTTACGCCGCCAGATTATCGCTGGTGGATCGAACGCAGAGCTCCGCCATTGCAGGCTCCAGATCCAACATCTGTGAGGGTGTTGGCAAAAGTCATATCAGGAGCTGGATCGGTCGGAACCCGATATGAATCGGTTGTCCGGTTGAGCAGGTCCTATGGCTTCTTCGCAGGAAGAGGATGGATCGACACCAGATCGGCTCCCAGCACTTGGTAGCCTTTGGCAAGCCGTACATGCACGAGGGCTTGAAACTGAGAATCGCCCGCTTTCTTCAAGGCCCTGTCCAACTGCTGGATCCCGTCTTTAGAGGTCATAAACAGGGTCGCCCCTTGAGTGCCCTTTGTGTCCAACCCGCCTAGAATCATGATGCGTCGTCCCGGAGCCATGCCGTTTGCCATCGTGACGATGCTGTGATCGCCCACCAACACCTGCGAATGCGGATCGCGCTCCGTCTTATAGCTGTGCGCCTCCCCCTTCGTGGGGCGAGAATTAACGATTTCCGATGCCCAAGTACTACGATTGGCGGGCGTTGTGAAACGAAAATCGCCTGCCGTGAGGAGTTGTTCCACGGCTGGATTTTGGAACGGAGAACCCAAGAGAATCACATTGTGCTCACTTAGGTCATCAGGGGCGATGTCCCGGCTGGATTTTACGATTGGCTCGACGCCCATGTGTCCGAACAGGCGCGTCAACATGCCGAGCGACTCGAGTTCTCCGGTTCCGGTGTATCCATTCTCGTAGTACAGTTGCCTTCCCTGGGAAAGCGCACCCGAGGCAGACGCCACTTCATTGGCGACGTGGGGATCTACCTTCGCACCGCGACCATCAATCGCCCCGTGATCGAACAAGAAGAGGTCGTTGTCGTCATCGAGAAGAAATACCGCATCTGGGTAGGCAATCACGGGAGAATGATCGTTGCCCAGAAATTGCGCCCAAAAGATTTCGACGGGATCTTCATGCACGGAACCCATTGACTTTGCACCGGTCCGCCGTTCTACATTCCAGCCGCCCAGCAAATACGCGAAAGCAATCAGGGCGATACCGCTGGCGACGAGCAACAAAACACCCCACGGAGGTATCCCAGAGGACATCCGTACAATCGGAGTTTCGGTAATCTCGGGTGCGTCCGATTCTTCGGGCGGGGGGCCTAGCGGGACAGGTTCAGCGATCGGGGATACCGTGACTGGAATCGCTTCAAAACGGGGCGAGTACTGTCCTTTAGGAAACTCGATCAGGACGGTGTCGCGCGCTCCTTCCGTTTCGTAATATTCCTTCAACTTCACCCGGAGTCGGTGAATCTGCACTCTGACTATCGGATCAAGTTTCGGGTCGAAATCCTGAGTTCGTCCCAGAGCCTCGACGCCGATTGTGTATTCTTTCAAGTGGTCTGTTGAATTTTCCAGGATCCGGTCAGTCAGAAATTGAAGTAACGTCTGAAGCGTTGCAGCATTCCGGAGGGTCGAAGATTGGACGATCCGGAGAGCCTGCGCTTTGCATTCTTCGACGGTTGGTCGGCTGCCCCCCGAGTCAGTCGATTGGTCTCTGCTGGCGAGTTCGCTGGTCAAGATTCCCTCGAAGAACAGGATCGTAGCACCCGTGGACATCCCTCGCAAAGTCCGGTGATCGCGCTTCACATGTCCACACCAAGCGCACAGACATTATGCCTCTTATTTTCAGTAACCTATCCCCATCACAAATGGCACAATGGCAGTAGCTTTGTCCACACATGCCGACCTTGTCTTGACCAATATCATTCGTTACGCGCTAGCTGAATTGCCGACACGGAAGCCGTTTCCCGCCAATGGCGAACGATTGTCGTGCAATACAACGTCTCCGGGTGTAAGTCCATGGCGCACGACTTGCCGCTGCCATGTACGCGCACGGCATCAACGAAATACTGACTATGAAAAGCGCGGACGTCGCTCGCTTCGCGGGCATCCAGCCCTAGATCCCCATCATATTTGGTGTGGCTGAGAACAGGTACCCTATTGGGCGTCTGACTAGCATCATTCTTCCTCCGGCCCGCACCGCGAAATAGAGTGATTACTGGCCTCGTCATTCCATTTTGGAATGACGCTCGCTCAAAATGTCATTGGACGTTCGCGCAATCCGAACTTAGCTTTGCGCCTAGCTGACACACCGTCAGCGGAGGTGCAAAGATGCTCAGAATCCGCCGCACAACCCGGTTGGGAAAGTCCTTCAATCGGTCGTTCAATTGCCCCGCCAAACGGTGGGCAATCCCTCTCTCAAAGCAAACTCTCCGCCACGTCCTTCACGTCATGGGGCCGACGCTTCTTGCACTCACCTTCGCGGGTGTGAGCAGCGGTGTGGCCCACGTCCAGGGAACGATGGACTTGTCCGGGGCGCAAACCTTGATGACAACCTTCAAGACTTCGGTCCTGCCAGCTATACGTGAAGGAGCTGAGCGGAACGGCTACGCCGTGGAGGGATTTGCACCGACATCGCGTGCTGCGAAGCAATTACGAGATGCCGGAATTAAGGCGTACACACTGCAACGCTTCCTCGTGGGCGGCGGCCTGCAGGCCGCCGGCGATCCCGCGAGAAATAATCTCTACATGGTCGATGAATCCTCGCTGGCATCAACGCAGCAGATGCGTGACTTCCTTAATAAGATTAGCCCGCAGGATAAAGTTCTGCTCATTGGCGATACGCGTCAGCATCAGGGCGTCGAGGCAGGAACCCAATCACGAAGGTTCGTGTTTTGGCCAAACGGTTGCGCGAGCCTGATGTACTTTCACCGGGCGAACTTGCTGCACTCATCGCCGTTCTCAACCTTCGGGAACGTGCAATGGTGATGCTGGCCGGAAGCACCGGCCTACGGAGATCGGAGCTTGTCGCGCTCACCTGGGCCGACATCGACCTCGAACTTATGCAGGTCAACGTGCGTCGCTCCTGTGTGCGGAATCACTTCGGGGACACCAAGACCGAGACGAGCCGCAAACCTGTTCCGCTCCATCCTTCGGTGGTGGAGTCGCTCGGCATATGGCGGGAGGAGTCAGCATATGCAGGACACCGATTTTCTCTTCCCGTCGATCCGGCGTAAGGGAAAGCAGCCTTTATCCCCAGACACTTTGCTCAAGAAGGTCATTCGTCGGGTCTCAAGAGAGCGGGGATCGAAGGCAAAGCGATCGGTTGGCACAGCTTCCGTCACTCCTTGGCGACCAACCTGCGATCAGCAGGAGTTGACCTCAAAACCGCGCAGGAGCTTCTGCGTCATGCGAACTCACGGATCACGATCGACGTATACACGCGTGCCATCTCCGCGACCAAGCGTGAGGCCAATAACAGAGTGATGGAGATGGTCTTCAAAGCGGGAAGGAAGACGCTTTCAGCACCCACTCAGCACCCTCCGAGGGTGCGAAGGGGACAACGAAAAAAGGTGCGGATAGCTCCAGCACCCTCGTCAGCACCCTTAAAGGAGGATCATGATTTTGCCACTTGCGATAAAACCTTTGTTTTCTCAGGTTTGGCGGCGACGACGGGGCTCGAACCCGCGACCTCTGCCGTGACAGCTAAGCTGGATCGCGTAACTTGTTGATACTAGGCGTAGCGGATGGCTCCCTGAGCGCCTTATTGGACCCTCGGCAACGGTTATTGGACCCTTAGCGGACCCACGACCTTTGCCCTCCAGACCTTTGCCCAACCACCCCCTTGTGGCGAAATTTTCATGCCATTTTGGCGAATAGACGGCGATGATCCTCTGCCGCAGCAAGGCAAAGGATACGGGTCCGATAGAGAATGATTCCTCCTAGCTGGGGATACGAGAAGTTGCCATCAACTATGCTGTGAGCACTATGACCCTGGCGAAGCGAAAAATCGCTGAGTCGAAAGAACTGCTCGGCTCAATCACCTTCCGTGTTGATTTTGCGGTCAGCCTCTCCGAATACGGGGGCGACCCGAGCGACTACATCACTGTGTATGAAGGAAACATCATCGGCATGGCGGACGATGACAGTGAGCAGAAGATTGGAACGCTAATTTTGTACATGGTCGAAGCGGGGCGAACCATGAACGAGGGCGTATCTCTATTTGATGTGATGGATTGTCTTGATGGCGATAGCTGTGACTGTTTCGAGAACCTGTTCGATCCAGACTCCGAGCAACTGAAACCTGAAGTGGAGAAGCTGATTTCCGAAGATCGAGCGGCACAATGGGACATCATGCTCATTGAGCGGCTTGAGCTAGTTCCTGAATATCGTGGCCGCGGCCTGGGGAAGAGTGTCGCACTCCGAGCGATTCAGAAATTCGGCGAGAACTGCGGAGTTATCACCTGCGTACCAGTCCCACTCCAGTTTTCGGGTCTCGGCCGGAACGATAGAAAACCCAGAGGGATGACATTAGCCCAACGGCGCGTTCGGGAATTCTGGGAGGATGTTGGGTTTGATAGGGTTCCAAACAGTGACTATTTCATCTGGCCTCAATAGCGAATCCACCGATTCTCCTATTGAGTTGCAGGCAGCTACGGCTTACCGCAACCGAGGTGAGTATCCTTGTTTCTGGGCATCGAGATACTTCGCTCCGGTCTCCGAAAGGAGGTCGAGCACATCACACACAAGCTCGCGTACATCTTCATTGAGTGCGTATTCGACATGGAGGATCAGATCGCTCATGTCAGTTCGGGTCACAATTCCATCTGCTTCCAAGCTTCGGAGGTTTTGCGATAACACTTTCTTGGAAGCGCCAGGAATCATCCGTCCAAGTTGACCGATTCGAACTGGACCCTCACGGAGTGCACAGAGGATCTGAATTCGCCATTTTCCTTGCAGCAAAATGTCGGACATGAGTTGTGCCCGGCGCACATATGCAGCAGTCCGTTCGCTGTTCTTCGGACGCGTTGGAAAGCTCGTGACCGACGCCATCTTTTCGTGACTGGAATTGCTTTGGCCCACGAAGGACATTGTGCAGGGAGAGAAATGCAGCATCCGAACATTTGCAAGGAATCGCCTTATTTGCCCTACGAATGTCATGAATTCGGCAAGCTGTGAAATCTTTCCAAAGAATGATGGGCGATATCTTGTTGATGAAGGCCGCGAATCTCATTGGCGATAGAAGTGGTAGATCAGAGTCTGAAGATTGTCTGGTGATTCTCGCGGGAGGTTGGTATAGTTCGGTCTTCATGGTCCAAACAGCCCATGTTCCACCGCCTTATAAGCGTGTTCGCCGCTTATAAGGACAGCTCCTTGCAAATCTCGCCGCTTTAGCGCAGAGCACTGGGATAGTAGCGCCATGTTGCTACGCGCGCTGATCTACCCATTCGTCCTATTTGCTGCTACCGCCCAAAGTGCAATGGGCGCTCAATCGGCGCCACCTTGTCTCGAACGAGCACGCGTTGAGGGAGCGGTGACCGACGCAACCGGCGCCTTGGTGCCCGGCGCAGAAGTGAAGATCGACGGAACTGACTCCGTGAAATCCGATTCTGCGGGACATTACATCTTCTCCTGTGTCGCCCCTGGCAATCGAGTCCTCTCGGTTACCGCGACTGGATTTGCCTCACAAACAGCGACTGTGGCTCTCCGCAGAGGTCAGACCGTAAGACTTAACCTCAAGCTCACGCTCGAAGAGGTGTCTTCCCAAATCGAGGTTCAGGCGAGGAGCACGGAGGGTGATCCAGGTGCAGGCGTTGGAACCACTACTCTAAACACAGCACAAATCCAGCAGCTCGCGGATGATCCTGACGATTTCCTGAGGCAACTTCAGCTCTTGGGAGGCAACGTTGGTGGCTCCGATGGAGCAACGGTGATTGTCGACGGGTTCAGAAGTGCCGGAACTCTGCCTCCGAAGAGCGCTATCAGTTCGATCCGCCTCAATCCGGACATCTTTGTCCCGGAATATCAATCCCCGCCTTGGCGTGGTGCGACGATTGAGATCTTCACCAAGCCTGGCTTGGACTCCTACCACGGAGCTTTGTTCCTGACGAACAGCAACGGCGTATTCAATGCAACGAATCCGTTCTCGAGTACAACAACGCCCGCAGGGAAGCAGCGGTATGGCTTCGAGTTGAGTGGTCCTCTTGTGCGACAACGCAGCGACTTCTCCTTGAGTTTGGAACACCGAGCGATCGACGAATTCAACATTGTCAACGCGGTGAGCCTTGACGCCCAAGGCAATCAGACTTCGGTTCGCGACACGGTTTCAGCCCCCCAAAGGCTCTGGATCGGTTCGGCTCGCGGGGACTGGCAGGTTTCGCCGCGCGACCTCGCGACAATCTCGTTCTCCTCGAACGTAAACAACCTCGGAAATCAGGGTGTCGGCGGCTTGGTTCTTCGTGACTCTGGATACTCCAGCGCTGTTAGTGAACACGATCTGCGTTTCACCAACAGCCAGCCTTTGAGTGCGTCATTCTTGCATGAAACGCGCATCGGCTACTCGTGGAAGCGAACCGAAGACGTTCCTTCCGCGACCACTACTTCTCTTCAGGTCTCAGGAGCGTTCACCTCAGGTGGAAGCACCTTGCAGCGCTTGAACAATCGAGAGCGTGATTTGGAGATTGACGACGATGCGATGCTCACGCGTGGAAAGCACCAGCTACGGTTCGGTGTACAGTCTCTCGGTCAATTCGTTCATGAAGACACACAAAATACGTTCAACGGGGCGTACATCTTCGGCGGCGGCAGCGGTCCGCAACTCGACGCTAACAATCAACCGACGGGCCGCACCATTTACCTATCCCCCCTTCAGCAGTACCAGCGCGCTCTGGCCGGGCTCCCTGGAGGGCGGCCTACTACCTACCAGATCACAAACGGAAGCCCGCTCGTGGCATTCACACAGTGGACTGTGGGCTTGTTTGCGCAGGACATCATACAGGCGACTCCTCGCTTCACCGTGTCGGCAGGACTCCGCTACCAGTTGCAGACCTCACCCACGAATGTCGGAAACGTCCTTCCTCGTTTGGGGTTGGCATGGTCTCCGGACAAGAAGCAGACTTGGACGGTCCATGCACGTGCAGGACTATTCGCTTCGCCGGTAGACATCTCTTTCGTCTCGGACGCATATCGGCTCAACGGTGTTCGTCAGCGGAGTCTCACGGTGTATTCACCTGAGTACGGTTCTCCCCTGACGCCGGTAACGGGCTCCGTATCGGTCGACTCCATCAATCGATTGGCTTTCAATGCCCATCAAGTCCCATCTTTCGCTTTGAGCGCTAGTGTGGAGCATGATTTCCCACACCATTGGCATGTTCAGTTGTGGGCGCTGGACGCCTTGGTGTGGGGCGCATACCGCATCAGGAACATCAACGCCCCAGAAGTTGCCTCGGAGATTGGGACAGCTCCTGACCCTATTTCAGCCGTGATGGCCGCTAGACCGTTCGCACCGAACCAAAACGTCTTCCAATACGAGAATTCAGGGCACCTCAAAGGACCTATCGTTGGAGGCTCCATTACGCAGCAAAGCTATAAGCACTTCGGTTTTACAGGCAGCTACAAGTTTCAGAATGTCTGGGCCGACGTTGCAGATTCGATCAACAGCCCGCAATCGGCCTACACAAACGCCGGGGAAAGCTCACACATTGAGTGGAATCATCGCAGCCAATTCGACTTCACAGGATTCGTTCTTCTGCCCTTCAAGATCAATCTCTCGTCGGTTCTCGATGCGCGCAACGGCGGGCGGTACAACTTCACGACAGGCACCGACAACAACGGCGATGGCATCTTCAATGATCGTCCGTCGTTTGCGCTCGGTACCAGCCAGGCAAATACCTTTCAGACCAAGTATGGGCTGATGACGACTGACACGATCAATGGGAATGTGCAGAGAAACCTCGGCATGATGCCCGGAACGATCCACCTCGACCTGAATGCTGCACGAGTCTTCCAGTTGCCTTCGAAGCAAAATCAGGCACCCAAGACAATCACCTTCAATGTACGAAGCGCAAATGTCTTAAATCACACCAACGTGCTCACGGTTGGAACGGTCGTCTCCTCTTCCAATCTTGGCAAGCCCGTTACCGCCGACACTGCACGAAGGATTGAGTTGGGGCTTCGATTCTCGTTTTAGCGATTTATTCCCGCGCGACATGCTTCGCCGCGCAGAGAGGACGATGTGATGAGGGTAGGTCTCTTGATTGTGGCGATGGTCATTGCCGTGGCTCTTCCAACTTGCGCCAACGCACAGCAGTTGGAAGTCATTCAGACATCGAATCGTGCGAACAGTGCTGATGCCAAACAACAGCCATACGTGGTGTTGGTGTCCCTTGACGGATTCCGCTTCGATTACGCACGCCGATTTCATGCAAAGCATCTGCTCTGGATGGCATCGCATGGTGCTTCGACGCGAGAGGGTATGATTCCCTCGTTCCCCTCATTGACGTTCCCGAATCACTACACCCTTGTAACCGGCCTCTATCCTGAGCATCACGGGATCGTACAAAATGGCTTTTACGATCCAGTCCGAAATGAGACATACGACGCTGGCGATCCGAAGACTTCACGCGACGGTTCTTGGTACGGTGGGGTTCCGCTATGGGTATTGGCCGCTCGTCAAGGCATGCGATCCGCCTGTATGTTCTGGCCTGGTTCCGAAGCAGAGATCGACGGCTACCGTCCTACGTACTACTTGAACTATGACGAACACATTTCTAACCGAGCCAGGGTGATGCAAGTCATGTCGTGGCTCGCTTTGAGGGAAGATCTGCGTCCTCATTTCATCACGCTCTATTTCTCCGACGCCGATGAAGTCGGACACAAATACGGCGTGGATAGCCCAGAACTAAAGACGGCAGTTCGACGGCTGGATAGTGATGTCTCTCTTCTCCTGGAGAAGGTGCGTAAGACACATCTTCCCGTTGACATTCTGGTGGTGTCCGACCATGGCATGGTCGACTATCGTGGCAACCTCGTCAATCTGGCAACATTCGGACAAGAAGCTGGGGCCGTCAAGCGCGTCGGATTGTTCCTGTATCCAGGGAGTGATGCCGAAGCCACATTGCTCTACAACGAGCTTTCTGGCAAGAGTCCGTTTTTTGATGTGTATCGCCGGGCGGCGGTACCAAACTACTTGCACTTCAACAGCAACGCGCGCTCGGGCGACCCAGTTCTGGTCGCTAAGGGACCGTATCGGATCAGTCGAGCACCACTTGGAGCCGAAACTAAGCCTTCAGCTCTAGGAAACCACGGTTATGATCCGCGACAGGTTCCAGAGATGAAGGCGAGTTTCTTTGCCGTTGGGCCGGGCATAGCGCACCTCGATCTGCCTTCTTTTGAGAATGTCGATATTTATCCGTTTGTCGCGCGTTTGCTGCATCTGGATGAGGGCAGAACGATGCCTGAGATCGACGGTTCTCTCCGAATCCTGGGCCGCGCACTTCGGAAATAAAAATGCGGACTATCATTCCCAATCACATGAGTATTAACCTCGTTAAAGGTGCTTCAAAGGGGGCATCATGAGCTTCAGAGAAGTGTCATTTGATGAACGAGTCGATCGACGGTCCACTTCGATTGCCCTCGCCGTCGTGATAGTCGCGACTGTCATCCTAAGCGTGATAACGGCAAATGAGTGCCACAGCACCTTTGTGACCCTGAACAAACAGGTTCCCTACGTGCCGTCGTTGATCTTTGGTTTCGTGATGTGGGCGTGGTGGGGCACCATCACCATCGGCTTATGGATTTTATCCCTTCGTCGCCCAAAGGTCCTGGCGTTCCGAGCGGCGTACCTCGGATTTCATACATTGATGGCTGTCGTATTGGCTGGCTGCCACCTCTTACTCATCCAAGCGACGATAGCTGTTGCTGGTTCCGTTTGGAACACATGGGGCGCCCTCTACGCCGCAACAAGCTACCTCTCGGTTCGCCGCTTTGGAATGGAACTCATCATTTATGGGTTTGTGTATGGGGCGTCGGGTTTCCTATACACCCACATGCAGAGGAGGCGCGAAGCCTTCACTCGTCTTGAAATCGAAAGGCAACTGACACAGGCGCAGCTAAAAGCACTTCAAATGCAGATGGAACCGCACTTCCTCTTCAACACGCTCAACTCCATCACTAGCCTTGTGACACAGGGCAGAAACATCGAGGCGAATCGGACCCTCTCTCATCTCAATACAATCCTCAGAACAACGCTTCAAAGAAAAGCGCCTGAAAAGGTCCCGTTCACCGAAGAGCTGAGGGTAGTAGAGAGCTACCTGGCTATCCAGCAGGTACGGTTTTCGGACCGCCTCTCGATAAGGATCGATGCGACTGAAGACGCGAGACAGTGTCTCGTTCCTTCGTTCATTCTGCAGCCGCTGGTCGAAAATGCGGTGCAGCACGGCATAGCTCATTCGGAAGCTGGCGGAATGATTGAGACGACAGCCAAGCGGATCGGAGACGACCTCTGGTTGCAAGTACGAGACAACGGCCTCGGCGAAGACTCGCCGCTGAGTACCGGACATGGCATCGGTCTTCGGAATACCCAGGAGCGCCTCGCATACTTCTACCCTGGTACGCACAGGCTGACGGCTGGTCCTCTCTCATCAGGAGGTTTTGAAGTCACGATTCAAATACCGTATGAGCAGGTGGTGGCATGACTCTCAGGACCGTGATCGTTGACGATGAGGTACTAGCAAGAGATCAGTTGCGCTCTCTGTTGGCCTCCCACCCTGACGTAGAGATCACAGCGGAGTGTCGAAACGGAGCTGAGGCCATAGCGTATCTGAAGGCGCATGCAGTCGATCTGCTTTTCCTGGATGTGCAGATGCCACGAATCGACGGGTTTCAGGTAGTGCAGGAAGTAGGCGCGGCTCACCTACCCTGCACCATCTTCACGACCGCATATCACGAGTACGCGGTGCGTGCTTTCGAGATTCATGCGATTGATTACCTGACAAAGCCTATAGAAGCGGAACGACTCAATCAATCCATCACTCGTGCTCGGGAACGACTTGCTGCCAAAGCTGCGATGACGACCAACGACCAACTCACAAATCTATTGCTGAGTCTTCAGTCAAACGGCGGATCTACTTCTGGGTTTGCGGAACGGTTCTTGGTCAAAGACGCCGAAAGAGAGATTCTGCTTGCAGTGGATCGGATCGATTGGATCGAGGCCGCAGAATATTACTGCTGCCTCCATGTGGAGGGAAAATCCTTCATGCTTCGGGAATCCATTTCAGAGATGGAGAAGCGGCTTAATCCCCGTAAGTTTCTGCGGATTCACCGTTCAACTATCGTCCGCTTGGAACGGATTCGGGAGATCCATCGCGAGAGCCAAACAGAGAGTTCGGTTGTCTTGAACGACGGACGCACGCTGCGCATGAGCCGGACAGGACGGCAAAAGCTAATGGAGTACGGACAAGTCTGAACTCAGCAAGCGCCTCGCTTGAGATCAATGGCCGGCTCTTCAGTCGCAAACTGTGTCCGCGCCCCGGTCGTCTTCACCTCCGCAGCGTGAAAGAACCAGCTTTACCTGGTATAGGAACAAGCTTCCAGCCACCCGCTCAAAAACCTCATGGAAGAGGATGGAAGCCCGTTGCTGTCGTTGTGCACTGGTTGCACTGATCTTGCTTTATCCGAGCCATTACAGCATCTGATTCTTTTTCAATGTGGGAAGCTTCGTTGAGATCCCCAAAGTCTCTGAGGAGGCTGGCATGCACGGTCTGGGTTTGCCAATATATGGCACTCCCTCTTCCAACCACATCCGCTTCTATACGCAATGCCTCTTCTATGTCGGAGAGAGCTTGCGTACCCTCATCCCTAGCAGCGAACGCCTGCGCGCGTAACGAGTATCCAAGTCCGACAAGGAAGTGCTGCCGTCCGTGTTTCTGTGTCCAACTGTTGATTGCGCGGCTCAAGTGTTCAATAGCTCTCTCTGTCTGACCATCATGTAACGCGATGGTACCGGCTACACTTTCCAGTGCAGCGAGATCATCCCCATCTATCGCCGGTGAACCCTTTGCTATCTCTTGTGCGGTCTTTGCATAACGCTTAGCTGTTCTGAAGTCGCCGCCATGAATGGCGATGACGGCCAGATTATTAGCGGTTCTTGCCTGCCCAACCTGATCGCCTAGTTCCCCATAAATCCGATAAGCGGACATGCGTAGCGCTCTGGAGACTTGGGGCGTACCTATCCAGTTTTCTACCGAACCGAGATTGTCCAAGGCAGAGGCGAGCTCTGCCTTTCCATTGGAGTCCTCTCGGAGAATCTGAATTGCCCTCTCATGGCAACGAGCAGCATCCCGGAAAAGTCCTGCGTCCTGGTAGGAGGCTCCAAGCAGATTCCATGCCTTGCCTAGTTCTACCGAAGAAGCTTCCTCTCCACTGTTCTGGAGAGCTGGCTGCAAGAGTGCAATGGATTTACGGCTTTCTCCACCCTCTCTGAGGCTGGACGCCCGCTTCAGGAGGGCAGAAAGGCTGTCCTGAGCGTGAAGTGGCGAAATCTGGATAGCGAGTATCGGGATGAACAAGAAGCGAAGGATGTTCTTCATCGCACGAGCTTCGCGCCTGCTAGAACATTCCCGCGGACTTTTGCAAC
Organism: Granulicella cerasi; assembly: GCF_025685575.1. NCBI lineage: Bacteria > Pseudomonadati > Acidobacteriota > Terriglobia > Terriglobales > Acidobacteriaceae > Granulicella > Granulicella cerasi. Next base: position 785,373 of record NZ_JAGSYD010000003.1, read on the forward strand.
GAATCGGACCCTAAGCCATACGAACGATGCATTCCGGCCTCCGAATGCAAACCAACCGGAGGATTCTTGGGACACGGCCGGCGAAATCAGAAGGAACTGTCTTTTGTTAGGTTCCTGAACGTCTACCTGACATTCGGCTTCACAGTTTCGACCGACAAATTGCACTTCCGATGCGTGCAAAGGATTCGTTCGTTGCAAACTCGGCCATATCCCCCGGCATTCTGGAATCTTGATTGCGGAGTGACAAATGGCCGTGCACAAACTTCTGTCGTTAGGGCTCGCTTTGGCCCCTCTGCTGCTTCCACCTTCGATACGTTCGCAACAGCCTTGCGCTAACGGAATCCACGTGGACGGCACAGTCACAGACACCACGGGCGCCGTAGTCCCAGGAGCGGAGCTTACGACGACCATCGGGGAGAGAACGACCTCAGATTCAATTGGTCACTACACGCTGACTTGTGTGACAGGCTCTTCGGCTTTGATCACAGCGCGAGCTACCGGATTCGCTGAAAGCAAGGTTCGCGTCCGCGGTCAGGTCGGAAGCGCCGTCCATATGAACATCGAACTGCGGTTAGCTTCTGTACAGCAGGACGTCGAAGTAAACGGCGATGTCCCTACTGCAAGCGAAGACGGAGCAGGCACGACCATGTTGAATGCTAAACAAGTTGAACAGCTTCCCGATGATCCGGATGATCTCTTGCGTGAGCTACAAATGCTTGCATCGACTAGCGGAGGAAGTCCGAACGAGGCATCTGTACTCGTGAACGGATTCCAAGGTTCGAGCATGGTGCCGCCGAAAAGTTCGATTGCTTCGATTCGAATCAACCCAGATACTTTCTCGCCTGAATTTCAATGGCATCGCAGCCGCATCGAGATCACAACGAAACCGGGAGCGGACAAGTTCCATGGCGCTCTGTTCTTCAACGACAGCAACAGCATCTTCAATGCAACAAATCCCTTCTCCACTACATCGACTCCTGCGGGAAGAAGACGCTATGGAGTTGAGCTGACTGGCCCAATTCGCCCCAAAAAGCTGGACTTCACCTTAGCTGTAGAGCGCCGCGAGATCGATGAATTCGATATCGTAAATGCCAAAGTGCTCGATTCTTCCTATAGCGTGACGCCGCTGCGCCAGACCGTAGCCACCCCCCAAAAGCTTTGGATCGGATCAGCACGAATTGATTCGCAGTTCAGCAAGAACGACATCGCCACGCTTTCCTGGTCCGCGAATGTCAACGACCAAGGCAATCAGGGAGTGGGCGGTCTCGTATTGCAGGAAGCTGGATATTCCAACAGAGTGAGCGAGTACGACCTGCGACTTCTAAACACCCTGACGCTTGGCACGAATACAGTACAGGAAACGCGAATCGGATTCGCATGGAAACGCAATCTGCAGAAACCGAATTCAACGTCACCGAGTCTTCAGGTTGCCGGGTATTTCACCGGCGGAGGGGCCATAAGCCAAAACCTAAACAATCGTGAACGTGATCTCGAAGTGGACGACGACGTGATCGCGACGCGGGGAAGGCATCAGTTCGACTTCGGCTTGCAGTCCATTACGAGCTTCGTTCATGCGTATGTCCCAAGCACATTTAATGGAGACTACGTCTTTGGCGGCGGAAGTGGATCGGAGCTGGACTCCGGCAACCAGCCAACTGGAGGCACGGTAAACCTAAGACCCATTGACCAATACGGGCGAGCGCTTCAGAATCTTCCGGGTGGAACTCCAACCAACTATCAAGTGACGATGGGAAATCCAGTGGTCCCCGTCACCCAATCTCAAGTGAGCCTTTACGCGCAGGATGTCATGAAGGTTCTACCGAATTTGTCCTTCACGTTTGGCCTCCGTTATCAGCTGGAGATTCATCCGAACAGCTTCCATAATCCTCGACCACGATTCGGACTGGTCTGGTCTCCCGACAAAAAGGCAACCTGGACGATCGGTGCGCAGGCAGGCATCTTCACGATCTGGGATACACCTGCCAACCTCCTCGAAGTCGAGCGACTCAACGGAAGCAGACAGTCGCAAATCACAGTTTATTCTCCCAGCTATAGAGCGCCACTTGTGCCTGTGCCGGGCTCGATTCAAGTAAACACAAGAAATCGGTTCGAGCCTGGGATCAGCCAAGCGCCTGTCTTTCAGTTTGCTGCCCGAGTTGCGCATGAATTCCCACACCATTGGTCGGGGCAGGTGTCGTATAGCTTCGGCGGTACATGGAACTCGTCACGCATCGTGAACATCAATGCCCCCAAACTTCCAAGCAGCATTGGAATAGCTCCCGATCCAACAGCGTCTCTGATGGCCCCGCGTCCTTTGGCTCCGAACCTGAACATCATGCAATATCAGAACTATGGCCACGGCCAGGGCGCTGTGTATGCCGCAACAGTGAAACAGAATAGCCTCAAGCGCCTGAATCTTAACGTTACTTATTGGTATTTGAACTTCAGGGAAAATCCGCAGACACCGCAATCGACCTACAGTACGCAGGGGGATTCAGCCCGTCCCGATTGGATGCGGCGAGGCGGAGTTTCTGGATTGGGTGTGCTTCAGCTCCCTTCGAGGTTCGAGCTGAGTATGCAATTTTCAGCGTTGCCGGGTCTGCCATACAACATCACAACGGGCACAGACGCGAACGGCGATGGAGTTTTCAATGATCGACCTTCCTATGCCGCTGCTGTCGGAACGGGCGTCTACAGCACGCCTTATGGTTTGATGACAACAAACACGGTCAACGGAACTGTGCCCTACAACGTAGGTACGATGCCAGGGTGGACGATCAACCTCGATCCGAACCTGCGGCGTACGTTCGTTCTGAACCCCAAAGACAGAGATCACCTGAGGACTCTCAGCTTGAACGTTCGAAGCTCCAATGTGCTGAACCATACAAACGTGACCACCGTGAATACGGTTCTCTCGTCTGGAACGGTTGGGCAGCCTATCGCCGCCGGCCCAGCGCGACGTCTGGAACTTGGAGCGAGGTTCGATTTCTAAATGCAACCGCAGCGACAGAAGACTAGAATTTTCTCAGGCCAGAGAGGCTATCATGAGTGACTCTAACGGCACGAAGCTTCTTCCAGTGCGACCCGGCGCGGCGCTTACCGTGGTTTCGTTAATCTCAGGAATTCTCGCGTTTGAAGTTGCAAGGGAATGCCATCAGAATCTTCAGTTAAGCGGTTTCCACGCGTCCTTCACGCCATCTCTTCTCTATGGATGCGTGATCTGGCTTTGGTGGATTCCGGTAACGATTCTGCTCTGGAACTTCGCCGCACGATGGCCGTCCATACTGAAGCCTTCAGCACGAATGATCGCTGCTCAACTCGCGATATCGGGAGCACTCGCAGCTGCTCACTTGCTCTTCATCCAATACACCGTCAGGTTTGCCGCCGCTGAATGGTCTAGTTGGGGAGATCTCTACAGAACGCATCGAGTGGATGATCCTGAGCACTTCGGTGTCGAGATCGTCATCTATGGATTCATCTATGGCATTTGCGCCTTCCTTTATTCGCGAATGCAGGGACGGAATGCCTTCGTGCAAAAGCTTGAGATAGAGCGCCAGCTTTCCGAGGCGCAACTCCAAGCCTTGCAAATGCAGATGGAGCCGCATTTCCTCTTCAATACTCTGAACGCCATCACAAGTCTTGTGTCGCAGCGCAAGACTGACGAAGCCATGGAAACGCTCGCACACCTGAATACGATCTTGCGGACGACGCTGCAGCGGCGGAGCCCTACCAAGGTCCCTTTTACTGAGGAACTCCAACTCGTCGAAAGCTACCTGGCGATTCAGAAGGTGCGTTTCGCGGACCGCATCGAAATCGATATTCAGACGACATCGGAGGCACGCAAGGGACTCGTTCCATCATTTCTTCTGCAACCATTGGTGGAAAACGCGGTGCGTCATGGGATCGAATCGAAGAAGTCCGGGGGGCGAATCGAAACACGAGCAGAGAAGCTTGGAGACAAGCTATGGATGAGGGTATGCGACAACGGGAACGGCACGTCTTCAGCACGTTCCCAAGGACATGGCATTGGGCTAAATAACATCAAAGAACGGCTGTCCTTCTTTTACCCCGATATGCATCAGCTCGAGATTGAATCGCCGCCCAACGGCGGCTATCAGGTGACCATCCAAATTCCGTTTGAGGAAGGTCCTGCATGCAATTGAAAGCTCTTATTGTCGACGACGAGCCGCTGGCGCGTGATCTTCTTCGCTCGATGTTGAAGAAACTCGACGATGTGGAAGTGGTCGGAGAGTGTGCAAGTGGTGATGATGCAGTGGAAGCGCTACAGAATCGCTCAATCAATCTCCTGCTACTCGACGTCCAAATGCCAGAGATGGATGGCTTCGATGTCATCGAGGAAGTCGGAGTCGAAGACCTACCACCGACGATCTTCGTGACGGCATTCCACGAGCACGCGGTGCGCGCCTTTGACGTCCAAGCGATTGATTACCTGACAAAACCAATCACTCTAGAACGGCTAGAACGGGCATTGCGGCGCGTCCGGGAGAAGCTGCTGATGCAAACGGCACAACTAACGCAGGAGCAATTCAAAACCCTTCTCAACAGTGTGCGTCCGGCAAGTGATCCACCCAAATCGTATGCTCAGCGTTTCCTAGTTCGTGATGGAGACAAAGAAATCCTGCTTCCAGTGTCAGAGATTGATTGGATTGAAGCGGATGCCTACTACAGCCGCCTTCACGTGACCGGGCGGAACTACATGCTTCGCGAGACGATTACGGATCTGAATGACAAACTCGATCCGAAAAATTTTGTACGGGTACATCGGTCTTCCATTGTGAATGTGGAGCGCATCCGGGAGGTTTACCGGGAAGGGCGCACAGATTCCTCGCTTGTTTTGAAATCTGGTGCGGTACTGAAGATGAGCAAACAAGGGCGTCAACGCCTGGTCGAACTCGGACGCTAGAGTCTTCAGGGCGCGTTGTGCAGAACTACAAGGATTGTTCAGTGCTTCACTGGAGGACGAACGTTACGCCGCTGCTTGATCTCCCTGATTCTGTTTCCTGTACTGCACGGGCCCTGCACACGCAAGTTGTTGCCCCGCAGCTTCGCGAACTGCTCCGTCTTACTGACTCATCCCTCACCGACAATCACGACGTTGATCGGCCCTGAAAAATCACAATTTGGACACGTGAGAACCCCCGTAGCGATTGCCAAATGCGAGATGTCATCGCCTTTGACCGCACGATCGCATTGGGGACACCTATGGATGTATTCCCACCGTTCTCTATCGTTTTCTTCGAGGCGATTCAAATGCGACGTAGTCATTTTGTACCTCTTGAGAACAACGGAGCCCCATCGTCTTTTTGAAGGGTGATCCAATGATTTGCTCTAGAGCGCCGGAAATGAGTACCGCGTTACGTACTACGCTGACATGGCGGAGTATTGAATCCTTCCGTCAAAGAGGCGCACTTGTCTTTCGGCGTATTCGGTAAAACGAGCGTCGTGGGTCACGATGCAAACTGTCATCCCTTCTTGATGGGCTTCATTCAGAAGTTGCATCACGGCATCGCCGTTCTCGGAATCAAGGTTTCCCGTTGGTTCGTCCGCCAGCAAGACGGAAGGCGATCCCGCCAGTGCTCGCGCCACGGCCACACGCTGCTGCTCTCCACCCGAAAGCTGTCCCGGATAGTGGTTTGAGCGATGGTTCATTCCGACGCGTCTAAGGGACTCGTAAACCCGATCCATCCGTTCATTGGTGCCCATCCCTCGCCGGTAGGAGAGGGGCAAAGCGATGTTCTCGCTAACGGTCATTTGGTCAATCAGATTGAAGCTCTGGAAAACGAATCCGATCTGCCGGTTTCGAATATCCGCAAGCTGCGAATATGAAAATTCGGAAGTATCCCGTCCATCAAAGATGTAGGTGCCGGAAGTCGGAGAGTCAAGGAGTCCGAGGATGGCAAGCAACGTGGACTTTCCAGAGCCGGAAGGCCCGCATAAGGATACATACTCGCCTCTGGCAATCGAGAGGTTAACCAAGGAAAGGGCGTGCGTTTCCACTTTGTCGGAGTGGAAGATCTTCGTTACGCCTTCCACTCTCATGTGAATGGCCAAGGCGTCTTCGACACAGGAGCGTTCGTTCCCATCTAGGCAAGATGCTTCGCGGCTGTTCACTCGCTTGATACCCACACAAGCAGCTTACAGGATTTTCCTGTTGTTTTCCAAAAGGACTCATGTCATAGTCCTTTTGGATACCTACAGGACCTCGATTCACATGACGAGCGCATGGACGCAGACAAGAATCCTCAATTTGCACACTCGGACACGTTGGCCCGAGATGTGCCTACTCCTTCTCCGGAGGGCTGTCACAGCCCATAGCGGGCGCTTCTGCGTACTTCTTTTCGTGGCGATGTCCTTCCTTGGGATTGCAAGTGCGTTGTGCCAAGCCCCTTGGAATCCGGGCCCAGGACATGATCAGATAGCCCTCTGGCCCAGCCTCCCACCGGATGCTCGGTCGAGCGACGGTCCGGAAACAGTTCAAACAACGGGAAAAGACTCGCTCGTTGCGGGCCGTCCATGGGTTGCGGTGGAGCACGTTTCGCGCCCCACGCTGACCGTCTATCAACCTCAGAAGAACAACTCCGGCGCAGCGATCCTCGTGTTTCCTGGAGGTGGATACAAAATTTTGGCGATTGATCTGGAAGGTACGGAAATATGTGATTGGCTGGTTGCTAAAGGCATCACCTGCGTCTTGCTGAAATACCGTGTTCCAGCACCTCGCTCGGCTCCGGACTGGGGCGCATATCCGCAGTCAGCAATGGCCCTTGAAGACGCGCAGCGCGCCATCAGTCTCGTTCGATTTCATGCAAAGGATTGGCGTCTGGACCCACACAAAATCGGTGTCCTCGGCTTTTCAGCAGGTGGCCATCTTGTGGCCGCAACGAGTGTTCACTATTCTCAGCGGCTCTACAAGACTGTAGATTCGGCGGATACAGCAAGTTGCCGACCCGATTTTGCCATTGCCCTCTATCCGGGCCATCTAGCCACCCATCCGGGGACGTGGGCTCTCAACCCGGACATCGCAGTGAGGATCACGCGAGAGACACCGCCGACATTCCTACTACAGAACGAGGATGATCCAGTGGACAGCGTTTGGAACGCTTTGACCTACTACGCTGCGCTCAAAGCACATGGCGTTCCGGCTGAGCTCCACTCCTACGCTCATGGAGGCCATGCCTTCGGATTGCGAAGGACAGCGGACGCCGCGAGCGATTGGCCGAGATTAGTGGAGACATGGCTAATCGGCCTCCACGTGATCTCGGCGTCATCATCTGGCTCGTGAACACGAGCCAGATGATGAACCCTAAACAGAAGCAGTTCAATCTCGGGCGAGAAAACGAAGGGGTAGAGGATGAAGGAGAGACAACAGAGAACGAACCTAGCGACCTATCCTTGATACAGCGGATTGTCGGGACTGCCACGGAAGCAAGGTTCGGAATCGACTTGGAGGAACGGGCAGCATATATGCGGATGCGAGCTATAACCGGGAGGAATTTGTGAAACAGAAGAAAGATGTGCAACAAGGTACTGTCGCCCTGATGCTACTCAAGACGCTTGAGCTTCTTGGCCCCTTGCATGGCTACGGAATCGCTCGTCGGATCGAGCAGATTAGTGGGGACAGGCTCTCCGTAAACCAAGGGACTCTTTATCCCGTCCTTCTCCGGCTTGAAAACGAGGGTGCGATTGCGTCCGAGTGGGGACCGTCAGAAAACAATCGCCGAGCGCGCTTTTACAAACTGACTCGTACGGGCCAGAAGCTCCTCGAAACTGAGAAAAAAGATTGGGAACAGACCGCGGATATCATTTCTCACTTCTTCAAAGTGAAGGCAGAAGACCTGGGATGAAGACGTTTCGCAGGTTCATTCGCAGATTGTCCAACTTCGTGCTTCGGAGGCGCTCAGACGACCGTCTCCGCGAAGAAGCAACATGGCACTTGGACATCCTTACGGAGGAGAATCTCCATGCGGGCATGACGCCGAAGGAAGCACGGCGCCAGGCCGCCATTCGTTTCGGCGGGATGAACGTGATACGCGAAGAGTACCGCGATGAAGAAAGCATTCCAGCGCTCGAAAATCTGCTTCTTGATGTCCGCTATGCAGTCCGTGTTTTGCTTATGTCGCCGACGTTCTGTGTAGTCGCCCTGCTTACGGTAGCCTTGGGGATTGCAGCGAACGTTCTAGTATTCGGGATCATCAACGCCGCCATACTCCATCCCCTTGACGTCAGTGATCCCGGAAATCTCTACCAACTTCGTCCTAAGGCAGTAGTTCGCGGCCATCTCCTCACAACTTCGTATCCCGCGTTTTTGGACTTTCGCCATCGGGCATCTTCGTTCGTCGATCTTGCTGCATATAACGGCTATTCAAGTGGAGAATTGAAGCTTGGCGCCGGCCAGATCAAAGTCTATGGATACGAAGTGACCGGCAACTACTTCGACGTGCTCGGAGTGTCACCGGCACAGGGACACCTCTTTCATGAAGATCCATCCAGCACAGCGGGCTCAGCCCCCTCGCTCGTCTTGAGCGATGCTTTTTGGCAACGGCAATTTCACGGGAAACCTGATGTCGTCGGCTCCGTCATCACCGTAGACGGCAAACCCTACTCCGTTATCGGCATCGCGCCGCCAGGGTTTCACGGGACTGAGCGGCTTGTTTGGCCTGACTATTGGATAAGGTTGTCCAACGAACTACAAGTAGGAAGCGAGAGCGCTTACCTTCATAGCAGGACAGAGCACGCAGTAACCGTCCTTGGACGATTGAAACCCGGCGTGAGCCCTGAACAAGGATCGAGAGAACTATCGGTGATCGCCATAGAACTCTCACGAGAATATCCTTTGACTGATTCCGCTGCCTCGTTCCGTTTGATTCATCCGGGGTTAGCGGGAGACGAGGGCAAGTCCATTCGAGGTTTTCTCTTCGCTCTAGGAACTCTAGTCCTATTGATGCTTGGTGCAATCTGCGCGAACCTGGCCAGCCTGTCGGAAGTTCGTTTAGCGGACCGCAGGAGAGAGCTTGCCATCCGAGTTGCACTGGGAACAGGCAGAGCGCGACTGATCCGACAACTGACGCTCGAATCCCTGTTGATCGCCATCATAGGAGGCGGCCTGGGACTACTCGCCGGGGTTTTTCTGCTTTCTTTTCTTAATCGTTTGGATCTTCCGCTTGGCCACCTCGCCATTCATTTAGAGCCCCGAATCTATGGAGTCGGTGTTGCTCTTACCTTGGTCAGTGCGTTGCTCTTCGGCCTAGTCCCTGCATGGCGAGCAACGCGCAGAAGCCCCTGGAAGATGATGACGGGTGTTCCGCGCCGCCCGCGCAGGCTGAGACAACTTCTTTCCAGTGATCTCTTCTTGTGTATTCAGGTCACGATCTGTTCATTCCTTATCATGGCGGGCTTTGTTGCCTTGCGTGGAACATTCCGCGCGCTCAATGCACCGCTTGGATTCGATCCTCATGGCGCTGTCATCGTGCATGTCGATTTGAGCCGTGTTCAATCAGGGAAAAACACGGCGCAGACCATTCTCGATGCTCTCTCTCGACTTCCCGGTGTGGCGGAAGTAGGGGCCATCAGCCGCTTGCCCATGACGGGTGGCTTGCATGGGAGCCCAGTCTTCCCGTCTGGTTCGTTGCACCTCCACGCAGACGAGGCCGCTTTCCGTGCATACGTCTTTTCGGTATCGCCAACATACCTGCGCGTCGCACGCACCCGGATCATAGCGGGTCTTGATAGCCCCAGCGGAAACGATTCGAGTGAGCAAGGTGCCGCAGTCGTCAACGAAGTATTTGCGACAAAGATGTGGCCGTCAAAAAATGCTCTTGGTCAGGAATTTATCTATGAGGGCCGACAGATTCGCGTCCTTGGAGTAACGGAAACCGGTAAATATCACGATTTGGAAGAAAGCCAACAACCGGTGTTGTACCTGCTGATGAGTCCTGTTTCTACAGAAGAGATGGAGTATGTGGCCCGGACCGCCCTAATGCCTCGCGACCTCGCGAGCCAGCTATCCCATTCTCTCAACACCGGCAACACGGATATTCCTATTGAAGCGCGCACCTGGGGCAGTGTGCTCCAAGGGGAAACCTTCCGCGTCCATGTAGCGATGCTGACTTTGGGTACCCTAGCTCTCCTCGCCGGAATGTTAGCAGTAACCGGCGTCTTCGGGACGGCGACTTACAGTCTCAGCCGCCGCATGAAAGAGTTCGGCATCTTCGTTGCGCTCGGTGCGCAACGTCCCGCTCTTCTTCAAGCGGCCTTGGGTCGAACCTTTGCAGTACTTATCGTGGGCACTCTGTCCGGGATGCTGCTTGGGGTTTTCACAGGACCATTATGGGGATGGCTTGCTTACGAAACACGGCCCAATGATCCCGTGGTCATAAGCGCAACGTTGCTGGCGATGCTCCTGCTCGGAACGCTGGCTTCCGTTCTGCCAGCCCGCCGCGTGTTGTTTGCTAACGCTGGCAAGCTACTACGACGCGAATGACTCCCGGCCCGCAATAGGGGCTGACGCTTCTTCAAAACCACAAAACTCTGGCGGCCCGGAGACAAAGCATTCCGGCCTATATACCCCAACTCGGCTCAAAAACGGGCTGCAACTAGCGCCACAAGATTGAACAACCTCCCAGAAAGGCACCTCTCCATGAAGCTGATCCCAAACCTTCGACTCATCTCTGTGCTCTTATGCGGGACGCTCCTTCCTTGCACGGTCGTTGCGAGCCCGACGGATGAGCCTCAACAGGCTCCTTCCGTCAAGCCGCAGGATCGAACTCGTGTGTCGGGCGATGTCACGGACCCGTCTGGGGCATTAGTTCCCAACGCCGACATCGAAGCAAGCTCAAGCAACGGCTTGCTGGTGCAAAGGATCAAGGCTGATGCAGTTGGCCGCTTTACGACGGAACTCCCTGAAGGAACCTACGCTTTCAAGGTATCCGCCGATGGATTTGCTCCGTACGTCACGCAGATTCGTGTGGGACGGAAGGCACTCACTCTCAGGGCGCAACTCGTCATTCTTGCAGCGGAAGCAAGTGTTCAGGTGAATGCCGCCTCGGTTGAACTGAGTACATCAGAAGACGCAAACAAGAATGGAATCGACCTGAAGGGCGATGAGCTGGCTACGCTCTCCGATGACGATGCCACCTTTCAACAGCAACTTCTCGCCCTCGCGGGAGACGACGGCTCCCATCTCCCGCAGGTCTATGTGGATGGTTTCTCCACCGGAAAGTTTCCACCGAAGAGCGCGATACGCGAGGTCAAGATCAACCAGAATCCATTCTCGGCTGCTTTTGATGCGATGGGTCTCGGAAGAATTGAGATCTTAACGAGGCCGGGTACCGGCTCTCTCCATGGTGGCTTTGATCTGTACGGTAACCCATCGGCATTCAACTCGAGGAACCCATTTCTTCGACAGGCTGAGCCGAGCTATTACCGTTTGCATACTGTTGGTCATCTCAGCGGTCCACTTGGTAAGAAGACATCGTTTTTCGTCAGTGGCGATTACTACGATCAACAGAACAACGCGGTCATCAATGCGCAGTCGGTGGACAATACAGGGAGCATCTACAGCATCTCGGAAGCTGTGCCCGATCCCACGAAGACGGAACAGTACAGCGCCAGGCTGGACCGGCAGTGGACGGATAGCAACACGTTTACGGCCCGATACGAACTCGACCGTGTAAGCCAAGAGAATGGTGGCCTTACTCAGTCGGTCCTTCCGAGCGGTGCGAGCAATTCTGTTCTCACAACACAGACATGGCAGCTACGCGATACGCAATTCATCGGAGCGAATCTCGAAGCTGATTCAGGATTTCAGTGGATTCGGGCGCGAACCGTTCAAAATCCTCTAAGCAGTGCCCCAACCGTTCAAGTCTCCGGGACCGTCACCGCAGGAGGAAGCCCTCTGCAGGCTTTGAACGATCATCAAGATCAACTCGAATTCCAGGAGAATGTAGCGTACCAGCACAAAGCCCATCTCCTGCGCTTTGGTATACGCTACCGTTTTTATCGAGACGCAAATCTCTCCACGACAGGCTTCAACGGCACTTATACGTTCAACAGCCTAACGGCCTATCAAGCGTCGGTGCTCGGAACACCCAGCGCATCGCAGTTCCAAGTGACTCTCGGCAATTCCGCGTTTGTAGCTACCACAGGGGATTTTGCAGCGTGGGCGGAGGACTGGTCTGACCGATATTTTGTACCAGTTGGATTGTTAGTGTAGCGCAGTGATCTCCGAGTTCGGATCGATGCAGGATGCGGCAGGTGGAGGAGGCGTGAGCGAAGCGCACGGCTCCTCCGCCTGCCGAGAGGCTGATGCCAGCCAAGCCTCTGGCGCTGGCGGTCTGTAGTCCAGCGAGGAGTGTGGTCTGGCGGTGTTGTAGTGCTTGCGCCAGCGTTCGGCAAGTACGCGCAGTTCCTTGATCGAGTAGAAGATCTCTCCGTTCAGGAACTCATCACGCATCTTCGAGTTGAAGCTCTCGCAGTAGCCGTTCTCCCACGGTGAGCCGGGCTCGATGTAGGCTGTCTTTGCTCCCGTGTCCGCGAGCCATTTGCGAAGATCGTGCGCGACGAACTCAGGGCCATTGTCGGAACGCAGATGCTCAGGCACGCCCTTTATGACCATCACATCGGCCAGCGCGGCGATGACCAGCGCGGACGACCATCTGCGTTCCACGCGCACCAGCAGCGCCTCGCGCGTGTGCTCGTCGATCAGATTCAACGCACGCGCCATGCGGCCGTCATGCGTGCGCACGCTCACGAAGTCATAGCTCCACACATGGTTGGCATGCGTGGGCCGCAGCCTCACACACGAGCCGTCGTTGAACCACAGACGACCACGCGGCTTCTGCTTCTGCGGCACCTTCAGACCTTCACGTCGCCAGATACGCTCGACACGATCCTTGCCGACCTTCCAGCCCGCTCGCACCAGCAGCGCCGTGATCCGTCGATAGCCATACCGGCTATACTGGCCCGCCAGGGTGATGATCGCCTGCGTCAGCTTGTCTTCATTCGCCCGTTGCGTCGGCCGATAACGCTGCGTGCCGCGTGGCTGCTTCGCCAGACGGCACGCTCGTCGCTCAGTTAGGCCATGCCGCTGTTGCGCATGCTCCGCAGCCTGACGCCGACGCTCCGGGCTTAGAAGTTTCCCGAGGCGAAGTCCTTCAACACAAGATTATCCAGGCTCAGGTTCGCCACCAACCGCTTCAGCTTNCGCGTCCTTGCACGCCTGAACCGTCGTCTTCCCGTTCGCAACCGCCACTTCAATCTGACGCAGCAGGTTCACTACCTGCTCCGCACTATGCTTCTTGCCCCTCGGCATATCAAGCTCCTTGTACTCAGTCTCTATCACTCAGACTGGTACAAAAAACGCCGGGCAGACCAGGACGAATGGCAACTCCAAAAGAACCTCACGCTCGATGTAGGAGTCAGATTCGAGACGCAATCCGGGATACCGGATCATTCCGACCCCTCGCCCCATTTTGGCATTGCCTGGGCACCCTTCCGAAGCAAGCAACGACAGTCTCTCCTCGTGCTTCGTGCTGGTTCGGGAATCTACTATGACCGTTTCTCTATCGGGAACCTCGTAACGACCACGCGGCAAGGCAACCCGGCTCTGCAACAAACATATACAGTAGACGACCCACAATTTTTCAGCACTACGGTCCCGTCACCTTCAGCATCATGGACGCTAACGACGTACCGTATTTCACCTGACTTGCGCTCGGAATATGAGATCGATTCGAGCGCGAGCGCGGAGATAAGTCTTGGGAAGCGGGGCTCCCTAGCATTCACGTTTCTCAACAAAGTTCAAAAGCACCAATGGGTCTCCATCAACGCGAATGCACCGCGAGTTGATGGGACGCGACCTTTCGGAAACGCTGCGGGCAACATCTATGAATTCGTTTCCGGAGCAGAAGGTCTCGGTAACTGGTTCTACATCGACCCGCGTATCAAAATAACAAAGAGTCTCACAATGAGTGGTCACTTCAACTTCAAACGGCAGACCGCCGACACGTTCGGACCAACCTACTTCGCGTCGAACAGCTACGACATTCATCAAGACTACGGACGGAGTCCATCGGATCGTCGCTATTCTGCCTCTGTATCACTGAGCGATACGCTGAAATGGGGTATCCGGATGGCTTGCTTTCTCAATGCTAGGGCCGGAGAACCTTTCAACATCACCACCGGAGCGGACAATAACGGAGATTCCATCTTCAATGATCGTCCATCCTATGCGAGTGCTTCGTCGGACCCGGCCAATGTCGTCCATACGAGCTATGGCGATCTCAATCTAAAGCCGCAACCGGGAGAAAGGATTGTCCCGATCAATCTAGGACACTCAGCGGGGCCGTTTGTGTCAGTGCAGATGCAGGCCAGCAAGACATGGAAATTTGGCTCACGCAGGCTCCCGAGTGGCGGCGATGGCAAATCCAACTTGCGCAGAGACCCTCGCTACGATTTGAACCTTTCTGTGGAAGGGCAAAATATTACGAATACCGTCAGTCCCGCACCGCCCGTAGGCGTTCTCAGTTCACCGTTCTTTGGCAAGTCAATCGCAACATCGAACAATTTTCTCGCGACCAGTGCCGCCAACCGCACGTTTGCGGCTCATCTATCGCTCTCATTTTGAAATGGAGTGTGGCATTAGAACCCTCTAATTTAGGGCCTCTCACACCATAAAGGGGAAGATTCCAAGGAGGAGGAACTTGACTCCTTGGCGCGCAGCCGGCGAGCGGGGCCGGAGTCAAGCGAATGAGGGTGCAGGGGGAAAACAGCATGTGTTCCCCCTGCCGCCGCTATCGGCGCAAGAGGAAGGGCGGCAGGTTCGCCGCCCTCAAAGGAATGGAATCGTCTAGGCCGCTTTCTTGGCGGTCTTGGCTGCTGGCTGCGGTGCCTTCTTCGCTTTATCCTTGGCCGCAAATTCCTGCCGTACCTTCGATGCGATGCCATCGGTGTCCACCTTGTAGGCGATGGCGGCTTCCTTGAGAACGGAGCTTGGATTGCCGCGCGAGGCCGCCAACAAAATGCAGGTCTCCACCAGCAACCGCGAGAGGGTTCCCTCATCGGCACGACGAAGGAAAACACTCAGGGTCTTCTGCAAGCCGCCATCGTCGCGCTTCTGGCGGATACCGTGTTGCCGTGTCAGCGTCTCGATGCGCCCCTCATCAAGCACCGACACCAACCGCTCGATAACAAACAGCAGGTCACGCTTGAGCAAGCGCACCGGAACGGCTGCACCAATCGCAGACAAGACACGGAGGCCAGTGATGTTCGCGATGGCCTGCTCTTTCCGCTGCTTCTCCTGCTCGGCCTTCCAGCGTTGATCGTCGCGGTCGGCCTTCTGCTTTGGATGATGCACCGGGCAGGACGGATTGGCGCAAACCTTGTGGAGAGTGCCAATATCAGAGCCTTCGGTGATGATGGCTTCGGTGGTGAACTTGCACACCTTGAACTCCGGGCGCTTGGCTTCGTCGGTAGACTTCGGCTTGTCATCCCGAATGGCGGTGTACTTATTGCGTGGCAGGACAGGGCTACCTTCCTTCTGCCCACCGTAGGCCGAGCTGATCTGCACCAACTCCGGTCTCGCAGCAATGGTCTTTGCTACATGCGCAGAGACTTTGGCCTGATAGCAGTTAGGGTCGGTGCAGCGGTCGCCCTGCCTGCCAAGGTCATCCCCGAACAGCAATTTGTTATGCCCCGTCCGCTTGGGGCAATCGGCACAACTGCCAGCAGAAGGAACAAGCTGCGCGTCACGCTTATTGAACGGTGCATCCTTCAAGACAAGCAGGATATTGCTGTCAATCCAGAATTGCAGGTTGCGGACAGGCAGAAGAATACGAGCAGGTTTTGAGGCTCCGTTATAGACCTCCTTGAAACACGCCTTGAGCGCTTCCTCCTGTTGGTCGGCTGGCAGCTTCGCCAGTAACAGAGCGTGTCCCACGCCAATCTCATCGGCATAGAAGGCATCGACAGCGGACGGGATGAGGTCGGTCAGCTTGAGCCTTTGCGCAACGAACGCAGGGCTTTTCCCGACACGCGCTCCGATCTGCTCGATGCTGTACTTGGGTTCCTCCAAGTCGAGCAACGCACGGAATCCCTGCGCTTCCTCCATCGGATGGATTTCGCTTCTCACAAGATTCTCAACCAATTGCGCCTCCAATGCCTCGGCATCGGAGAGGTTGACGATGCGGACAGGCACGGTCGGGGTTTCCGCCATCTGCGCGGCGCGGTAACGCCTCGCTCCTGCGATGATCTCGAAGCCGTTCTCGGTGATGGGTCGCACCAGCAACGGAGACAGAACGCCCTGGGTGCGGATGGAGTCGGCCAACTCCTTCAAGGCGGTCTCCTCGAAGGTGCGGCGCGGGTTGGTCTTGGACTCATTCAAGAGAGACAGCGAGACATTGCGATATTCGGTGGCTTGGATGACTTGGGTTTCCATGATGATGTGCTCCTTTCGAGCGGTTGCAAGGGATGGTCACGGAGCGGCACACGTCGGGCATGGTTCCGCTCCAACGGAGCGGACTAGCCGAGGATGCACTTGTCCGTGAAGACTTCGGAGAAGCCCTGCGCACGCAGGTTGTTGTCCCACAGCTTGGCGAACTGCTCGTGTTGCTGGTGAAGCTGCGTGTGATAGCAGTAATTGCCTTCCTGAATGAAGCGGCTCCACTGCTCGACACCTGCGTAATCGTTCCTCCAATAAAACGCGTTCAGGTGTGCGCCACCGGCGAGACCAAGCTCGAAGCACATCTGCGGGTCACGCATGGCATCGCCATTCTGGATGCCGTAGTGAGCAACGGACAGCGCGGGCAGACCGCACGGGCCGGACTCATCCACGGCCTCGATGACGAGTTCCATATAAGGCGGGTTCTCGATCTTGAGGTAGAGGCTGGGCCGCCAGCCTCCTGCTTTGCGAAGGATGTCGAGTACGGTCTTCATGCCGCTACCTCCGCGAGTTCGTCGGTGGCGGCTTCTTCCGCGATGTGCGGTTCCAAGGCAGCAAGGATGACGCTGGCGGTCTGCTGGATGACTTCCAAGCTCTCGGCCAGCAATGAGGCGTTGCCGTGGTAAAGCTGGATGTAATCGGCGGACGCGGAACCCGTCACCAGACCAACAGCCTTACCGACCACAAAGGCCACGGCTTCGGCCTCTGTCTCGCGTACGGTCTTGGTGGTTGCCGTACGGCGTTCTGCCTTGTGCAGGAGTTCATGCGCCGTCTCGTGTACCAGCGTCGAAAACTCTTCCGCTTTCGACTGTCCGGGCAAGAGCGCGATGCGTCCGCCATAGCTCATGCCGAGGGCTGGCGCGATGTTCGGGTTATAGGAAAGCGCGATGCCCTTGCTCTTGAGAAAGTCGGCCAGCCGCTCCAAGTTCTCGCCGGGGTCGCCGGAGACCTCGCGCATCTCCGGCAGGTCTACGCCGTCGGTCTGGGACACATCGAAGACGTAGGCATTGCGGAAGCCAAGCAACACGCGCTCGTTCTGCTTGGTAATGTCTTTTTGCGCTTCCTCGTCCTTCTTGCGGCGAACGCCGACGATGGGGGCAAGGATGCGGATGCCTTTCTGTCCGGCCTTCACATTGCGGCCAAGATTCTTCCATGTCCAGAACCCGGCTACTCTGGTTGCGGTGGGCATCTGCCGGGCAATCTCCAAGACGTTCCCGAAGGAATACGAATGGAAGCGGCTCATGGCGGTGAGGTAGTTGGTGAGGGCTTCGGAGTGTCCTGCCTCCAACTGCTCAATCAGCAGCTTGATGTTGGCGGCGATGAGTTCCTGTTTGGTGGAAGGCTTCTTGCTGTCGATGGTGGCGACGTTGCTGGTGGTGGCTGTGCTGCTCATGGTGGCTTCTCCTTGTCGGCTTTTGCTGTTGCACGTCCGCGTTGAACGCGGCATGTACATGCCGAACGCCTCCTGGCGAAGGCGGGGGGTAGCAAGTGCAAGGAGAGGGGGATCACCCACTCTTGGAGCGGAAGCAAAGCTGGAGCGGAAAGAGCGAAGGGCTGCACAAGCGGAGCGCGGAAGCCTGGGGAGACTCCTTGCGGGCGCGAGGGGGCAGAGCCATCCTTAGGAAGGCTTGTCTGCATTAGTGGTGCGCTTCAGCGCACCGGATTCACAGGGTTGGGCGTTGCGGGCGGGAACGGCCCGCAGAGGTGGGGCGCGGAAGACGCAACGGCGTCTGAAGCTGGGAGGAGGCATCCTCCCACCAAAGGTAGGCGTCCATTTAGTGCGCAGAAACAAGTTGAGCGACGGCATCGAGCGGAACTATCCTTGATGGTTAAAGGTGCGATCTGCTCTATGTCCTCGTTCGACTATTCCGCGATAGCTGCCCTTCTCGGCGGGACCATCCCCGGTTCCCCGAGTAAGTTCACACAGCGTTACCTCGATGGTGTCGTGGCCCGGTGCAATCGCCGCATCGGTGTCCTTCAAGATCGTATTGATGGTGTGGTAGAAGGCAGGGTAATGCCGGATCGGGACGACGTCACGATTGGCAGCGGGAGACAGTTTAATCTCGCGATCCTCTTCCTCGACATCTGCGGGTTTTCGAGCAGGCCGAACTGGACGGGCGATGAGCAGAAAGCGGTTCTCAAGACCATGAACATGTTCATGGCGGAGATGCTCAGCATCGTGCACGATTTCGGTGGAACCTATGAAAAGAACACCGGTGACGGATTCATGGCGTACTTCGGAGAGACCGGAGGCACGGTCTCGGAACGCATCAAGCCCGCTGCGGAAGCGGCCTTGGTGATGCACTACATCAACGATGTCTATCTCTCGCCCTGGTTCAGCAACAACGGCATCGCTCCGATCAAGTTCCGTATCGGTATCGACTACGGACCAGTGACGATTGCGCGAGTAGGAATTCACGGAGAGAAAAGTAGCCTAGTCGCCATCGGAACCAGCGCTAATATCGCAAACAAGTTGATGCTTCGGATTCCGAACGGCGGCATTTGTATTGGAGACGAGGTCAAACGGAACCTTCCCAACAATTGGGGAACCACGTGCCGACAGTGTGACGAGCCCTCCGGCTTCGTATACATCCAGACTCAGGTTCCATATCTAGCCTGGGAACTCAACCACCGCTTAAAAGCGCCGATTGCCTAATGCCCATGCCTGAATCCGAACCGCCGATCTCCAAGACTCCGCTATCGCCGCCAACCCAACCGCTAGTGCCCAAGCAGCCAGCCTCCGGTGAAGGGATGCGAGAGGCTGCGCCCATGAGTGTGCTGCAAGGCGCCGCTCCGCCCTCTCCCCCAACATTGGACGACGCAGCCAAACAGGCATTCCTCTGGCATGTTCACGACTATCTAGGAGAGTATGCGCGATTTGCCGATACGAAAGCCGCGTTTGCCGGAACCTTGGCGGGTGGCGTGCTCGGCGCGCTGTACGGCGGCGGGCTGTTTTTGCCCTTGTTTGCCGCTAGCTACCGATCTTGGACAACAATCTCCTGGTTGACGGCTGGAGCTGGGATTGTCCTTGCAACTGTCATTGGGCTCGCGATCAGCACGGTCTACCCGAGGTTGCGCTCTGCGGGCGATCAGGGGTTCATCTTCTGGCGGAACATCATCGCCTTCAAAGACGCTACTACTTTTCGTACCTCGTTCGATTCTCAATCCGCGCATACATTGAACGAGCACCTGCTCAATCAGAACTTCGCGATAGCTAAGCATGTCTGCACGCCAAAGTATCGCAAGATTTCGGTCTGTCTCCTCCTGCTGGGCATCGGAGTGGCTTTGGCTGCGGGAGCATTCCTGCTTAAGGAACGGCCATCTCCCATCGGATGCAAGTCCTGTACTACAGGCTTGGTCCGAGACCAGCATTGACCTATCGTCTCGCTACTTGGATGGCCGTTGTAGATCTTTCCAGCGCGCGTACTGCGATTTGTGCTCTGCATCATTTCGTTCATAGCCTTGCAACCAGAATCTAAACCAGTCGACATCTCCCTGCTGTGACCAGTACCTCTCCAACGGCTTGTGAAGGATATGTTGACCATCCGGGATCTCGACGAAATCGACCGCACGGTGTAGCTGATGCAGGACCGCATAGGTCTCCCATTCTCCTAGTACCGAGGCCTTTCCGATTGCTTCTAGACGAAGTGGAGTGGTCAGCTTGTCTAGGTTAAATCCCGCTGCCCGCTGTAACCACATGCTCAATCCGCCGGCCCAGGGTGGCGCACCATTCGCAGCTTCGTGATCCCGGCTGTTGATAACCATGCTGGGGCCGAAGAGTATAGCTGTCACATAGCTTTGATCAATCCCGTCGATGAGGGTGGCCGCTTTGTACAAGTGCGGTGAACGCTCAAGCGCCTTTTCGACATACCAATGAGTTCGACTAAATCCTATGATCCCCACTCGACTTTTATCGATGAGACCTTTTTGGTAAAGGGTTGAGATGGCGGTTTCATAGCCCCGAGCTGCATCGTCTGCTTCCTCCATGGCAGGACGCACATGTCGATCCGTACGGTCTTCCATTTGCAAAACAGCAATGCCTGAACAAGCTAAAGGCATTGCGGCGAATCCTGTCGTGTAGGCTCCATCCGCTAAAAACTCGTGGGGATTGGTGAGACCGTGGGTCTGAATGACAAGCGGGTATCCACCCACAGGCATCGGCGTAGGGGGAAGCAGCAGTGCCGCATGCCATACGTAATTACTGGAATCCGTCCAAGTGAGCAAGCTGCCTCTTGCGAGGAGGCGTCCACTCAACTGGGGATTCGGATTCCAGAGCATCTGCTTCTGTTCTCCCTGTTCCGCCCATAGCGTAGGAGGAACCGCGATGTCCTGGCGTACCGTCAGGTTTAGAGAGGGCGACTCGGAAGACTTCTCCGTACCCTTCCATTCATGATTGCCGTTGACGTATTGAACTTCGTGCGTCACTCCTTGTTTGGACCACTTTGCGACTAGTTCACCTGAGGCTCCTACAAAACGTACCGACACCAGATGTTCAGGTCTCTCTGGAAAGGCTACTTCAGTGACGCACTCAATCGCCCTATTTGCCAGCCTGTAGAGTGCGATGGCACAGGGTTTCACGCTGTTCGTCTCATCGCGGGAAGAGCTATCCAGCGGCAGGTAGGTATTCGTTAGTGCGATTTTTGCGCCGTCTGGTGACCAGACGGCTTGTGTCGTGTCGACGAAGCCAGTCGCATATCCGGTTGGGGTAGCTAGTAAGGGGCGGCTCTCGCCAGTATGCGTATCGATTAAAGCGTACCTCCAAGGCCATGTGTAGCTTTTTCCGTCTCGATTGTCGTTATACGAAGACGGAGAGAGCCGAACTGCATCGATCACGGATCGATAAGCGCTCCACGACGGCTGCAATTCCGGGACTGGTTCCGCAGTGACGATGTAGCGCCCATCTGCCGAAATAGCTGGCCGGAAACGCCTCACAGCTCCAACTGGATAAAAGGTATCGCTGGGCCGCGGATAAAGAACGGCTTTACCATTTCGGATAACACGCAGCTTCCATGGAAACTCAACAGATACCGAATCCGGATACAGTTCCGGAAATACGCTGTGGAGGAGCGTCTGGTCCGTTAGAACGGTTTCGTTTCCCGACGACGTGGAAGGCTCCTTTTGAAGGGCAACAACTTGTTGCTCAATCAAGGCTCTGGTGTTACCACGCTCGACGGCAGCCATAACGCTGCCCCTTGCGTCTGGCAGAACGTCCACGACACGTCCGGTGGAAACGGAAATGTCGAGGACGTGCCGTATGCCATCCGAACGTTCGACGGAGACAAACAAGGCAAGCGAATTGTCAGCCCAATCAAGGTTAGAGATGAGTGCTCCATACGAGGATGTCTGAAGCGCCTTTGGTGTACCCGTCCTCCGAAAGAGCAGGTGGAGATTTGGACGCTCCCCACCTGCGCGCAAGAATCGTTCGGCTTGCTGTGCGGAGAATAGCCACACACTGGATTCCAGCTTGTTGGTCTCCAATAGGCCCTTCGTTGTGACCACGGCGAACCACCGGCCGTCTGGTGAGCGTTTGGCTTGCGGACCGTCCAGTCTTCCATAGGGGTCGCTGAAGGTCGTCATCTCTATCGAATCGCGAACCGTAAACGTCTCTTTCTGGGTGTTTGTCTCCGCAAGCAGAGCCGATACTGATAGCAAACTACATACAAGGATTAAAGATTTCAGATAGCAGGTCATTTTGAGCTCCCCGCTAAAAGATCAGCTTCAGAGTGAACTGCATCGAACGAGGACCACCCTGCTGATAGAGCGAACTCTGGGAGCCGAGGCTCGCATTGAGCATCTTCGTTGCCTGGCCGAATTGTGCATCGGACAATGTCGGATCGATATAACCGAAGTTCGCGTGGTTGAGGATATTGAACGCTTCCGCCCTGAACTGTAACGAAAGAGGTTCCGCGATCACGAAATTCCGGCGGACGGCAACGTTGACCTGGTTCGCTGCGAAACCGCGCACAAAGTTGCGAGACGCATTACCGGCAGCGGTTCCCGTTGGGAGGGTGAATGCGGCTGTGGCTGGCGATACCTTCGGTCCACCGTTCATTGCCCTTCCGCCGGGGTATTGCGAACCGTAGAGATAAATAGGATGTGCAGGGTTGTAGTTGACGCCGCTGTAATATTGGGTGCCGGTGCTATCCACCAAGAGGTTTCCCGTGAGGGTAATGGGGAATGCCGACCGTATATTCAAACGACCATCTATGCCCCATCCTTGGGAGAGGAACGCCAGAGTCGAATGCTTCACACTCGAAGGGATATCCCAGCTCAATCCACCTTGGAAATTGTTCCGAACATCGAAATCGGAGTTGCCATACGTCAACGGGTAAGACGCATTCGTAGATCCATAATCGAGCGAATGGCTCCAAGTGTACGAAGCGAGTGCCTGGAGTCCTTTTGTCACGGAGCGTTGGAATTTGAGTTGGAGTGCGTTGTAGTTTGAGGTCACCCCGTTGGGGTAGTAGAGAATAGATCCGAAGTTGGGATTGAGGGAGGAGACATTTGAGAGCTGTCTCTGCAAGAGACGCCTCCCTGATGCCCCGACATATGTGAGGGTCATCGTCTGGGCACGTCCCATAGCCTGATCTAGTCCGATGTTCCATTGCAGCGTGTATGGCGCTTGAAGATGATGCGGGAAGACGTATACGACTGCCGAAGTGTAAGGTGCGGTGGCGTTAATAGAGAAGTTGAAGAGGGACGAATCGAATGGAAGTGCGACGTTGCTCTTCGAGACCAACGCTCGGTATCCAACACCGGTATAACCGGTTGCTGCGGTCTGGTTCCCGGTATCGTAGAAGACTCCGGCTCCTGCCCGAATCACAGTTTCATGACCTTGTTGCTGGTGCGCAGTCCACGCAATCCCAAGCCGAGGCGCGAAGTTGTACCAATAGGTTGACCAGAGAGGTGTACCCGGAGGCGCAAGCGTCAGCGTCGATGGTTGCTTGGGATTTCCATAAGCGGTGTAAGGGATGCGACCGTCGGTAGCTCCCATAGGCGGGTTGAACTCCCAACGGATGCCCGCCGAAATACTCACAGTGGGCGCTACTCTCCATTCATCCTGGGCGAAGACCGACAACTCATTGAACGTTGGGGTCGCCGGAGCTAGCTTATAGATGTATGCCGTCGTAGCGGCATTGCCGACCATTGCGGCGCGAGAATAAAAGTAGGCGTAGGTAGCGATCGCTGTTGGATTGAGTGGAGAAGTCAGATGCCGGTAATCCACACCAATGCGAACCTGGTGATGCCCTGTACTCAGGGCAACCGTGTCGGTCATATTCCACTGACGCAGGCCGTTCGATGCATTGTAGACATTCAGAGCAGCCGAACCAACTCCTGTAACGTTGAGGTACGGATAATACTGATACGTTGCGTAGGCTCCTGGAACACCAAAGAGGTCGTGGAAATTCCCGGGGTTCGCTCCACCAAAGCTATCAAGCGCACCAGTCTGCTTTGCTGTCGAGTCGGTAAAGCCCAATCGGAAGCTATTTGTTATTCCATGATTGAGCATTCCGTCGACACCAAGCGTATAGCTCACACTGTTCTGGCTCTGATGCAGCAGTGTTGACAATGTGCGGCTGGAGGTCGAGGTTGGTGTGTCGCTGTACCGGAAAAAGGAGTTAAGGCGACTCGTGAGGCGCTGGTCGAGTCGAATACTGGTCGAATCTACAGACCCGGGAAGCGAGTATCCGGCCACGAAGGGAGAGAGTCCGCTGAGGACTCCGGTAGATGTCAACAGTTCATTGCCAGTAGGAAGTGGGAACGCATTAAAGACTGGCTGAAGGGGAGCGGGAGCCGCACTACGGACGGCGGCTGAAGGAACGTACTGGAGAGTCGCCGCAGTGGGCTGAAGTAGTCGTAGACCTTCGTACGAGAAGAAGAAGAAGCTTCGATCCTTCCCTGAATAGAGCTTCGGAATAATGATCGGCCCGCCTAGCGTGCCACCGAAATCATTCTGGCGGAGTGCGGTCTTCCGTACACCGTTGAAATTATTGAACCAGTCGTTCGCATCAAAAACGTCATTCCGAAGGTAATCGAACGCCGTACCGTGAACCGCGTTTGTCCCTGCGCGGCTGGTGAATGAAAACTGACCGCCCGGGCTACGTCCATATTCCGCAGAGTAGGAAGAACTGGACACACGGAACTCCTGTAGCGCATCTACAGAGATGAGACTTTGCGTCGTTCCCAATGCCGTAGAGCCCGGAACAGATCCGGTGGTGCCACTTTGTCCTGTGCCATTTGGGAAACCGGCGCCCGTGTTCGCTGAAACGCCATCAAGAGTGTAATAGTTTGCTTCAGTTCGTTGACCATTGACACTGAAATCACCTTGCGATTGGACCGAGGGCGACGACTGAGGACTTGCTGTGATTACGCCCGGGGTCATCGAGATCAGATCTTGGAAGCTCCGTCCATTCAAGGGCATGTTCTTCACGAACTTCTGGTCCACGACTGTGCTCACTGAAGCATCACTTGTATTTATAAGAGAGCTTCCCCCGTCTACCGATACCTCCTGCTGCGCTCCTCCGACCTGAAGTGTCACGTTGAAAACGAGCGTCTGCCCCACCGTGAGCACCAACGGTCCGCTTGCCGCAGTGCTGAAGCTCGGTGCCTGCACGTAGACGCGGTACGAACCCGGATTCAGGAACGGAGCGCTATAGGCTCCGGCATTGTTGGTATGGAGCGTTCTGGTGGTTCCTTGAGATTGCTCCACAATGCGTATTTCGGCACCACGGATAACGGCACCAGAGGCATCCTGGATCTGTCCGGTGATCGCCGCCGTTTGGGCAAAGCACTTCATCGAGATAAACGTCAGACCTAGAAAGAAAACAAGACGGCAAAGAGAGCGCACGATGGTTCTCCGATCAAATAAGAATGGCAAAGCATTTACTTCTGGTTCGAATCAAGCTGCGTTGAACTGCGGATGGTCAATAAGATTTCGTAGAGCTCAGTGGCAATCTCCGGTGCTGGCCGCGGCGAAATTGCGCTGCCCGAGATCAACTCTCTGCACAGAGACTCGGTACGCTCGGCACTGGACTTGAGCGCCCCGGACTTGCCTCGCTCGGCGGAGCGAGGGGCTACGAAGCCGAGGCGATTGAGTTCCGCAACCTCGGTGTTGATGGCAGCGTCGAGCCGGTTGGTATAGCTGGTGACCAGAGTTTTATATGAAGACTCGGTATCGGCTGATGAGTTCTCGAATCGTGTTCGCACCTCTTCGAGGCGAGCAACATTCTGATGAATGCTCAGGGCTGCGTCCAGGAGTTGCTGAGAGCTATTGTTGAGCTCGTCTAGCCGGTGGACACCTTGGAGATAGGTCTGGAGCGGAGACGGGCTGGCATCCAGCGACTCGACTTTGAGGGGAGCGACTGTAGAGGCGTGAAGAGGTGCGCTCTCCAGTTCTGTGAAGCTCAGGATGTTGCTCGTCACATGCGGGATCATGCCAAGCTGAGAGAGGAGCGCCCGCTTTCTCTCGTTGGTCTCGACCACACCTTTAACCTGAACCCCTTGCTTCGTGCGGACGACACTAATCTGCTCTCCCTCATCCGCATGGAGTCGGTTGAGGCTAAGACGTGCGGAGAGCTCTGCGACATCAATCTCGTTCTCCGATAGCGGAACAGGTATATGAACCGCGAGGCTGGACTGCACACCGTGGATGGGATCGAACAGTGCCTGGTTGACAGCACTCCAATCCAGCACGGCATAGCTCAACTCGGCAATCTCAATGTTTCCTGACGCGCGGGTTTCGATTGTCCGCTGTACGGGATGAAAGTCGGATAGGCGTACCGTCAGGGACTCACGCGATACAGGGCCGCTCTCTAGTGTGGTCACTAGGGTGAGGTGGCGGTCGTCGTCTTGTCGCACGGCGTCAGAAAGCACGCGTTGCTGATCGTGCCAGTCGCGATACGACGTCGCCGAAAGCGGATTGTCCCAATCAACGCCCACTTGCGATAACGCCTGTTTCACCGGATGTTCCGGTTGGCTGACAGGCTCCAGCCGCCTATGGCGAAGACCTTTGGCATCGCGGTAGAGGTCGCGGCTGATTCGCGCTTGAGCAGCGTCGATGCTGACGCGCTGGTAGATCACGCCGGTGCGCTGCGTTGGCACGTCTTCTGCTGCCGTAGCACGAACGAGAAACTGAGAAGGAGTGATGGCTTGCTTGTCTCGATGCCAGACAAAGAAGAGGAGAATGCCAGCTATCGATACGATGGCTGTGCTGGCCAGAAGTGGGGTCATCTGTTGTCCTATCCACAAGCGCATGCGCGTGATGCTTCCCCGCCATACGAATGAAGCCGTACTCGGGGCGGGATGCGCACGTAGGGTCTGGAGTAGGTGCTGCCGTCGGCCTGAATCGGGCGGCACACTCAATGTGAGGCGTGTGCGATAGTCCGTTAGCTGCATTGCCGCCCGATCTAAGGCTTCTCGGCGGGAACGGCAATGCCAGCAGGCCTCAAGGTGAGACTTGATGCGGTACGCACGGAAGGAAGACAACTCGCCAGAGATGAGGCGCGACAACATTTCATCTGAGACATGGCGGTTCAACGAATTCAGCAGCAGTTTCATAGACTCCCCGCCAGTAGTGCTAACGCTCGATGAACTAGTTCGGAGACCCGCTTGATACTCACTCCCATCACTTCTGCAATTTCCCGGTAGCGCAGATCCTCCGCCCGGAGCAGAACGGCGGCTCGCTGTTGAGGTGTGAGTTTTCCAAGCGCTACGGTGACCTGTTGAATCTCCTGAGTCCGGATGGCCTGCTCTTCCGGAGACAGCGAGGCGTCGATCAGGAGATCGAATACGCTGATTACTTCTGTATCGGGCTGAATTCGCCGCGCCTCTCGGAACAGGTCCATTGCACGGTTGTGACAAACACGAAAGAGCCAGCCACGGAGGTTCTCGTTCGCGTTTTTGGCTTGAAGATGTTCGTAAAGACGGATGAATGCGTCGTGGATCGCATCCTCAGCCTCAGGAACTGCAAGTCCGAGGCCGGCGAGGTAGATGAGCAACGCCGGTCGAGTCTGGTCGTACAGAGCCATGACCGTGTCTTCGTTTGTGGGTTGGAAAGAAGTCGTGCCGGCAAACAGGCTCATGGGAAGTCCGCGGTCATACGGACCCGGCGGCGTGCCGGCGAAGCACAAACCGCGGTCAGCGAGTAGAACGACCCGTATTGTGTGGATCGAAACCATGTCCTATATGCCCTGTATGACCAAACAACGCGGAACCCACGGGATTTTTACCCCCCTTCTCTATTTTTGTGCGGGGCCGTCCCAGAAGAAAACTGAACTTGCGGAGCGCTTGAAGAAAGGAGGTACCTGCCCCGGCCATCTCTGCGCGAGACCTTTGTGCCTCCGCCTAGAGGAAGATGTCTTGCACGCTTTCTCACGTATCCCTCTTTTCTGTCTATTTCCAAACATGGTCTTCCGTCTGGGGGTGCGTCAGCTCACATCACTTATAGGGTCGCGTTGCGGCAGAAACGTCCCGCTACTAGGGAGGCGGAAGAGCGGAACACGGCTGGAGACACGCGAGGGGCACCTTCGGGAATTCACTGCAAAGCTGCTTTACGCAGTTCCATGTGATTTCGCACGAGGCGCTTGGGAATCTTCAGGCGCTTTTCGGTTTGCCCAATCATGACGCCCTAGTGGATGATGGAGGAGGGCGGGCACGCACCGTCCTGGGTGTCGAAACCCAAGCAGAAACGCCGTGTGCTGGCGACAGCCACGGAACGAATTTCCCAACGCCTTTTGCGTCGGGGAGCCACAGACGTATGTCCAGGCTTTGCGGCTAAAGGTTTGTGGAACCGCGTGTTTCTGCCGGTTTTCGAACTCCCCGACGAGGGTTATCAAGGGCTATTTGCGGGGGCGCACCGCAAATGTTTCTCCCTTCAGACCAGGTTGGAGGAGTATGCTATTCCCGCCTGCTTATCAGAAATTCCGCATTGCGCTAGAGCCAGTTGCTTGTTGCTGCTCCTGTTATCGCCTTGGGCTGTCCCACATGCCAGAGAACATGGATGGCGATACATGGAACTAATCTTCGACAGCCACGGTGCTAAAGAACTCCGACTACCACCTCGATGCACGCTCGATCTTTCCGGCCTCGAACAACCGGAGGTTCAAGAGGCCCTTACGCTCTGCTTGCAAGAGAATCTGTATATCGCAGCCAGCGTCGGGATCGATCTCACGGCCCTGGACGGCGTGACCTTTGCAGTTGATTGCCGGAAGGCGGCGTGTGCTCTTCAAAATCTCCCGGCAGGGGCATTACCGCTAGAAGTTGGCTCACAACCCGAATCGATGGAATTGGCAAGAACCGCGGCCGTTTGGCGTGACGATGCATTACGGTTTCACATCGTGATCCGTTTCGGCTTGGGGCTCATGGCCCTTTCCCCTGATAGAGACATGCAACGATTGGCACTCGCTTGTATGGCGCATGAAGCAGCACATGTGGAACACGAAAGCCATCTCTACCGAACGTTTCCAGAGAGCTACGGAAAGCCACTGGAATGCGGCAACCGCTCCCGGAAGGCTTTTCTCAAGGCGATGGATGTTTGGAGTGAATACGCGGCGTGTCGGTCCTCAGCACTCTTCCGCCCCGAAGCTGTCGCAGAGTTTGAGGCCATTGTTTGCCGTGCGCTTGACGACTGTGACGGGAAGACGGAGCAAGCCAGAACACAAAACGAAGAACGAGATGAGATATTGATACGCCGGGAAACGGAACAGATTGTTGGCGACGTTTTTATTTGCGCGGGCTACCTGCTGGGCCAAATGCACGGTTTGGGTCAGTGGCTGACAGACCCGCGCCCAAATCTTGAAGACACATTCCGGCGTCAGCCAACGTTCGCCGCATCCATTCGGAGGCTGGAAAATGTCTTAGTCCAAATGTGGTCCACGAAATTGTCCTGGGATTCCATTGAAGTCTTCGCGCCGATCTACGACTTGATATGCGAGCGCGCTGACGGCTCCGATTCGAGCATGGGTACGGTAACCTAGTAGGGGTGTCTGAGCGCAAGGTCCCATCCATCTCCACCTATTCAGCGGTTCTTGCGACCATCAAGGAACGAGTACGTGCCTCACAGGTTCGCGCCAGCCTCACGGTGAGTCGAGAGTGATCCAGTTGTACTGGTCAATTGGTCAGGAGATTCTTTCCCGGCAGAAGGCGGACCTGTCGTCTGAATCTCCCGGCTTCGAAGGTTTCAGCCCTCGCAATCTGAAGTATGAGCGCCTTCGCAGAGGCGTGGCCTGATCCCCTAATAGTGCCACAGCTTGTGGCACTATTACCCTGGGGCGATCATCGTAATCTGATGGATCGGGTAAAGGGTGCATATCGGGGAGCTCTGGATGAGTATCTTCGGGCAGCAGTTGGGCGATAAGAGGCCACGGATGAAGGTAGTAGGTGTCGGAACGGATTTAGTCGATGTTGCGGAATTACGGGCTTCAGCAGAGCGGCAGCCGGGCAAGTACCTTGGACGGATCTTCACGTCTGCAGAAATGAAATATGCCGAATTGCAGGCAGATCCGATTCAGTGTTTAGCCGGAAAACTCGCCGCTAAAGAAGCACTCATGAAATGCCTCCAGAGCGGATGGTCTGATGATGTTGATTGGCTGCACATTGCGGTGCTCAATACGTCGGAGGGTGCGCCTTATCTGGAATTGAGCCATGGTGCTGCGGACAGAATGGCCGCGCTCGGCGGGAGCACGGCCAACGTCAGCATCAGCCATCTTCCTACTCTGGCTTCGGCAGTTGTCATCGTCACGGGATGACGTTAGACCATGAGCACTGGAGAAGAGCAGGCTTGGCGGCAGTTCTTCAAAAGGCTCTGGACATCCTGAAGCTTCCACCCCGTATTTCCGCCATGTTCTAGTTGCGCCAATGTGGAATGACAGACCAGGGGGCCGATTGTCAGCCCAACCTGTTCCGCGATGAAACACATTAACTGGGAGAGTCCAAGCAGGTTGCCCAGAGTTTTTTGAACGTAAAAATGGGATCGATAGAGGGCGGTCAGGGACAACCGGTCATCGGGATGCAATTTGAAACTGAGGTGTGTGAGGCAGGGCTGTCCTAGGGTTCGATCGCAGTCGGCCGCAGGCTGATACAGAGCTACATCCATTTCCACTTCACCGTTGAGAAGGTCCATTTCGTATGCAGCGCGCATGCGTCCCTTCTTCTTCTGCTTCTTAAGCTTCTCAACAAGAATTTCAAGCATGGAACTGTTGCGTTCATCCGCAATCACGGTGCGATCCAACATTCGATGGGCGTAGGTTCCCCAACTTTCCTTCATCTTGGGATAGAGCGCAGGAAATTCGTCGAACACGGCCTTTGCGCCGCCGTGCAGGTAGTGTCCCGCAGGAAAGATCGTGCCGGCTATGGAGCTGAGGGGATACTGATCCTTCGAGACGAGAAAGGCGTTTAGCACCTCGTGAAGCTCAAAGTCCTCTGGTGTGACTTTGTCCGGGGAGGCAATGCCGAGAATCACGTTGTAGAGTGTCGCGTCGTCTTGGGAAGCAAGCAGCTCCGCGGCTCTCAACCAAGTGCTTGTGCAAGTCTTATCTTCGACGGTATGAAGAATGCTCATATCAATAGACTCCGATGGACATCAGGCGAGGTTGTAGGTAGTGACGGGAGATCCATGCGTGGCCTTGGTCGCCCCAAGTGGTCCCCCATGAATTACGGATCAAGAAGACTTCTTCTCCAGAGTCGACTCCATGGCCGACCGCAGCGATGGCATGCCGCCCGACTGTCTGGCTGTTGACGGCTGCGCGGATGGGGATACCAGGCCGAGGCGTGTAAAATTCGACGGAAATTTCTATGGCGAGCACAACAGGCAGGCCCTGATCCAAATGTGCAATCGCGATGTCGAGAGCCTGTTCGATGGCGCCTGCTCTGCGAAAGAGGTCTCCTGGTTGGGCAGGAGGGGTATACATGGATAAATCGGCCGGAAGTTGTTCGAGGTAGGGCCAGCCACTTTCCAGTGGTTGACCGTCTTCGCGGATGGCGTCGATCATGTTGTCCATCGATACTCCAGCACCCGGAGAAAAGACGGGGCG
The DNA here is from genome assembly GCF_025685575.1 of Granulicella cerasi. Lineage (NCBI taxonomy): Bacteria > Pseudomonadati > Acidobacteriota > Terriglobia > Terriglobales > Acidobacteriaceae > Granulicella > Granulicella cerasi. The sequence goes on from NZ_JAGSYD010000003.1 coordinate 816,855, forward strand.
TCGTTTCGCTGCGTGGTAGTAGGCGAATTCAGTAGAGAGTTCCTCAAACGGAACGCCACGAACCGCCGCATGAACATCGCTGCTCGCGAAGGCCATGCAGGTTGGCCGTTGCTTCTGGTCACGCGCGGGCCCCAGAAGGTGTCGAAGATCTTTGCGTATTTCAATGCTCATGCCGCTTCGAAGAGTCCTCGAAGAGCACGAGGAAGGCCATGCTCTTTTCCGCGCAAATCATAGGTAAACGAGAAGCTCATGGTTTGATCTGAGGGGTTCCAAGGTCGGCTCTCCGTCGCGTGGATGGCACCCGTGATGGGCTCCTCAGATTGAGCCGTAAGCACTCGCGTTACTGGCCCCCCTACCTCTCCCGGCAAGTCCATGGGCTTTCGTTCATCCGCCACGATGTGGAAACCTGCTTCCCGCACCTGATCGAGATTCCAAAGATATCCTGCACCACTGTTTTCCTTGAGTCTCACGATGAAGACGTCATTCGGTTCCCCAACGATGGTTGTGCCTTGATCTTTCTCAGTAAGGCGCCAGATATTCGGGTACCAATTCGCCACACTGTGTCCTTCCAGCAGACGTTGTTTGATCTGCTTGGGCTGAACATTCAGAAGGCCGTTCAACGTGGTCTGATCGACCAAACCGTTTCTGCGGAGCACACGGGCGCAGGCTTCATAGCTGACACCCAGACGCAACGAGAGTTGGTAGGTGGTGACGGGATTAGCCAGGGTTTGCCAGTTCCATCCCTGTCGTTCCGCGTGATAGTTGACGGCCCATTCGGGCATCAGGAAGGACGCCGCGAACGTGTCGGCTGCGAGTTCCATATTGTCGTATGCGTTGTCGACGTATGGCGAACGGTGCAAAATGCTTTCGTCGTCCAGGCTGGCGGAATGCTTGAGGTACCAATGGCCGAGTTCGTGTGCGGCGGTAAAGCGTTGGATGGCGAGGGGGCGCTCAGTCGTAATGATGATGCCTGGACTGGGCTTCTGCATGAATGCTCCCAGAAGCCCATCCAGTCGTTTGAAAAGAAGGGCGACATCGCTGTGAACGATCGTTCCGAACACGTCAATTGCCCCAGAAGCTTCCTGAAGTCGGCGCTTTGTGCCAAGCTGCTTGTGTAGCCGCTCGGCCTCCAGCGTGGCTTCAAGAATGATGTCGCGTCTATCCGGCATTTCTCACCTTCGCTTGAGACCGTGAACTAAGGAACTCCGCAAAGCGGGCTAGTTCGGCACGGTCCGTTTCTGAAAGACTTGAGGCCCGGCGGGCCAGATGCTCGACGTCCTGTGGCAGCGAGGCTGCCACATCGTGATCTCCGGTGAAGTAACTAACGGGTCTTTGATAAATCTCTGCAAACCTCTTCAGTTCCAAGGCGTCCACGCGACGCTGTCCAGATTCGATCATCGAGATAGCTGTCCGAGGCAGGTCAAGCTTCTTACCTACTTCTTCTTGGGAAAGCTCCACGTACTCTCTAGCTTGCCGGAGGAGCTCTCCGAGACGTACGCGGTCGAGATCAGAGTTGGGCATGTACTGGTTGCTCCGCTTCTATCACTGAGGCGACCATCTTTCTGGCTGCATAGTGATTGTTGAAATCAGCTTCGATCTTTGCTGATAGATCCTGGATAAATTCGGCGCGGCTACGGTAGCCGCCCCGGCGAATGACTTTCTTCTTTGGCTCATATCCGAGAATCTCTTCCAGTTCCAGAAGCACAGCGACGGCTTGCTGGGAGGAGAGCTCCGGTTGAATGTCGAACACTGAACCGCCTTCAGCTTTCCGTTCTTCCGGAGATTTTGGTCGCCGCAAAGCCGTTTGCATCCGTTCGTCGTACCAACTGCCAAGAGCGGCAGCAATTTGAGGTGCCGGATATGTTTTCGATACTGGTGTTGCAGTGGCCATCATCAGCCTCCGTGTCCATGTTCGACTTTCAATCATCGTAGTGCTAACATGTTCGAAAGTCAAACATGTTTCTGCGGGGGATTCATCATGGCAGACGCGAACTCCGGCAAACTTCTCGTCTTCGAAGGCGGCGACGGCATCGGCAAGTCACACTTAGCAAAAGAGTTATCGAGGTTCTTGCTCGGCTCGGGAATTCCCGTTACGCAACTGTCCTTTCCAGGGCGTCGGGAGGGATCGCTCGGCAACCTCGTGTACTCCGTGCATCATCGCCCGGCCGAGTTTGGAATTCAGACGATGACAACCCTCGGTCTCCAGGCGCTGCATATTGCTGCTCACCTCGACGAGATAGCATCGATCATTCTGCCGGCATTGAATTCGGGAGTTTGGGTTGTGTTGGATCGCTTCTGGTGGTCCACATGGGTCTACGGCGTCCACGGAGGAGCTGATCGGTCGTGTCTTGGGCTATTGATCGAAGCTGAGAAGCAGGCTTGGGGAAATGTGCGCCCCGCTGCAATCTTTGTTGTTGAACGGCAGAGTGCGCTTCGAGAGGAGCATACCCAACAAGAGTTCGAGTCGTTGGCCTCTCTCTATGCGGAAATCCGGACGCGTGAAGAACACAATCAACCCACCTTTGTAATCGACAACAACGAGCTACAAGCTTCTGTAGCGAAGCTCGTACAAATAGCAGCGACTTTCTTGCAATAGAACGCAAACCATGGAGAATTCCGATGACGCTCGATGAATACCAGGATTTTGCAGCGGCAACTGACCCAGGCGAGATTTCGAAGAATCCTGATCTCTCTGTCCTCCTGCTAGGTCTTTCTGGTGAGACCGGGTCACTGTTGACCCTTTACAAGAAGTGGTTGCGGGACGGCGACGCCTATCAGGTGGTCGAAGATCGCCTCACCGAAGAAATGGGCGACATCCTTTGGTATCTAGCCGCGATTGCCCGGCAAAGGGGCATATCCCTCGATCGGATTGCAACGGCCAATCTTGAGAAGACACGATCACGTTGGCTGCAGCATGGTCTCGGACCACTCCCCGATGAGGATCGGCCGGAGAAGGAGCGCTTCCCGCGGAGATTCGTTGCGGAGCTTCGCGACACTGTAGACGAACAAGGAAAAGCCGTGATGCGTATGACTCTTAATGGTGAGGCGCTAGGTTCACCCCTTACCGACAATTCATATGAGCGTGACGGTTATCGCTTCCACGACATCCTCCATCTCGCATTCACTTGCATGATGGGCTGGTCGCCCGTGATTCGCGCACTCCTCAAGGTGAAAAGGAAGTCCGACGCCGAATTAGACGAAGTCGAGGATGGGGGTCGAGCGGTCGCCATAGAAGAAGGTATTGCGGCACTTGTTTTTTCCTACGCAACTCAGCACTCCATGCTGGCGAACGTGACAACCCTCGACTGGAGTCTGTTGCGCACGTGCAGCGAGATGGCAGCAGGACTTGAGATCAGCACTGTCCCGCTCTTCACTTGGCAGCAGACTATCTTGACGGCCTTCGATGCTTGGAGAAAGGCCATTCGGGACGGCGGCGTACGAATCATCTGCGATCTCGAAAGGAGAAGCTTTCTATTCGAGCAACTCAATTAGGTCACTTCAGCCGGTCAGGAGTGAGGAACAGCCGCGAGCCCCCATTTTTTGGGAAAAACCGGCTTCGGAATCGGGCCTGTCATGCGGAAGGATTGTTTGATTCGTGTTCTGCCGGAGAATCCGACAATCTCTGGGTAAGAAACCCTCGCATACTTGTCTGTTTCGCAAAAGAGATTCTGGCAATCAATCAGTTGAAGCGGTCTCCCATAGAGGCTGACGGGCTCGATGCCCAGTTCGCGCTGCAAGTCTTCTTGCTGCTCACAGACAGCGCGTATTAGCGAAGGGGCATCCGACGGAGTCATCTGCGGGAAGCATTTCTTGAGCCCATCCAGCGCACCCGGGCCAGGCATAACGAACTCCATTTCTGAGAACTGGGTGAGGTCTGAATAATTCAGGTCCGTAATGAACTGATACGCCAAGAAGTCGCCGATCATCGGGTAAGAACGCAGTAAAGCGAAGCCCTCGCTCATGGTGCGAATCGAGCTCAATTTTCTTGGTACTTCCTCCCGCAGCATCTTTTCGAGCAAAAGAAGGTGAGAGCGATGCTTCTTGCCTTCAGCGTTCGGGCCACCCGAGGGCATGATGTAGGCTGCTGAGTAAATCCTGCGACCTGCTTCCAGCGCTCTTGTCAGGACGCGATCGTATCGTTCGAAGCGGTAGTGGTCGAATGTAGGTTCACCCAACTCAGCGGTGAGGAGCTGCCACGTCTCGATCTTGTTGAACAGCTTGAACAGCAGTATCCGAAAAAATACTTCTGTCTCCGCAGGTTTCGACTGGAGAATGACATCGCGGATCAGGTATTGACTAGTCCGATCGAGTACGCGATAAGCGTTCGTAAACTTGAACTTCTTGAGAATGGGATCTCGAGTGAAGGGCTGAACGTCGTTCACACGGCGATAAAAGATTCCTTGACGTTCCGCAGCAAAGGCCCAATAGGCATCGAACACGGGGCTGACTATCCAGCTCTTCCCATTGAGTCGGACGGTGCGCCTCTTCGGGAGCAGGTTGCCGGCTCTCGATTCTTGAAACAACTCAGACTGCATAGACATAAGGATATCCTTTGGCGGGTGACAGACGACAAGCTGCCTTGTATATGAGCCCTGTGGAGAGGGGATTTTCCGGCCCTGATACATTGCTCCTCAACGCCCACGGCTGAATCCTTCCACGGCAACCTCCGGCACCGGGACAGAGATGTTGGCGGCTATTTGCGGTTGCACCCCCGCAACGGGAACTTCAAGTCCAGGCATGGTCTTTTCCTGAGCCATGCGTTGGCTGTCCGATGTATAGAGGGTGAGGTCGCGGGTTTGTCCGGCGAGCCGCGCAAAGGCCTCCTGCATCTGCGCGAGTTGTGCCGCGTCGCCACTGACGATGACACGCTCGACGCCACGCTGCGGCATCCGGTCGGCAGCGTAGCCATAGTCGATGTAGCGGGCCTGCTCTTCGGAGAGCGCCACAGACTTGCCCTGAGCGCTACGCAGAGTCAACGAATGATCCTCTCCAATGCCTTCGACAGTGGCGAAGTCGCCTTTGCGAATGCCAAACTCCTGCGCCGTCGCGGTGAAGCGGATGCGCTCACCTTCCGAAACATCCCGTACCTCTTCCCGGAAGACATGCGCCTGGTTGGTCACGCCTTTCATCAAAGCCGGGTTGTAGCTGACTTCGCTTCCATCCAATGACCCTACGGCGAGCCGGTTGGTTTTCGCATCAACGGAGAGCACAGTAACGGTGCTGTTGTCCGCGACGCCGAGTTCGGCACTCCCTGCCTTGTAATGGATCTGATCCCCAGCGACGTAGTTGGCCGCGAGACGAGGATTGCCAAACCGCTGTTCGACCCACACGGGGAGCTGATGGCTTTCGCTGGATAGCCGTCCTTGCTGACGCAATTCATCACGGATGAGCTGCGTCAGCTCCTTCCGTTCGGCGGCATCCGGCGCAATGACCACGGCACGATCTTGCTGTGAAACGTAAGCCAGCGCGACTGCGGCTAAGCGATGTTCTGCGTTGGCGTACTCATGGACACGTCCGTCCTGTTGGAGGATGGCCGTAGCCATGGCGGGATCATTCTCGCGGAAGGCGGAGACGGCACGCTCAACCTCGCTCTTCTTCGAGGGCTCTGAGAGGTCGATGGCCGCTGTCTTCGAGACATCTGCAGCGAGGCGCTTGCCCAAACGCGCAACGTCATTGGTATAGATGTGGGCATCGTGCGACGCACGCGAGATGGCGACATACGCAAGCCGCGTGTTCACCAGCCCGCGCGGCGCTTCGGTATCGAAATGGGCGAGCACACGCTCTGATGTAAGCCCCTGAGAGCTATGCGAAGTCACAGCATAGCCATGATCGAGCTGGCGGACCGTCCCGGTATCGAAAGTGATCGTGCGCTTTTCCTTGCCATCCATCCGCACCATCATCTTTTCGTCTTCGATTCCTTCGATGGTGGCAAGATCGCGGTTGGCGACCTTCAACTCTTTCAGCGATGCAGTGAACTGGATGCGGTCGCCAGTGGCAAATTCACGTTCCTGCTCGCGGAATACGTTGACACCACGCAAGCGGCGAGGATCGTAGGCCATGACCTCTCCATCGGCACGCTCGACAGTTAGTAGATTTGCCTTCGCATCGACAGCCTTGACCGTAGTAAAGCTGCCGCGCTCGATGCCCAGCTCTTTACTGCCGGGGTTGTACTGAACTACGTCGCCGACGTTGTACCGCGCTGCCCAGGTACGGTCGGCTCCGGTCATATCGGAACGATGGGACAACGTGCGAAACGTCCTGCCATCGTCTTTCAGCTTTCCGGTCTGCAATAACTCGGCGCGGATCGCCTCGTTGATCTCCTGACGGCTCTTGTTGTCTGGTGAGACAACGAGGGTGTTCTCCGGCCTGGCGGCGTAATCCTTGGCAATGGCAGCGATGCGGTCACGCCGATTCGACAGCTCGGTGATGCGGCTCTGCTCCTGCAGCAAGGCAATACCTTGCTGCGTTTCATTCTTCGCAAGGTGCTCGACGGCCTTCAAGAGTGCAGGATCTTTCTGTCTCATGATGCGGTCAAGCTGGGCGGTCCGCATTCCTGCCTCCTGCATCTGCTGGAACGGGCGACCGGCATCCACACCCTGGTGTTGGGCGGTGTCGCCGATGACCAGCACACGGTCCTGCGGCTGCAGTTTCTGCAGGAAGTCGCGCATCTGTTTCGTACTGGCAAGGCTCGATTCGTCGAGCATGTAAAGGTGACGCGACTGCTTGTCGTCGTTTCCTTCTGTCTTCCGTGCGAGGAAGCTCTGTAATGTGGACGCCTCGATGCCAGCCTCGCGGAGTTGTGCCGCCGCGCGGGACGTTGGCGCAAAACCTTCCACCGAGTACCCGCTTTTCTCGGCTCCCTCCCGGATGGAAAAAAGCACTGATGTCTTGCCTGAGCCAGCCCGCCCCTGCAAGCCGTGAATGCGATCGGGCGAGTTCAAGACTTCTTCGATGACTCGCTTCTGGGAGTCATTCAGGAAGGCGCGCGATTGTGCCTGATGCTGTGCGTCTTCGGCACTCATGATGGGCTGAACGGTGTTCTTGGCGACACGAACGAAATCGATATTGGCCCGTTCGGCAGCGACGGTTTCTGGCGTGGTGAAGCGGGGGCTGGAAGCGTGTTTGTGGGCTTCCACCGAGAGGAAATCGCCGCGCTGCTGCCGCGCTTCGAACTCGGCGCGGACCTGGGGATAGGTGGTGTTGCCCATGCCGCGGCGCAAGGCATCACGGAGCAAAAGGCGCTCGTCCAGCACAGCCTCGCGCTCATACAAGCTGCTTCGAGCATAGGTCACGGCCTCCCGCGCATGAGCGACACGGTCGGGGTTATGGCTCATCGTCTGCGCCCGCTCACGGGCTTCAGCCACGATGCGCTGTGGTTGGTTGCCGTGCTCTGCGGCAAGCTCCCGATGCGCCGCCAGGACCTCGGCAGGTGTCATCGTATGCTTCTTCTCACGAGTGGCTCGCGCCGCGATCTCCGCTGCCTCTGGCCCCGATACGCCACGCTTTTCCATCTCTTCCTTGATCCTCTCGCGGCGCAGGCTGGAGGCTTTCAGGTAATCGGCAGAATAGGACTTGATTTCGGGAGCACCGCTCTCTCCAGGCTCGATCTCATATCCCAGCGAGCGCAGCCGGTACATCAACTCCGACTGATAGACCGCCGTGACGAAGTTCTGGCTTTCAAAGAACGGCTGCTCCTGCAAGGCTCGTGTCGTTCCATCCGCACGTTGCGTCACGTTGAAGATGACGGCGTGAGTATGGAGCTGCGGAGCGGCGTAGCCGTCGACTGGCCGGGCGGTGTCATGCTCAAACTTCGCGGCCAGGAACTTGCCCGTTTGTTCGGCTGGTTTATTCCCGCCGAGACGTGCGTGCGTGTACTTCTCTAACTCATCCAAGGCCACGGTGACCGCGGCACGATGGGCTTCACGGATGCGGTCATCGCCACCTACCAGCGCAGTCAACGAAACAGACTTTGTGGGCGCAAACATCGCATCCCATCCGGCACGGTGAGCCACGGCCTTCGTCATGGAGCCATCGGGGTTTGTGTATTCGGTAGCGATCCGGTGGCGCACCATCTGTTCGCCAGTCACCGGATGCTGGCCTTCTGTGAGGCGGGAGAACTCCAGTACGGAGACTTCACCGGAGACGCCCATGGACTCGGCGAGCTTGCCCTGCCATTCGCCTTTCACCTGATCGCCCTGGGCGTAGTAGCTCTGCGTCGGTGAGGTGTAATCGAGCTTGTGATACGTCTGCGCCTGGGCGGCGTTTAGAGGTTTGGAGATGTCGAGCATGGCCTACGTCTCCCGGATGAGGGCGGGGCCTAATGCCTGTTCTTCTCCAAGTTCCTCATCCTCTGACGGCGTAGGTGTTAGCTCTTCTGCCTGCTGCACGGCGGCGGGAGTAGGCCACGCGATCGGGGCACGTTCCTTATCATGCGGTCCATCGCTTTCGGTCGCCGAAGGCGTGTCTTCCTGCTCCTGTGGTTCTTGTTCTGGTGTGGGCCCTGTCGGGTTTTGCTCCAACGTATCCGGATTAAAGCGGAGTCCTCCTGCCGTCTTCCGTGGCAGAAAACCCGGCGTCGGGGTCGGCAGGTCCATGTAGTCGAAGGCGAACCGCGCCACGCTGTTGCCCAGCTTAAGATAGGCGTGTCTGTCATCGAGACCGGATATCTCGGAACCCATGACCAAGGGTTCGATCTGACGCTCGACAGTGAAGTTGTGGCCGGAGCGCGTGCCGTCGAACTTCGTCTCCTTCAGCCGCTCACTTTCGACCTTTCCAATGGCTTCTGATATCCATTCGGCGGCCTTCGGCTCTGCTGTCTTCATGAAGATCTTGGTGGCGGGTTGCGAGAGCATCACCTCCGCCAGATGGCCATAGATGACCTCAAGCTGTGCCTTCCCCTGAAAGCCAAGGATGAGCGGGTTCTTCGACTTCCTGTTCTCCGTGATGGCCGTATGAAGTTGAGGCAATCGTTGCAAGCTGGCCAGCTCATCAATGACAAACCATACCGGCTTTTGTCCGGGCTGCGGCGCCGTCAGAAGTCGCATCACCAGCAAATCAATCCACAGTGAATGCAAGGGACGCAGGGTGTCTCGTTCCGGTGGACGGGAGGTAATGAAGATCCATCCCTGACGTGTCTTTGACCAGGTACGCGCGTTCCAGACAGCGCGTTTTTCGTCGCGCTCTGGCAGCATACGAAACGACTTGGCGACCAATCCAAGGGATGACAGAACACCCGCTCGCTGAGGGCCGGCCTTCCTGTCTATATAGAAAGCCATTTCTGTACCATCCACCATCTTCATTAGCTCTGTATCGCTCGACATCCAAGCAGCAAGTTGATGTGGCGTCGGGCCGCGCTTCAGCAGATGAGCAAAGATTTGTGCAGGCGTTTCGTGGAAGAACTCATCGACCTTATCGGTCTTCGGTGCATACAGAGACGTGGCAATGGCGTAGGCTTCATCTTCGGATTCCAGCTCTTGCGCAGGGCCCCAATAAGGGCATCGGGCATCGAGTGGATTGAGGACGATATCCCCGCGGTGAGCGTCGTAGAACCGTTGAATGTATTCACATGCCGGGTCATAAACGATGGCAGAATCACCCCGGCCTCTGATCTGGCGAAGGCACTGCATGATGAGCTGCGTCTTGCCAACTCCTGTATCGCCCATGAGTTGGAGATGCTGCGCTTCCTTATGGAGTGGAATCCGCATCATGCGACCGGATTCCGTGGTCTTAAAGCCCAGGCCGTCGCCCTTCTGCGCCTTGTTGAACTCGTTCGGATCGAGCATGCGAGGACCGCGAAGGACGCGGCCATACTTCATTTCTTTGAAACGCCGAATGTCTTTCGGAACCGCCAAAGCAAGCAACAATACGAGGCAAAGCCCACCTTCCAAGAAGCTCACGACGAACATCTGCCAAGGGCTCTTGCGATCAAAAATGGCGCCACGCAGCCAGCGATACATAGAGGCGTCAGCCAACTTCGCGACGGGGCCACGGAACGGGAAACGATAGCCCTGCGCCTGAGCAAGTCCCGCCAGTGCGAACGGCATCTGCTTGCCATCAGGCAACCTCATCTCTCCTTCGGCAAAGTCGATGGGCAGAGCAAGACGAGGCTTGGCTTTCAAACCGCCGAGGTACAGAAGGCGGTAGCTCCCATGCGCATGGAAAGTGCTACCAACACCCGCGCGGACATAATCGGTCATGTATGCCTTCTGCAGTGGCGGAAATTGAAACGCGTACCGCTCCCAGGCAAAGAACAGCGTCAGCAAGAACGCTGCCGCAATGGCGCAATAGCTCATCAGCGGAACGTGCGGCGGCCAGATGATCGTCTCTTTTCTACCCCACTGTGTTGCCATCGGATGTCTCCTTTCCGGCTTGCTGGGTGTACTGCTGCATGACCTCCTGCGCGGCCTTGTGCTTCTCCTTCCGAACCATCGTCATGGCCTCGGTGATCCACGCGGCGGAGACCTTCTCACCAAGTGCGAGCGGTTTGAGAAGGTTCACAAGCAGCATTCGGGTGGCGATCAGTTCGGTGAAGACGGCATCACCAGAACCGCGGCGGGCCTCGCGTAGGAGTGTGTCCCGCGACCATTCGCTGAGTGATTGTCCGCAACGCCGAGCGGCCTCCTGTAGTTCCTGTTGCTCCGCCTGGGTAACACGCGCGTTCGCCATGCGGTCGCGCCCTGCGCGTCCGATAGACCGAGCAAGCCTGCTCTCGATAGGCGCGATGGTTCTCTGAAGCGCATTCATAGTTCCTCCTCAATGTGCGTAAACAATAGTTTTCGGAAGGAACACAGTTGTTTACGCATCGGAGCTAAGCTCCTCAAAAACAACCGCGTAAACGGTTGTTTTCGTACTTCCTCAAAACACGCCCATCCGAGGGATGGAGTGTCAATCTTCTTCCGGTGCGCAGCACCGAACAGGATTTGGAGCGGGATCATGCTTTTGATCCCGCCACAGATGCAGGTGCTTGTGCAGGCGAAGATGCCGAAGAAACGGGCTTGCGTGCAGGCCGTTCGGCGGCGTCATTTGCCGTGGCGCGACGGACACGCAGTGTCGGCGTAATCCGCTGCGCTTCGGGCGTGCGAAGAAACTCCTGAAACTCGCGGTCTTTGGAGAAGACATACGCGAGTGCTTGTTCGACGACATCGTTGGCAGAGGCCTTGATGAATGCGGCATACTGATCGACCTGCGTCGCAGTTGAATCAGTGAGCCGGATGGAGGCGCTGAGGTGTTTGGTTTGGACTACTTCAAGTAGTGGCATTTCGTTCTCCTTTTCGTGACAAGATCAAGCAAACTTTTTGCGAGAAATCATGCGCTGCGCTGTTGTGGCAATCTCCCGCGCACGAGCGCAGCACTGTGCGGCGGGAAGCTCGGCATCACGGCGGACTTGCAGCATCGTGATGACATCTTCGAGAGGGGCGCCTTCGAGCAGCCATTGACGAGCCGAAGCAATGTCGATGGTGCGCTGCGCGTAGTACAGAGGGTTGGGCTTGTCGGAGCGATGTTCAGCAAGAAGATGCGTCAGTTTGTGAGCATCCTTGCCCTGGGCAAGTTCATGGCAGGCCCACGCCCAATCGTGCTCAGAATGAGTGTCCTTGTGAGAACCGTTCAGCCGCGTGTTCCTACGTAGCGGCAGCGCGGCAAACTCCGAACTCTCCGGCAACCGGAAGTCCGCAGGACGGTAGGTTGCATCGGAGGGGTATTCGACCGCGACGCAGTGCGCGGGCGTGTACTTCCAGTTGTAGAAGCCGGGGATGCGAAGCACTCGGTTGCAATCGGTGCAAGCAGGATCACCGCCGAAGGCGGATGCGAGCCGTTTGAGCATATCTTCCTGCGTGGCAAAGTCGAAGCCTTCGACGCGCCATAATGCCTGGTATTTGCCGGGCGATGTGGAGAGGATGGCGGACGGAACCGGAACGCCATCCGAAGCCCGGAGCGCAGCGAGGCGGGCATCGCCGTCCACGTCAATATCTATATAGATATGGCGAACAGCGATGATGCTTTCCTTCGTCCGCCTGCGGCTGCCGGAGCGCAGCGGATTGGCGGCCGCATAGAGATTTACGCCGTGATGGTTCTGATACGCCAACCAATTCAAATAGCGCACGTCGGTGGCTTGCTCTAAGGTCACCACGCGCTGGCGCATTTTGCCATCGCACTCCGAGCGCAGCAGGAGTGCAATCGTCTCACCGGGCGCGAAGCAACGGGTGAGAAAGTCTTTGGCGATCTGTTGCATCTTGGATACCTTCTTTTTGCGAGTGCGATGTCACGGGATTTGCAGCCGAAGAGGCCGGGATGAACCGGCCTCTCGGTTAATAGGAAGAGAGCCTATGCGGCCTCTTCCTCGGGAGCGTCTTCGCTGTCTTCCGCCGCTTCCTTGGCGGCGCGATCCAGCTTCAGAATCTTGTTCACCCGAACCTCCCACACGGTCTGCTCCGTGTCGGTCTTCGTGCTGGTGAACTTGCGGCTGCGGTACTCGCCTTCGACGAGAATGTGTGCGCCCTTCTGGAGCTTGGCGGCGAACTCACCGAGCTTGCCGAAGACAACGCAGCGGTGCCAGTCGGTGTGCTCGATGTACTTGCCTTCCTTCTTGTACGAAGACTTGGTTGCGAGCGAGAGAACCGTAAGGCTGCGGTCGCCGTTGGTGCGAACTTCCGCGTCAGAGCCGATAAAGCCGATGAGGGTGATGTTGTTCTGGTACATGGTGGTGATCTCCGTTTCGTTGTATTTCCCGTATCCTGCTCGGGTCACCCTTCGCGAAGCGAGCGAGTGGCCCCTGCTCCCAAGGCCGAAGCTCTGCATTTACGGAGGGTCCGCCGAAGGTGGAAACCGTAACCCGGAGGGCCGCGCTGCGGAAGCAGAAGAGCGAGCCTGCCGCAGGGCGCAGGTAAGGGCCCGAAGCGTGAACCCGACGCAGAGGACGGGATACGAACGGAAGCACCCATATGCGCCAACATCACCCCGTCGCTTCGCCTGGCGCATCGTTGCACCATCCGCTGCCTGATTCGCCGCTGCAACCCAGTTCACAGAAGACGGCTTAGAGCACACGGATGTGTGTTGCCACCGCTGTTTTTCGCAAGCCGGTAACGCCATGCTGTGCGCGTTTGAAGACGAGTTGGGCTGTGCGGCTCTGTGAGCCGCATGAATGAACATCGGAGTGACCTCGGTTCGAGTTGGGATTCGGTTAGCTGGACGCTCGCCTATCAGGCGTCGGAGGCACGGTAGACCTCCTGAGTACGGAACGCTTGTTCCGCGTGGCTGTAGCCGGAGACGGTAATCAGTTCCCGGACTCTTCGGCAGCCCGTGACAGCGCGCTCGCAATGAAGAACAAAGTCCACGGCTTTTCCGGTCTGCGACCGGACAAATGCCTGGTCCAGATTCGTCCTCGCACTCAAGGCCATGTCCGCCAATCTATCCAGCGCATCCATCGCGGAATCGGCGTGCAGGGTGGACAAGGTTCCACCGTGGCCGGTGTTCATGGCTTGAAGCAGGTCGTAGCCGCATTCATCGCGGATTTCGCCCATGATGATGCGGTCGGGACGATGGCGCAATGCAGCCGCTACAAGCTGGCTTGGTGTGATGGCAACCTGGCCCGGAATCGCATCGACGGCCTCCCATCGAACCGCATTCGGATGCGCGATCTTTAGCTCGGCTGGCTGTTCGATCACCACTAGCCGTTCGTGCAACGGAACGTGGTCAAGGAGCGCCTTCATGAGTGTGGACTTGCCGGAGCCGGTTCCCCCGCTGATGATGCCGTTCTTCCGTTTCTGAATAAGAGCGATAACAGCGTCACGAACGTGCATGGGGAAACTGCCCGATGCCACCAGCTCATCGCTCGTATACCAGCGGTTGAACTTGCGCACAGTTAGCGTCGGGCCATTGATCGAAGAGGGCGGCCCGACGACAGCTACACGCGAGCCGTCAGGCAAGCGCGTGTTGAGGATGGGATTCTGGCCGCTGAGGTCTTGCCCAAGCAGGCGTGCCACCCGCTCAATGGCCGCCGTAAGGCGGTCATTGGTGTAGGGCATGGAGAGCGCAATATGCTCGACCACACCCGCACGATCTGCATACACTCCCGTTGTCCCGTTAATCATCAAGTCTGAGATCGACGGGTCTACCAGAAGAGCACGCAACTCTTCGGGAAAGAACGGGAGGATGAGATCGAAGCTCATCGCATTTCTCCAGAGACGGGCGTTGCCGATGCAACGGCCTTGGCCGGAGTCATCGGCACGACGGAGACACGGTTCTCGTGGAACTCCGTGACCGTCAACCCCAGCGGGTTGATGAACTCGTACTGCGGGAAGATCTTCGCCTGTTCATTGACCTGCTTGGGATCAAGGTAATACGTCACAGAGAGCATCCAATGCTCGGTACGGGGATTGCGGGAGTTCTGTTGGGAGTAAATCTTGTCGAGCGTGACCAGCGCCGTTCCGCGAGCAATCTTCGCACCCTGAACCAGCTCTTCCGACATGGAAGTGATGGTGACATCACGCACCTGAACGTCACTCGATTCGACCTGGCCGGACACCACCTGCGAAGCAAGGTGGTTTTGGTTGTCCTCATTCATCAGACGGGACGCCAATCCCTGTGACAGGAAATAATAGTTGAGCGGATACTTCTTCGCGATGGTGTCACGGCTGATGGTGTAACGATAGTTGGCCCATTCTGTGAGGTAATTACGGACTTCACCCTCGCGTGGGCTGTAATTCAAGTCGCTGTACTGGATCGCCTGGGCGCGGCCCATCTCGTCGATGCGGACGTAGCGATTGGCGACCGGACGATGCGCCAGAGCAAAGTTCAATCCCATCGAACCGAGCAGTAACACCGTCCCGCAACCGATGATGATGCGGTAGGCTTTTCGCTCGGCGTAATGAGAGGCATAGACCTCGTTGCCGACCTCATCGGTCAGCATCGCTTGCCTGGGCGTCAGACGTTGTTCAATGGCTGCGCGGTGTGTGGACATGGGACGGTTTGCTCCTTTCCTTGAGGGCTTGTTTCTGAAGCGCATGGAAGACGATAAAGGCGTAGATGAATCCTGCAACCAGCACCAACACAAAGCACACTTTCAGAAGACTGAAAAACCACGACGGAAGGTGAATTCTGTATCCCTCCCTTCGCAGCCACATGTAAAACCACCAATCACTCACTTTGCACCTCCTTTGCCACCAGCAAGTAGCAATGCTGATCGGCCAGCGACGTTGGCGGCTGAGGCAGCAACACCAGCAGCCCCGCCAAAGATGGCCTGCGTGATCGAAGGAATGAAGAGCAGATTCACGATAAAGGCGATGAACACCATCACTGTCGGGATGAGGTTCGCCAGCCACATAGGTATGGAATAGTCCCCATGAAAGGTCTTTTGCAAGAACGTAATCATGAATCCTGACCAGACAAAAATGAACGCTGCAGCGACGGCGCGGATCATCGCGAAGCTGATGAGTACATCGAGGAAGTGGAAGAACTTGGAGCGAAAGGTCTGTGTCATCAGCAACGGAATAAAGACCGGTCCAAACAGCGCCGTGATGCCATAGAAGATGAACGAGCTACAGTTGACGACGAACAGAATGGCAGACGCGACGCCGAGCAGTCCTTCAACGAGGAAGTAGCAGAGCTGTTGTGTGAGCTGCATCATGGAAGGCGTCGGCGTATTTAGCCCAGCCTCTCTCAAGGCTGCGAGAAGCTGGTTGAGCGCAGTCTGATCGAATGCCGCAACCATCGCCTGCGCGATGTAGCTAAAGAAGTGGTTGAGACCCCAGCTTGCTCCGGGCAGCGGATTGACCCAATAGTTCAACATCAGCGAGCAGATGATGAGCCGCAGCATGAAGTTCACGAGATCCCCGGCACGCACCGGCTCTGCATGAAAACGCAGTGTCATCCCGGAGGTGTTCCAATTCACCACCATGCTGACGAGCGTGAAGAGCGAGATAAAGCTCAGCTCCACCGCACCAAACTGCGACAGCGCACCACCGTTCTGCGTTGTCAGGTCCGTGAGGTTGTTCGTGAACTGGTAGAGCCAGTCCACACCGGAACTTGTGCTCGGCATCGTTTGCAGCAACATCATCGTCATACGTCACCCCTCTACGGGAGATAGTTCTGCCAGGTTTCACCTTCGTTGCCAGCGGACATATTGTGGTGCTTCTTGAGTTGTTCCACGCGCTGGCGGAAAGCATCGTCCTGTTTCTTCTGTTCATCACGTTCGCGCTGTTGCTGTTCCATTAGCGCGGCGGTCTTCTCTGCCGCCTCGGCAGCACGATGCGCTTCTCTCGCGCGGTAAATCTCGGTGCTGGCAATGACTGCCAGCACCGCAAGGATTGCAACGAGCAACTTCACTTGAAGCAGCTTCAGCATGATCGCTCCTACGGAAGGTATGTCTGCCAGGTGTTACCTTCGTTGGCGGCGCTCACGTCGTTTGTCGAACGCTGTACCTGCACGAAGGCGGCGGTATTGAGGTCGGCAGCAGCAGCATTACGCTGCTGCATGTTGGTGAGCATCATCTGGGAAGCAACGCAGGTGGCGAGAGCACCCTGCGACTGCATCTCGGACATCTTCTGGGCTTCAGCGGCATTCAGCAGGTTGAGTTGCTGGACCTCGCTGTTGGTTGCGGTAGAGCCATCAAGCTGACTTCCAGCAAGAGAGCTATTGGCTGTGGTGTTGGCTGCACGCGCCGCACGGTACTGGCCTACGGCGGTCATGCAGTCCGGCGACGCCGCATCCGACGCTTCGATCATGGCAAGCTGCGAGAGTTGCGAGCTGCCGATGCTCTGGGTCTGGAGATACGTCGTCGAATCGCTGGAGAGAGGCACAGAGGCCGCAGTCCATGCGGTACTGGACGCCGACGGCGAGTTGCTATTCAGCGCCGTCGTCATCCCGTTCGTCTCTCCGAAGACGTTGCGGACGTTGACGTTCTCCAGAGCGTGCAGTGTGGTTTGCCACTGCGACTTCAGGGAGAAGTGCTCGATGTTGTTCTTCAGCATCGTGTATTGCGTTTGCAGCGTCGTGAGTTGCGAAACCAGGCTCGCGTAACTCGTGGGATCAAAGACGATATCGCCTATCCCGAAGAGTGCGAAGCTGGGCGTGGCGGTGAGCAGCAGAGCTGCACCACCCAGCAACCACTTCCCGCGTTTGTTCAGGACCACTTTCATGAGGCACCTCCTTGATTCATGGCCTAGATGTCGTTAGGGCAGGGATAGACGGCGAAGCATCTATCCAGTGGGTGTGTTCTCAGTTCATTCACCTCCTCGATCACTTGCAGGGAGGCGGCTGCAAGCCATAGGTAGACCGCTGGGCGTGGTACTACAACGGCAGTGACGAAGACGCCTGCGAAGGTCAGAGCGGCATTCCGAAGACGATGCGATTTTCATGCTTGTCATAATTCCTCCTCTAATTGCCGTGCTATGCGAGGCATCACGGAAACCCATTCCAGTCCGCTGCGTTCGATAGCCTCGGCGATGGTGTAGTCCATCACGGCAAGCCAATCGGAACGATTGAGGACAAGGGCAACAGCGACCTTCTCGCCGGTGGACTGCACGCCCCATGCCTGTTGTCCACCGTGCTTGGCATCGCGTGCTTTGCGGAGAAGATGTTCATATCCGGCTGACATGGCTTCGCCCTTTCCTTACAGCGTTGGGTCTACATGGTGGTCGGCGTAGGACGGCACGAGCAGATCTCTGCCGATGTAGACACGAGCGCGGGAACCTTCCTTGAGTGTGATAATGGGCAGACGGTTCAGGAAGTGGTTCAAAACCTGTTCGCCTTCCATCGAAGTTTGTGCGGAGATACCATTCCGTATCTGGGTCGATGGATCGAACACGGTACCGTTGTTGCCGATCTGAGCCATCGCACCCAGGCCACCGATGGCGGCGGCTGCGCCGAAGGCCATCAGGTAGCCGTGGTCCACCTTCGTCGCAAGGCCGGTTGTCCCAATCGGGTCAAGGCCAAGATACTTATCGAAGTCGATGGAGAAGCCATCGGGGCACACGGCACGATGGAAGGACACAAACATCTTCCGCTGCTGCGCGTTGCCGACGCTCTGCACGCTCCCAATCAACCGAGTACCTTGCGGCATCAAAAGCTGCTGATGATCGTGCGAGTAGTAGTCGGTCGTCAGCATCACCATGATCGGTCCGGCGAAGCCGCCGTCGATATGGTTGGTGACAACGCCTTCCAGCACCGTTCCCTCGAAGATCCGATACAAGCGACCGTCGTAGGAATCGAAGCTGTACTTGTCCATCGCGGCGGTGTCGCCGGCAGGTGAAGCCTGCCGCGCCGACGCATGGACCACATCTGCATCGCCATTGGGTGATGCGGGTTTGCCCTGGGCTGCTGTCTGAACGACCTGCGGAGCAGGAGTGGAGCCAGCGGTCGAGAAATCAATCGCCACCGTATCGCTATTGAGCGCGTCCTCCTTCTGTTTCTCGGCTGCAAGCCGTTTCTGCTTCGCTTCGGCCTGCGCCTCGGAGACGTTCGACGTATGCTGCGGCGCATTACTACTGTTGCCGTAGATGCTGTCCCGTTGTGCCTTCGTCATCGGCGGAGCAGTATCGCTCTCCGGACCGGGAACATCCTGCGATGCCTGAAGCTGCTGCATCGCAGCGGCAATCTCCTGCTGATGACGGAGCGCGTCGGCGTCACGCTGTGCCTGCAACTGCTGTTGGGCGGTGAAGCTCTTCACCTGCTGGGCATTCGAGGTCGAAGGCGTCATCGCAAGGCTGCTTTGTGGGGCCGACTTCCTATTACCACTCACCAGACTGGAAAGGTTGGCGACGCCTATGACTGCAATGATTGCAACCAACGCAATGACGACAGGCATACTCTTCTTGAACGGTGGCCTTGCTTCCGGCTGCTCGGGAACGGTGGCGGGCGTAGTCTCTTGTACGGTTTCGTTGATCTCTGTCATGACTACCGACCTCCCGTCCGGTGGAACTCCACCTTCTGCTTGCCGATGGCGAGATAGCCGTTATCGAGTTGCTTCGGCACGGTGTACAGGCCGTTTGAGAAATCGAAGTTGATTAGGGAGGGCTTCTTATCCTTCACCTCGTAGAGGGCGGGCGTCTCCTGAAACTGGCCGCGTAGGTAGGTGAACTTGTCATCGCGCCATATCTGCTGCAAGCCCAGCTCTTTGCCTTTTTTCTCATCCCAGGCGTAATCGAAGTGAAGTGAGCCGGGATACTGGCTGCGGTAGGTCTCTTCCTTGGCCTGTTCCGCTTTTAACTCCGAAGCCTGGGCAGCTTTCGCAGCGATGGCCTCCTGCTTCGCCTTCTCCAAATCGGCGGCAGGAACGAACACCGGCATCTGCGTGAGCCGATCCTTCGCGGCCTTATCGTTGGGGGCGATGAGAACCTTCGAGTCATAGTGGTCGTCGGCGTCGGCAGAGACCTCGCGCAACTGCAAGGTGTACTCGTTGCCGTGGTCGGAGACGATATGAATGTCCGTCGATCCATTGGCAATCTTCGGCTTGACGCTGATGAATCGCGAAGCGACGTGACCGGCATCGAAGACCCAGCCCACCGTGTCCCCGGCGTAGACGTTAGCGACCTTCTCCTGATCGGGAAGCACGATCAACGTGGACTGCAACAACCCGGCACGCACGACAGGCGGTGTCTCCGTCTCGGAGACGGCAACCGTGCGCGGCGCGCTCGGCTGGAGAGGATGGCTAGCAGGGGCCGATGCATGGAGCGGCAACGCCGCCATTGCAAGGCCATAGCCGATGACGATGGGGATAAGAGGCTTCACGGTTTCACTTCCTTTCGTTGTGGTTACAAACCTTCTCCGGCTGCGAAACGGGCGATGCCATCAGTAAGCCCGTACTTCTCGATCAACTTCGCACGGCGCACGCGATCCTTCGGCTTGGTGGAGACAGCCGCATAGGTGCGGTTGTCGAGGTTTAGCCGAATCACTTTGCTCAATCCATCGCGGCGCATGTACAGGGCCTCGCGGTCCTGCAAGCTCTCAAAAAGTGCGAGCTGCTGCTCATTCATCTTGAAGAGCTCCGCATACCGCTTGCGGTTGAACGTGGCGTCCTTCAGGAACAGGAATGACGAACAGGAGTTGACGATGCTATCGGCGTTCTCACCGAGGTCTTCGGCGGACTGGCCAATCATGGTCACGCCACCCAGGTTCTTGCGAACAGTTTTGATGGAAGCCAATGCCGCATCCAGCAACTGCTTGTTCTTCATGCTGGAGAACAGTTCTTCAATCAAAATGTGTTTGGGGACGCCCAAGTTCGCAGGGTTGAAGAGGACATCGTTGATGCGGTGCAGAAGCCATACCATCAGCGGCTCGATCAGGTCGGCATACTGCGCGTTGTTCACGCCCTGAAAGTCGAAGCACTGGATGCGCGAGAGCGATAGCCTGTCCTCAACGTTGTCGAAGATAGCGCTGTACACACCGCGTCCAACCCACTTCGACAAGTAGCGGTCGAGCTTTTTCGGTAGGTAGAGATTCGACAGGCGGCGGTTTGCAAGGTCGAGCAGGTACATATCCTGCACGGCCTTGTGGATCACGTCATCATCTTCCGGCTCCAGTTCGGCACCGCCGTTGGTGAGCAGCAGCTTTACAAACGAATAGAGGAACTGGATATTGCTTTCGGTAGGCTCCAGCGTGAACGGATTTACGCGTGGACCATCTTTGCCTACGCGGTCAACGCGGCCACCGTATAACTCGACCACGCTCTCATAGCTGCCGCCGATGTCGAAGATGTAGGTGAAGCCACCGTATTTCTGCTCGTGCGCGATGGTGACATTCCCGGCCACGCTTTTGCCTGAACCTGTAGGCCCGAGGATGAGCTGCACGCGAACACCATCCACATACGCATCATGAAAGAACGGTGTGCCTGTCCGCGTCTCGAAGACGTTCAGATACTCTGCATCCAGGTCATCCGCGTGGGGATGCCCGAGGTGCGGCGCGAAGATCGAAGAGAGACGTGCGTGATGGTCTTCCGCCAGCCACAGAGGAAAGACGTTGAACTTGCCGTTGCCTGGGAACATGGCATAGAACGCGGAGAGATTGCCCAACGTTTCTTCCATGACCTGTGCGCGGGCTTCCACGAAGACGCGATGCACAGAGGGCGCGACATTGCGCAGTGTCTCTGCGCTCCGTGTGGCGACCAGTAGACGGAGCGAGTATTCACCCTGCGCCTTTTTATCTAACGATCGGACCACTTCGCTCAGGTCATCGACCTGAAGGTTGGCCGCGCGTGCGCTCGCCCCTTCGTCCAGTGAGTCCGTATCGCGCCCGGCCATCACACGCGTGAGCACGCCCACTTTGAAGAAGCTGATGAACTTCTCCTGGTTGTCGATCTCCTTGCGAACGGTGCTGGCGGCCTTGGGCCGCCATGTCGAACACAGCACGCTATCGCAATCGAGCCGTGCGAGGTCTGCGAATAAGCAAGGCCGCGATGCTTCCGGCATCGCCTTCAGCGAGTACATCTGCACGTACCGCTTGCCGATGCGGAGATGGTCTTCCTTCCATGCGACAGGTGCTTGCACGATCTGACGGTCCACGCCGGTGTCTGTGCGAAGCCGTCCCTGTTCCGCCCAGTTTTCGAGATTGAACAGATATGAGAAGAACTGAAATACCTGTTGCTTATCGAGTAGCTGAAGCCCAAGCGAGTTGCCGAGGTTGCCAGCCAATAGAGATGCAGTCTTCTCCAACTCCGCCAGCATCCGCGTAGTGGACGCTGCGTTTTCCTGCGGCTTGCTCTCGAACGCTTTCAACTTCTCCGGCTCGATGGTCAGGCACCAGTGCAGGTCGATGCGGCGAAATCCCGCCGACGCTTCGAGGAAGCGTAGGCGGTCGTCTACGAATACCTGCGTGACGGGGTTTGTGTAGGTTTGTTGCCGTGGCAATTCAAAGCCGGAGCGCACGCGCGTGTACTGATAGAGGCAAGCTCCTTCCGGCAGTCCACGCAACGCTCCTTCAAGCGAACGAAGCTGCGACTCCAACTCCTGTTCCGTCATGCACTCTTCGTCGATGCCCGCAAGTGTGAACAGGCATCCATAGCCATCGCCCTTCAGCGCGAAGATGTGCTCACTCACAAAGCGCGCAATCGGCACGATGCTGCACGCCGCGCCAGCTTTGGCGAACCACGGAACTGGTTTGATCTGCTCAGTATTTGCGCGGGTCATAGTAGCTCTTCTGGCCCAGACTCAGGCCCCACAGTTGAAACATCTTTGGGTGTTTGCGCACGACCAGCCATGCACAGACTGCAAGCGTTGGAAACGCGAGCATGGCCAGCAATCGAAACCCAACGAGGAAAACCGCAGCGCAGACGAATAAGATCGCCATCCATGCTGTAAGATCGAGACCAAGTTTGGCTCTCGGTCGATTCAGCGCCTGATTGATTGCCTGCGGTTCTCCTCGCCTGGTCATAGCCGATGTCACCTCCTACATCGACTGCCCGGTTAGCGAGCCTATCCATCCGGCTCCCCAGCCGAGAACTCCGGCACCGAACAGCGCGCCGAAGAGTCCGGGAATGGCCTCGGAGAAGCGGCCACTCATCATCCGTATGCCTGCGAAGATCAGGCCGCCCAAACAGATGACAGCCCCGGCATACATCGCGAAGGTCTTAAAACTCGACATCAGCGTCGTTGCGCCGCTCATGTCGATGGTGCCTTGGGCGTGCGCTACGCTTACAAACGCGAGGGTGAAGAGTGCGGGGAGAAGTGAACGCCCTGCACGGAGGGAGTGCTGGAAAAGCCGGTTACAGAGGGGACGGTTTCGTGACATTGGCAATCTCCTGATGGCAGGTTTTACTTCGCCATGTCACGCAAGCTAATGCGGTGAGATTTACCAAGTCCAAGACCTAATATTTATAGTGCCCAAGATTGTGTTTATAGATGGGCAATCAACCAACGAGCGTGAGCTGCTTCGGACGGCGAACCGCAGCGGGTTGCGGCTGCTTCCGATGGTCTCCCAGACCATGCTCGTCGAGGTAGCGCTCGATGAACATCAAGGCCATGTGTTTATGACTTCTCGATGTAACGAAAGCAAAATCCGCTGTCCATTTCAGCCCCGCTAACGGTCTTGCAACCAGCCCTGCATCCAGTGGCCATAGCTGGTCGATGAGAGCGAGTCCGTAGCCTTGCTTGACCATCATTTGTATGTCCGTCGGAGTGGCAGCGGAACTTGCGAGATGCAGTTCGATACCCAGTTCGGAGAACATCTCTGAAAGGCGCGCATGCGCAGCAGGATGCAGCTCGGGATCACGGAAGACTTTCAATCGGGGTGCCGCTTCGTGTATGTCTACCTGCGCTTGAGTGCTTAGGGGATCGTCCGCACGCATACAGATGACCAGCGGCGAATGTGCAACCTCGCGAACATCCCAGCGGTCTCTGTCGACAGGCATCGGGAGCAGAGCGCAGTCGAGAGTTCCTGCTTCCAATCTCTCCAAAACATGCTGCGTATCTGTCCCAGAGAGCTGGATCTCGCAGTCTGGAAACATCCCTTGATACACGAGACGGAAGTTGTCGAGAAGGAAGCTATTCACGAAGGAAGAGAAGCCCATGCGGAGAGGCGGTACAGTTCCGTCATGTATGGCTTTTGCCATGCGGAACGTCTCCTTCTTCTGCGGGAGTACGACTCTTGCCCATGCAAGCACAAACTCACCCGCAGGTGTTGGATGAACCCCGTTGCGTCCGTCACGTATCAGGAGGGGATATCCAATATCAGCCTCGACCATTTTGATCTGATGACTGATCGCAGGTTGTGAGCGCAGGACATGCTCGGCGGCCTTGCTGAAATTACGGCGTTCAGCAATCGCAACCAAATATTCCAGATGACGAAACTCGACGATGTCTGACATGGCCGTGATACTCCGCTGGCAGTGACGTCAAGACTCCACATCTCCCTCGGGGGGACGAGAGTCGATGTTGCACCTTAAATCGTTCATCTACGAACCTAGGGAGTCAATTAGTTTCGTTTAGGTCTCTGGATACGCTGTCAGGTAACTAGGAACCAGATAGTTCCTACCTTCAGAAGCGATCCATGCACAAAACTTTGAGTGGTATTGATGAGAAGTATTGGACTCTGGTTTAGCCTCGCCGCACTCTCGATGTGACGCACATGCGAGGTGTCAATGGAAAACCGCAATCTTGATTTAGCTAGCTCTGTATCAGAATCAACCTCCGTCCCACGAAAGCCTCCTGCTCGATGGACTCCACTCGAACCATTGCTCACAGCAGAAGATGTCGCACGGCGGTTGAACGTCAGTACCGATTGGGTATGGGACCATTCCTCCCGTAAGAAGCCGTTGCTTCCTGTCATTCGCATGGGCGATGGAACGCTACGGTATCGCGCCAGTGGTATCGAACTGTTTATCGACGAACATGAGCGCTTGTCCTCACTAAGAAAGCGGGCGTGAATCCAAGACGCAAGAGCACTAGAATGGATAGTGCCCACTGTCTCCCCGCGGAAACAGAGGAATCATGGGTAAATCGCATCAAGCAGGCTGGGTATCGCTGCGCGGAAAGCAGTGGTTTGGCTACTTCCGTCAGACGATTCTCGATCCTGACACAGGCGAGGAGCGAGTCAAGAAAGTCTGCGTCAAGCTCGCCCTCAAAACCAAAATGACGAAGCTCCAGGCGCGGGAAGCATTACGAGCCGAAGTCACCAAACGCACTGGTCAAAACCTCGGAGGTCGGGTCCTCAAGGACAGTTCCGTCACCTTCGAATGGTTTGTGCTCAATCGCTACTTTCCGCTTCGCAAGGGAGATTGGCGACCTGAAACGGCGAAAGAGAAGATGTCGCAGATTCAGATCGACCTCGTAAATCGATTCGGAGCGTATCCGCTCGATTCGTTCGACAAGTTCATGTTGCAGACGCACCTGAACAGTCTTGCGGAGCGGTACTCGCAGGATCGTGTGAAGCAAGCAAGGTCGTATCTGAAGTCGATCTTCGATGAAGCCATCGAGCAGGAGTACCTGACAAAAGATCCAAGCCGGAAGCTTCGGATTCCGAAGAACCTCCGGCCCAAAGACAAGCAGGTGCTGAACTGGGAACAGCTTTGGCTGATCCTGGCCAATGCGGGCAGGCGAGATCGCCTGCTTCTGATGCTCGATATGACGGAGGCGCTTCGCCCCAGCGAGTTGTTCGCGCTTCGGTGGAGATCCTTCGATGACCAGAACACACTAACCCTGACCGAAACTGTCTACCGGCGCACGCTTCGGCCCTTCGGCAAAACGCCTGGCAGCCTCACCAAGGTTCACCTGCCCGATGGTCTTGCAGACGAACTGCTGCGCTGGAAGATGGAATGCAAGAAGACGTCCTGCAAGAGTGTCCTCTGCACGAAGTCGGAGCACCGAAAGGCTTCTCCGGACGAGTTCATCTTTCAGAATGCCGACGGCGGCTTCATGGACGCGGACAACTACCGCTTCCGGGTACTGAAGCCATTGGCCGAGTCGTTGGGTGTTCCGAAGCTGAACTTTCAGGTGATGCGGCGGACGATGGCGACGCAGGCGCAGAAGATGGGCTCGGTCAAAGATATCCAGGCGCACCTTCGGCACTCGCGGCCCGACACCACGGCTCACGAGTACATGCAGGAGCTACCCGAGAGCGTACAAACGATGGTCGGATCGGTGTACGCGATGCTGATGAAAGGAGGAGAGAATCAGTCTTCCGACGATTTGCCACAAAAAGCCGCAAATGCCTCGACTGTCACGTCGCCTAAGTTATTGAAAGGATTGGTGGGCACAGCAGGATTCGAACCTACGACTTCCACCGTGTGAAGGTGGCACTCTACCGCTGAGTTATGCGCCCTTTTGCAGACCGGAAGGCTGCTACAGAGGTGAGTCACGCGACAGGTTGCGCCTGACCAACTCCGTTAGTATATCACCGCCGCTAAAAGCCTGCAGACCGCTCGACAAAGCCGAACTTCATCGCGAAGCCGAGCGCCAGAGCCAATACCAGCGCCAATGCCGTCAGCCCAGCGGAGGCACGGATTCGCTTCATCGCCGCTTCAATCAGCAGAATCACGACGAAGAGCGCCAGCATCAGGAAGAGGCCGTCGAGCACAAAGACACGCGTCGGGTTCACGTTCACTGTCCATGCAGGCAGCACGTGGAAGACCGGAAGAAACGACCCCGCGCCAAAGGCAACGAGGAACAGCAACATCTGTAGAAACACCGAAACGATCTTCTTGAACACTCTGGGCTCCTTCCGGTTTGCGGCAAACGCGCGACGCGCTCGCTAGCAGTTTAGTGCTTCACCGCGCCTGCGTGCGCTTCAAACTCCGCGAGGCGACGTTCCAACTCCCACTGCTCGCGCGCCTTTTCGCTGGTCGCCAGGAAAGCTTCGCAGGCAGGCGAGGGCTTTGAGGCAGCGGTGATCGATGCACTGCACGCAGCCACCTTATGTGCGTAGTGGTCCTGCTCGATATAAAGGCTTGGCCCGGCGAGGAAGCTGTGCTCGAGCGAAGTGCGCGCCGACTGTTTGAGGTCCGCGTACTCGAGGTTTTGCTCCTGCACGCCCTTCACGTACTCGTGCGTCAGGTCGATGCGGCTGACGCCTTCATCATCGGTGCAGAGCGAGTACGGCACGTGTGCAGCGCGATAGGCCGCGATCGGGTGGTCCTTGCCCTTCACGCCGAGGATCACGTCGTTCGACGTGAGGTTCAGCTCGAGCGAGATGTGTTGCGCGGCCATCTGCTTCAGCAGCGCGTCAGGATCCTTCTCATACAGCACGTCGACACCGTGGCCGATGCGCAAAGCATGGCCGAGATCGATGGCTTCACGAATGTGGAAGGTCATGCCGTCAGGCGGCACAAGCCCGGGAGCCACCTCGCCCCCGTGCAGCGTTACACGCACTTTGGGATACACCGTGTGCAGGTAATCGAGCATCTGCATCTGCAGATGGTAGTCGCGCATGGAGAGGTAGCCGTCCTCTGGCATGACGAAGTTGAGGCCGACGAAACGAGGATCAGCAGAGGCGCTCTCAAAGCCGAGCAGCGTTTGCGCGAAGACCTGCTCGGGCGAGAAGCCACGCAGAATCTGATAGAGATACTTGGTCTTCACCGCGCAGCCAGGGCCGGCTGCGGGTGTGCCGCAGCGCTCTATGCTGTTGCGTTGCTGCTCCATCGTGTCGAGCGCCTTGCGGTCTGTTGCGACCTCGTCGCGAAGGCCCGCCGCGAGCATCGCATCGCGCAGCTTCGCAAGCATATCGCGAGAGATGCTTTGCTCTGAGCCGATGGGCCAACCGATGCGGCGCGCGATGCCAATCGCTCCCCCGAAGGGCGGCGTGTTCATGATCTCGAGGTACTGCTCGTTCTGCGCGGCCGCACGTGTTGCCACCTCGTCGAGCCACTCGCCTTCAAAGCCCTGCAGCGCGTTGAAGCGCCCGAAGGTAGCGAAGAACTGATCGTGACCGTTGATACCCTGCGTGGGCACGAAGGCGCGCATAGAAAGGCTGTCGACCAGCGCGTCATAGAGCGCCTGATGCTTGAAGATTTCACCGGAAGGAACCTGGCCCGCGTCACACTCCTTGCCGCTCGGCGTGACGAACTGCACAGCGCCCTGGCCAGTGGGAACGGCAGGAGTCCCCGCGCTCACGGAAGCAATGCAGAGGTGCTGCTTCGCGGCTTCCGCGATGAAGGTTTCTGCATAGACCGCGCCAGAGAGGTGCATGTGCAGATCGGCGCCCTTGGGGAAGTTCTTGAGCAGAGCGTAAAGCTCAGGCGAGCCCATTTTTTTCGCAGCGTCGAGAGCGTGTTGCGCGCGCACTTCGCCCGGTGTTGCCGCCTGCGCCGAGGCCGCGGATGAGCTCAAGGCGATCGAAAGAGCTGCCACACTTCCACACACAAACGACCAACGCATTCCCCTAGCCAGACGCACGTAGCTCACTCACTTTCACTCTGCGATATCGGTTGGTGTACAGCATACGATGTCCAACGAAGAATGGTGGCAGCGGAATGCGCGGCGGGCGATTTTGCGTTCTGGCTCAGGTCGGCTATACTAACCAAGTCGTTCTTCTGACGGTTCCGAGCGCCACGCGCCGAGCCGGTTCCCTTCCCTCAACAGGCAGGCGGAAAGCAGGAAACGCAAGCAATGAGCGCGCTTGGCAGCCTCACTGTGTATTGCAAAGCCAAGGCCAGATAGCTCAGTGGTAGAGCGCGGCCCTGAAAAGGCCGGCGTCGGCGGTTCGATCCCGTCTCTGGCCACCACTCTTTCAATAACTTAGCGGCAATCACAAAGTTCAAGTTTAGTCGCGCGCGAACAATACGCGGACATTTGAACCAAACCGCGGTGCTGCGGTTCCGGCCATACCTTGCCTCACGATCGCTGGGGCTGCACGGATCGAGCGTTCCGTGCCGCAAGCGATGAATAACGTTGACCGCTTCAACCGCCCCGCTTTGCTGCGGCGAGCACGCTCTGGAGCAGGCCGGGAAAACGAGCATCGAGCTCCTTGCTCCGCAGCCGATTCATAATCACCGTGCCCTGAGTCTCGCCCTGAATGATGCCGGTCTGCCGCAGCACGCTGAAGTGGTGCGAGAGAGAGGACTTTGCCCTGTCCAAAGCGAAGGTGCCGCAGGCCTTTTCGCCCTCCAGGTGGAGCTGCCGGACGATCTCCAAGCGCACCGGGTCGGCAAGCGCGTGCAGGACCTCGACAAGGCTTGTGTGTTCGTTCGGATCGTTCCTGACCGCGCGCTTCTTCATGACAAATGTTCGATGCAATTCGAATAAGAAAGAATCCAAAATTGGCGACGCCCCATCTACGTAGAAGTTCGAAAATTTTCGAACAAGGGAGCAAAGATGAGAGCGTGGCAGCTACAAAACACCGGTAAGCAAAACCTGAAGATGATTGAGGTTGATCGCCCGATTCCCGGTCCCGGCGATGTCTTGGTGCGGACGCGAGCCGTTTCGTTGAACTTTCGCGATAAAGCGATCATCGACGGCACTTATCCGATCGCACTTCAGATGCCACTGGTGCTGGCGAGCGACCTGGCCGGCGAGGTTGTAGCTGTGGGCGACCGTGTCGACCAGGTGAAGGTCGGCGACTCAGTGCTGTCCGTCTTCAAACCACTATGGATCGACGGCGTACCCAGCCAGGAAGCTGGGCGGCAGACTCTCGGCGGACCGTTACCGGGCGTTCTGGCAGAGTATGTCGTGCTGTCGCAGCACGGCGTCCTGCGCTACCCGCCATACCTCTCGCCTGCCGAGGCCGCAAGCCTTCCGATCGCCGCCGTCACAGCCTGGTCGGCTTTGTTTAAAACGGGAGACCTCAAGTCTGGGCAGACAATTCTCGTGCAAGGCAGTGGTGGCGTTGCCTTGGCGGCGCTGCAGCTGGCGTCAGCCCATGGAGCTCGAACCATTGCTCTGACCCGCGGCACGAGCAAGATAGCGAGGCTGAAGGAGCTCGGCGCGTTGGATGTGATCGATACGACAGCAACGCCTGATTGGCAGCAGGAAGTGCTGCGCCTGACGGGAGGCAACGGCGTCGACCAAGTGGTGGACGTGCTAGGTGGTGACTCGCTACGGCGTTCTACGGAGGCGACGGCCTGGGGTGGCCAGGTGTCCGTGATCGGATTCATGGATCAGCCGACCGCTACGATCTCCGTGGGCACGGTCCTTGGACGAGGCATTCGCATACAAGGCATCGGCGTAGGATCGCGGAGGGACACGCAGGACCTGCTGACATTTCTGGAGTCTCACCGCCTGCGTCCAGTGATCGAGTCAACGTACCCCTTCGCCGAAGCGCCCGCAGCCTTCGAGCATCTGGATCGTGGGCCATTCGGCAAAGTAGTGATTCTGGTCGAGGATTAGCGACAACGGCCCCAGCCTTGCCGCTTCGATCGCATGGGCTGGGGCTTCCAGGAGAGGCAGTTACCACTGAGGCCGTCATTGAAAGGATTGCTTTCGGTGAGCGTATTTACGCTCGTTCCCAGATTGCTCGACTAGTGTCACATAAGGTTTTGGGTGGAGAGCCAAGCTCGGATCTCATGCACAAGTTCCAGTTTGCACTCGAGCGGGAGCCAGTGGCCAGAAGGCAAATTGCTAACGGTCAGGTTCTGGCAAGCTGCTCTCATGGGGTCGCCTTGATGGTTCCCGACGATGTTACAAACTTGATCGTAGTTACCGTTCACGAAGAAGAGGGGCTGCGTCAGTTGTCCGTTCTCCGGTGCGGTATCTGCATAGGCAAGGTTAGCCTCGTCGTTCAGATACCATGCGCAAGAGGGACGAAAACCGTGCTTCTCAAAACTTTTCACCAGCACCTCGAAGTCATCCGAAGGCCAAAGCTCAGGATCAGGTTGCGTTAGCGGAGCGCAATGCGCCTCCCCAAAACGGCCGCCCTTGCGGGTCACAAGCGCTAGCGGACTCACCTTATGCACCGATGCCGGATCACCGGATCGGAAGATCGTCGCTAAGGAGGAAGCCTTGTCCGCATCCAGATCGGAGACCGCCTGCTCGAAGTGTCTTGTGTAGTACCGGTAGTAATCCCATTGCCCATCCGGGTACTGCTCCGCGGGATAGATCGTGCGATCCACCAAGGGAACAATGGTGGAGAGCGCGTGGCCGGCAGGCTGATACGCGAGTGACGTCAACACAACGCCGCGAGCTCGTTGAGGTTGATGCGACGCAAGAGCACTTGCAACAACGCAGCCCCAATCATGACCGATCCAGATAGCGGGCTCGCCACCCAGGTGATCGTGCAATTCGGTCATGTCTGCGACAACTTCTTCAATCGAGTATGCGTGGATCGACTCAGGTGCAGAAGATCCACCAAAACCCCGCAGATCGGGAGCAATGCAGCGCCAGCCGTCCGCGGCAAACGCGAGCATCTGCGCCCGCCACATCAGGCCCATGCTGGGCCAACCGTGAAGGAAAATCATCAACGGGCCATCAGCTGGCCCTGCGACAAGATATTGGGTCGTGTGCCGGACCGTCTTCAAGATTTGTTTGTCTATCATGGGCTCTCCCGATGTGTGCCTCTCTTTTTGATGCACTGACACCTCCATTTGCAGCCGCAGTTCTCCATGTACGATCTGCCGACAAATGTAAGCTCAATTTTTGTCCGTGGGAGTGTCCGCGCTGCTGACCTTAGCGATTCGCGCGGAGGAGTTCCTCAATCCCTGCCGACGCAGCGCGGGCGATGCGCAGGAGGCGAGTGACAGAGGTGCCCTCCCGTGCGCTGGCGGAAAGTCCGGACATGACACTCGCCGTGTAATCCGTGACCGCAGTGGCCGCCTGCCGATTCTCGCGTGAGACAAAAGCGTGAATCTGCTTGCGCCGAAGTTTGGCAATGCGACGCGCGATGATGACCTCTTCTTGAGAGTCGTTGCCACGCACGGCTTCGAGCACAAGGCATCCACGCTGATGCGGATGCTCCCCGTAAGTGCGGGCCGCCTGTTCCAGCAAGTCAGTCAGAGCCTCCGCTACGGGGCGTTTTGGACGGAGAATGTCCTCCAGCGCTAGAACGGAATTGGAATACCGCTGCAGTATCGATTCGAAGTATGACGCTTTGCTGCCGAACGCCTTGTAGAAGCTGGGAGGGGTGATCCCTAGCTTCTCCGTGATCGCAGCGATACCAACCGTCTGGTATCCCTCTGCATGGAACATCTGCTGGCCTGTGTTCAGGGCCACCTGGAGATCAAACTCTCTCGGTCTTCCGCGTCGCTTCTCTAAGGTAGTCATCGCTACCCAATTCTACCCCCGGGTGGTACTTTGTATTTAGGTAGTGTTCACTACCGAAAGGTGACGAGGTTTGTATGAGTTATTTTGCGGGGAAACGGGTGATGGTTCTGGGTGGCAGCCGTGGCATCGGTGCTGCTATTGTTTCTGCTTTCAGTCAGGCAGAGGCTGAGGTGGTTTTCACCTACTCAGGATCGAAGGACGCGGCGGCGTCCTTGGCTTCCAAAACAGGTGCGACGGCTGTTTTCGCGGACGCGGCGGATCGCTCAGCAGCCGTGACCGCGGTTCGGAACGCCGGTCCGATAGAGATTTTCATTTACAACGCTGGAGTGATCGTAAGCGGCGATCCTCTCGCCGTGAGCCCGGACGATGTGGATCGGTTGATCGACATCAACGTTCGCTCGCCATACCACACCGCAGTGGAGGCTGTTCGCTCGATGCCGAACGGTGGACGCTTACTCTTCATCGGTTCAGTTCATGGAGACCGCATGCCCTTCAAAGGGATCACCTCCTATGGACTCAGCAAGTCTGCGCTGCAGGGCATGACGCGCGGCTTTGCCCGGGATTTTGGGCATCGAGAGATTACCGTGAACGTCGTTCAACCTGGCCCTACCGATACCGACATGAATCCCGCCACGGGGCCACTCGCCGAACAAATGCACGCCCAGATGGCGATCAAGAAGCATGGCACCTCCGAGGATGTGGCTCAATTGTGCCTTTACCTTGCAGGGCCGTACGCGAGCGGTATCACGGGAGCGATGCACACCATCGATGGTGGCTTCGGAGCCTAGTGGAAGCTTCCAGCGAGGCGTTGTACCAGCATCATGATCGACACAGAGGTGGCGCGCGGGTAGGGTCTCTCACGGAGAGGCAGAAGCGATGGCGGCATTTGGATCACGCTATATGTGACGTGCCCGCGTATCCGCCAAAGAACAGCGGACTCATAAAGGCGAAGCCTCGCTGTCCATCAGCCTCTTGTGTGCGGGATACATGGATGAGGTTACTGACTGTGAAGCGGAAGGAAGACCGCGAAGAGCGTTCCGCGATACGGACCCTTCAACCGGCTTCTCACTCGGATATATCCACCGTGCTTCTTTATGAGATCCATGCTCAGCCACAGACCGACACCTGAGCCCTCGGCTCCCTTCGTCGTGAAGAATGCGTCGAAGATATTCGGGATCATCTCCTCAGGCACACCGGAACCGGAATCGCTGAAGATGAAGCGGACGCCTTCCTGTTGCGTACGCTGATCCGTCGTGTTGAAACATCGAATCCTGAGTACTCCGCCATTGGAGCCGATCGCATCCAGAGCGTTTGCGATCACGTTGCCGAAAACCTGCCGAAGCTCGCCCGGCCGCACGAGAATCTCACCGGAGCATCTCACTCGAGTTTCGAGGGTGACCTTGCTTCCCATGATGTGGCTTCGATACATCGTGAGGACATTCTCGAGAATTTCGTCCGCACGGGTGGGGATGGGCTCTCTGGATTCGCGATGGTAAGCAAGAACCTGCTTTGTGATCTGGCTGATGCGCAGCAGCTCTTTCGAGGCCTGTTCGACATACACGCGAGTCTCGCTGGAATCCTCCGAGCTACGCTCCGCAAGAAAAAGCAAATTCGACATCGCTTCCAGAGGATTATTGATTTCGTGAGCGATGACATGCGCCAGTCGACCGGTGGCGGCCAGCCGTTCATTGAACTTCAACGTTTCCTGAAGCTTTCGATGGGCGGTGATGTCCGTAATCAGAAGTACCGAACCATCCTCAGCTTGAGGGTCCGACTCGATGACGTTCTGGCGCAAGCGGAACCATCGATTGGCGCACGGGAGTTCTACGGGAATGCCTTCTCCATGCTGCTGAAGGAATTCATCGAAGGAGATCCCAAACTTCTCATAAAAGATACCGGCGAGTGCCTTTCCGTCCGTGTCGGAAGGAACAAGCCCCAGTAAGTCTCTGAGGGTTCGGTTGGTACGGACGATGACGTGTTCCGAATTGAGGAGAACAACTCCATCGCTCAGAGAGTCAAAGGTCGTTTGCCATTGGCGCGCCGACAGGTTGGCTACCGACTCAGCACGACGGAGACGAAGTAGAGAGTTCACCTGCGCGATCAGGACCATGGGTTCGACCGGCTGTGTCAGGTAGGAATCAGCGCCACCTTCGAGCGCCTGAACCTTGCTTTCGTCCGATACAAACGAGGCGGAGATCTGAAGCACCGGAATGCTCAGCGTGACCGGGTTCGATTTCAGGCGCCGACAAACGTCATAGCCGAGCATGTCCGGAAGATTGACATCACAGATGATCAGATCAGGCTCGGTGAGTGCCTTCGCTAAACCATCGCTGCCGTTGACAGCCTCATCAATCTCGAAACCCGCGCGGGAAAGACTGTGTCGAAAGACGTACCGGGTCGGCTCCTGGTCATCGATGATCAGGATACGTTTCCGCGAAGATCTTCCGGGGTCGCTCATGCATCCGTCCTGGTGTGCTGGGCGAGAGTGTCCATGAGTTCTCTGATGCGCGCCGCCGAGTCAGGAAGGGTAAGGGACTGCTTAGAAAAGATAGCAATCGTGTTTTCCCGAAAGAATTTGAGTTCGTCCTCTTCCAAGACCTTGGTCGAATGAAGGACTACCGGCGTGTTCTTCAACTCCGCCGATGCGCGCAATTCCTTGAGAACCTCTAAGCCGTTGAGATCCGGCATGTAGAAGTCGAGGAAGATGATGGCGGGCTTCAAATCGAGGGCGAGTTTCAAGCCTTCTCGCCCGTCCCTTGCCTCAAAGACTTCGTAGAGGGTTGGCGAGATATGCTCGCGGAGAAGATAGCGAGAGACCTCATTATCGTCAATCATGAGAATTCGCGGCCGTTCGGCTTCCGAAGTCAGTTTGACGACCTGAGCAATCATTGCCTCAGGCTGGAAAGGTTTGAGAAGAAATGCGTCCGCACCCAGGCCGTAGATCTTATGTTGCTCATCGGTCACACTCATCACGAGAACGGGGATTGGATTGCTGGCGCCTTTGAGTTCCCGGAGAAAGTTCCACGAGGTCTCAGCGTGAAGTAACAAGTCCAGAATGACTGCCGCAGGCCGCATCTGCACGATGAAGGCTTTGGCATCGTCCACGGAAGTAACGGCGTGAGTTTGAAAGCCGGCGGTTGCCAGATAACGCGAATAGACGAACGACGTCTCGCGGTTGTCCTCGACAATCAGGACCAGTTTCTTGTCTGGATCCAGCACGGGAAGAGCATTTTCTGCCGGAGGCGCGGCGCCGGAATAAACCAGGGGCACTTCAAAGAAGAAGGTCGAGCCGCTTCCGACTTCACTTTGCACAGTAACGGAACCGCCGAGCAGTTCGGCGAGCTTGCGAGAGAGAGGCAGTCCCAGCCCTGTGCCCTTCACGCGCCGCTGCATACTATTTTCGACCTGGCCGAATTCCTCGAAGATGATTCGCTGATCGGAGGGAGAGATGCCGACACCTGTGTCCGCGACAGCGAATTCAATGCATTGATTCTTCAGCTGCGCGGTGACGCGGACCTCACCTCGGGGCGTGAACTTAATCGCGTTGGAGATGAAGTTTCGAAGGACCTGGGAAACCTTTTGCTCATCTGTGAAAAGAGCAGGAAGCTCATGCGCAGGTTCAAACACGAGATTGAGCGAGCTTTCAGCCAGCAGAGGCTTGAGCATGCCGCGAAGCGCGCCAAACAGGTCAGCGACATCGAAGCTCTTCGCTTTCACTTCCAGTTTTCCGGCTTCCACCTTGGCAAGATCAAGCAGATCGTCAACCATCTCCGCGAGTTCTTTGGCCGATCGCTGGATGAAGCGGATCTGCTGATCCTGCTCCGATGTCAGCTCTCCATCCATGCGGTCGAGCAGCATTCTCGTCAACGCCAGCATGGAGTTCAGTGGCGTCCGAAATTCATGCGACATATTGGAGAGGAAACTGCTTTTGAGCTCCGAAGCCCGACGAAGATAATCCGCCCTCTCATCGAGTTCGGCGTAGAGCGCGACCACCCCGCGGTTCGTGTCCTGAAGCTCTTCGTTGATATGAAGCAGTTCTTCTTTGCGCTCGTTGAGTTCGTTGAGCGTTTTGAGAAGCTCGCGGTTTTGAACTTGCAGCTCGTCGATCGGAGTAGCCGGGTGCTGGCGCGCAAGTTCGGCGACGACCTTCTTGAGCTGTAGGTCGTCGACAACGGTTGCCAGGCGAGGGAGCGCTTTTCCGAAATGCACAGAGGTCCCTGAGCGATTCGTCTCGATAGAGAACTCGTCCATCAAGCGTTTCGTTCCGAGGATTCCCATGCCCATCCCCGTGGCGGATCGATAGGAGCCGCTCATGACGGTATCGAGATGAGGAATGCCGGTGCCCTGATCGGTGACAGAAACCAGAAACATTTGCCGATGGAGATCGATGTTGAACGCAACGACGCCCGCCCGCGCGTATCGGAACGCATTTCGTGCGATCTCGGACACTGCCGTGGCGATGCGAATCTGTTCATGGTGATCGAACCCGAGCGAAGCGGCGATGGAACGAGCGCGCTGCCGCGCGTTCACCACATCTCTCTCATTCGCCAGGATCACGTTATGGATGGGCCGGATCACGCGAGCGGGCCTCCTATCTTCGCGACCAACACGGTTGCGTCGTCTCGTCGTCTATTAAAGTCCCTGTACAGGATCCCGGCTGCCAACGCCGGATGCCGGTTCTGCAAACCGGGATAGCCGCTAAGGCTGGCTTTCGAAACAAGCCCGTCGGAGAACATCTGGAGGATGGTGTTCGGCTCTATCGGGTACGTATATTCCTGAGGCACCCGAGGCAGAACGGCGCCGAGGGTTCCGTTTTGTGAAACGAGGCTTCTTGAGGTCATTCCATGCAGCAGGTTGCAGCTGATGTTACCTACGCCGGCGTAGGTGACGATCCGTCGCTCATGATCGACGACAGCAACCGACATGGCGGCGCCTCTCGTTTTCTTGAGCGCGTTATGCACCCTGGTGAGGATTTCTGAAGTGGGTTCGCCCACGGATTGTGAAACGACCGCGACCGCTTCATCCGCGGCCTCAGCTGCACCGGCACCATGCCCTAGACCGTCGACCATCATGTAAAGGGACTGCACTGCGTTGATCTTCAGAAAGTAGTTATCCCCGCAAACGGATTCGCCTTTGATGGGGACGTTCACCAGACCTACTGCGGCAGCGGAAGACGAGCCTGCGCTCTTGAAGCGGCACCAGTAGACCGTCCCCTTGTCGGGGCTGGAATAGAGCGATGATTCGTCGGAGAGGCGTGCGATGGCGCCTAAGCCTTGCCCGGGGGTACCGATGGAGGAGAACCCGTCCTCCATGGCGCGGCCGATATCCCGGATACCGGGGCCCTCATCCAGGGCGAAGATATCCAGCCAGAAGTGTTCACCTGCGACGAAAGGACAAAGCAGAAGTTCGCCTCGGGTGGCGTGGAGCAACACGTTTGTGGCCGCTTCCGTGCAGGCAATGCCGATATCGCTTCTGCGAGCTTCGTCGAATCCGAGAGCCTGCGCAACCTGGAGTGCAGCGCGTCGCGCCTCGCCGATCGTGCTCTTGTCATCGATCGCAATGGATTTATGGTTCAGGCGCAATCTTCACTACTTCCAGCGAATGATCGTGACAGTTGTACCCCGTCCCGGCTCGCTCTTGATTTCGAAATCATTCACGAGACGCTTACTCCCGCTAAGACCAAGTCCCATCCCGCCACCCGTCGTGTAACCATCGCGGAGGGCGAGTTCCAGATTCGCAATGCCCGGCCCCTTATCGTCGAAGCTCAGCTTGATGCCCTTCCGTGCGCCTTCCTCCACGATGGAGGCGAGGACGGAACCGCCGCCGCCATGCTCCAGCGTGTTGCGCGCCAGTTCGCTGGCAGCGGTCACCAGCTTCGTCTGGTCGACCAGACTGAACTTCAACTCAGTAGCCCATTGACGCGCCAGCTGACGAACCTTAACCACGTCGGCAGAGGTGGCGATGGGCATCGTTTCACTCTTGAGCGCCATCGTTCTCAGTTTCCTCAGGCTCAACGTCCTGATTGAGGTACGCCTGGAGAAGTTCCATGCCGCGCTCCACGTTGAGCGCCGTCTTGATGCCGGGCAGGGCCATGCCGAGCTCGACGAGCGTAATCGCGACCGCGGGCTGCATACCGGTGAGCACGGTCTGAGCATCAAGAACGCGGGACATCGCCGCAATGTTCGCCAGCATCCGCCCGATGAAGGAATCGACGATTTCCAAAGAGGAAATATCGATCAGGACGCCTCGCGATGCGTACTTCGCAATCTGGGACGTGAGATCTTCCTGCAACGACATCGCAAGCTCGTCGTGCATATCTACCTGAATGGTTACAAGAAGGCAGTCCCCGACTTTGAGAATGGGTATCCGGTCCATGCTTAGACTTCCTTCGCCTTGGTGGGAGCGGTCTTCACATTCACAACCGTCTTGCCCAGACGGCTCAGTGCAAGCGCAAACGCATCGGAAAGCTTGGCTTTGGTCTGTACGTCGTTGAGGTCGATGCCAAGATGAACGATCGTCTGAGCGATCGCCGGGCGGATGCCGCTCAGATAGCAGTCGGCTCCCATCAGGCGAGCTGCGGTAATCGTCTTGATGAGATGCTGTGCCACAAGGGTATCCACGGTGGGGACGCCTGTGATGTCGATGATGGCAACCTGGCTATTGGTTTCAACGATCGCTGTCAGCAGTGACTCCATGACCACCTGGGTGCGCGCGCTATCGAGTGTTCCGATGAGAGGTAGTGCGAGCACGCCGTCCCACAGCTTCACGACAGGTGTGGACAGCTCCATCATCTCTTCCTGCTGGCGCACGATCGTCTGTTCGCGGAACCCGATGGCAGTCGTCACCGTGAGCATGGCGAGCTTGTCCAGCAGATCGCCGGAGGTCCAAACTTCATCCATCAAGTCCGATGTGCTCTTTACCGAACTGCGGAGTGCATTGAAGACCGGTTGCTTCAACGAGAGGATGAACATAGCGGTTTCCGCAGGGCTGAATCCCTGCTCCATCCGCGACTTCGCAATTTCCTTGAGGAACTCGCGTGTTCCCGCAAAGGCTTCGGACTGGACATCAGACGATGTTTGAGCAGCATCAACGACTAAGCGCAGCAGTTCCGCGGCTTGCCGCTGAAGGTCGGCGTCATTGATGAGGTCGGAACGGCGGGTGGAACCTGCTAATTCGCTCATCCACCCCGAAAGGATCGTAGCCTCGTTGTTTCTGATTACCTCTTGAAATGCGCTCATTCTGTCCTTCCTTGACCTGCTGATAGCGGCTTCTGATTCTACATGAGGCATGCCTGTAGGGTTTTTTGGCCGAGAAATCGAGGGCGCGGCCAAGCTCTAAGGTTCACAACGCCTCTCCGGGATGAGCGCTATGCAGCAGTCGGCCCTCCCTGACCTAAGCCAACCTCTCACGACAGGAACGCCTCTCACGTACTGACAACCCT
The DNA here is from genome assembly GCF_025685575.1 of Granulicella cerasi. Lineage (NCBI taxonomy): Bacteria > Pseudomonadati > Acidobacteriota > Terriglobia > Terriglobales > Acidobacteriaceae > Granulicella > Granulicella cerasi. The sequence goes on from NZ_JAGSYD010000003.1 coordinate 855,906, forward strand.
CTTGGTGTCGCACGCCCAATCGCTCTTGGAAAGTGTCGTGTATGGCCCCGTTTGTGATCTTAAGAGCCGTCTTCGGCTATCTGTTCCTGGTGCTGATGGTTCGAATCGTCGGCCGCCGCCCAGGCAAGCAACTCACTCCATTTGAATTCGTGCTCGTCTTCTATCTTGGCGGTCTCACCCTGACCGGGATGGTTGGAACAGAAGCCTCCCTCACAAACGCCGTCACCCAGATCCTGGCGGTGGCCCTCTGCCACTACGCTCTTGCGTGGTTGCGCTTTCGCTACGACGCTTTCGCTCAGATTCTCGACGGCACCCCACTGATCCTTACGGAGAAGGATCAATGGCGGTCCGAAACGATGTCGCGCATGCGCATTCAGGATAACGACGTCATGGACATGGCGCGCGCTCAGGGACTTTCATCGCTCGACAAGGTGGATACAGCCGTCCTCGAAGCCTTCGGCGAAATCGCCATCATTCCGAAAGAAGACAAGGAAAAGAGCTAGGCATGCCATCTTCCACACCAACAACACCGATCGAGGATTCGGTCCCCAAGATCGACGAGAAGATCGCGGTCGGAGAGAACCTTGAGTTTCAGCGTACATGGTGGAAATTCGAGCGCGTGGTCTGGACGCTTTTCCTTCTCATTCTCATTGCCGATGTGCTCGGAGTCTTTGGCCGGGGCTGGCTCTCAAAGGGGCGAGTATCGGATGCCGCACAAACCTTGACCGTCGATTACGAACACGTAGCCAGGGCAAGCACTCCCTCCATCATGACGCTTCACTTCGGGCCCAATGCCATTCACAACGGCCACGTTCAGCTCTACGTTTCCGACTCGATCGTGAAGCCGCTGGGCGCGCAACGCATTTCCCCGCAGCCCGCCGTTTCCTCTGTGGGGCGTGACGGCATCACCTATACCTTCGACGCGACTGAGCTTCCAGCTTCCGTTCAAATTGCACTCGAGCCATCCTTCCCTGGACGACACCCCTTCAAGCTGCAGGTAGTTGGCGGCACACCCGTTCAATCCAGCATCATCGTGGTGCCGTGACATGCCAACGATCATCCATGCCGTTGCCGGCTACTTCATCCTGCTGTTCATCGTTCGGGTACTCAAACGCCGCGCGGGTTCGCAGATGACGCTATTTGAATTCGTCATTGTGTTTCTGATTGGTGGAGTCATCATCCTGTCCACGGTTGGCAATGATCGATCAGTGACGAACTGCACCTGTGCTGTGATCGCCGTAGGTTTGATCCACCGCAGTCTAGCCTGGGTGAAGGCAAAATCACCCACACTGGGCGCGATTCTAGACGGCACGCCTCTCGTCATCATTCGTGCAGGTGAGTGGCAACCGGAAATCGTCAAAGGAATGAAGCTGAGACGGGAAGACATAGAAGCAGCTGCGCGCTCAGCAGGTGTGACCCGCATCGAAGACATCGATTACGCCATTCTCGAACGCAACGGTCGCATTAGTGTTCTCCCCAAAGATTCCTAATCTCTGCACAAAGGACCTCTCATGCCGAACGAGATCGAAACTGACATCCCGGCCCGGTTGGATCGTTTGCCTTGGTCCTCGTGGCATACGCGAATCATCACGGCCCTGGGAACATCATGGCTGCTGGACGGCCTGGAAGTCACACTCGTCGGTTCCCTGTCTGGCATCCTGGAGTCTTCCTCGGGTCTGCACCTGACCGACCCCCAAGTCACCGCCGCCGCCACAACGTATCTCGCTGGAGCCGTTCTGGGAGCGTTGCTTTTCGGCTACCTGACGGATCGTCTTGGCCGACGCAAGCTCTTCCTCGTGACCCTGGCAACCTACTCCCTTGCGACGGTAGCGAGCGCCTTCTCTTGGAACCTGCTTAGCTTCTCGATCTTCCGTCTCTTCACAGGCATTGGCATTGGGGGCGAGTATGCAGCCATCAACTCCGCCGTTGACGAGTTGATTCCAGGCAAACTCCGCGGGACCGTCGATCTCATTGTGAACGGCACATTCTGGCTGGGAGCTACGGTAGGCGCGGTTGCCGCGATGTACCTGCTCGGCGGCCACCTTCCGCAAAATACAGGTTGGCGCTACGCTTTCGGAATTGGCGGCTCCCTTGGATTAGTCGTTCTCGTCTTACGCCTCTTCGTGCCTGAAAGTCCGAGATGGCTGATGCTGCGAGGTAAGGAGGAGGACGCAGGTCGCATCGTCGCGGACATCGAGAAGCGTGTGTCCCATGGGGAGAGTTCCAAGCTTCCTGCTCCCGAAGGCGAGAAGCTCAAGATCACCGTGCGCGATCACACGCCTCTCGGAGAAATCTTCAAGAACATGACAGGCGAGAATCTCAGCCGCTCGATTCTCGGTCTCGTTCTCATGGCTTCGCAGGCATTCTTCTTCAATGCCGTCTTTTTCACGTATGGACTCGTCGTCAAGAAATTCTTCCACGTGAGTGACCGCGAACTGCCACTTCATCTCCTGCCGTTCGCAATCGCCAGCTTCCTTGGCCCACTTACGCTTGGAAAGCTGTTCGATAAGATCGGACGGAAGCCGATGATTACGGCAACATACGCTGGTGCGGGTCTGCTGCTGCTTGGCACCGTGTTCCCATTCGCACATGGCACTCTGGCAGCTCGCGGTCTGGGAATCTGCTTCACCGCCGTTTTCTTCATTGCGAGTTCAGCCGCAAGTGCCGCATATCTGACCGTGAGTGAAATCTTTCCGCTGGAGATCAGGGCGTTTGCGATTGCCATCTTCTACGCGTTGGGAACGCTCGTCGGCGGCGTAGGTGCGCCCATCCTCTTCGGCGTTCTCATCAAAACCGGATCGCGGCCGCTGGTCGCGGCGGGTTATGGCCTTGGAGCGCTTCTTATGGTGGCTGCCGCGGTCTGCGAGCACTTCATCGGCGTCGAAGCAGCGGGTAAGAGCCTTGAGAGCATCTCGAAGCCTCTGCAGAGTCGATAAGACACCCGCCAGGCACACTCAGGTTTCTGAGCGCTCATCTCTTCGCGAGCGGGCCTTGCAGCGCTCTCGCCTCACTCAAGAATCCCGTGGAGAAAAGCGTCTATATGTCGCCATGCCGACATATAGACGCTTTCTCATCTCACCATCTTGCATCACACACGTTGACTAGTCGCTGGCAGTTGAGTGACGCGTGCGGAGTAGCGACTTCTATTCGCGCCGCACGTTGACCGTATCCAACGAACACCAAAGTGAGAAGCGAGGGACTCATGTATCACCACGTAAAGAAAATGATGTACACGGTAAAGGTAGACACTCCCAACATCCGTTTCGGCAACATGCTTCTTGAGCAGTTTGGCGGAGCCAACGGCGAACTGGCAGCGGCCATGCAATACACCATCCAAGGTTGGAACTGCGTCGACGATCTGGCACGACGGGATCTTCTACTGGACATTGGCACCGAAGAACTCTCTCACTTGGAAGTCGTTGGAGCTCTCATTCGCCTTCACCTGAAAGATCTGAAGACCAACCGAGAAGCGGCGGAAGCAGACCCTTTGATCACGATCGCCGGCGGCGGCGGTGTCAGCCTGTATAACTCTCAAGGCAACGCATGGACCGCAGACTATCTCAAGATCACGGGCGAATTGGACGTCGACTTGCGAAGCAACATTGCCGCAGAAGCTCGAGCCAAGATTGTTTATGAGCGGTTGCTCGACCATACGGACGACCCGGGCACGATCGACACTCTGCAGTTCCTCATGACCAGAGAGATCACTCATATGAAGGCTTTTTCCGCCGCGCTCGAGAGCATGGAGAAGCCGCCCTTCTCGATCGGCTTCCTGAAGCCCACGCCCGGCATCGTGGACCAGTACTTCAACGGTTCAACGGGCGATGGCAGTGAGGGCGAGACAGACATGCGCGGCCCGTGGCAATCCGACTTCGGGCTTCGTCCGGTTGAATCGGAAATGGTCGGAGGCCCTGGTCTGTCGATCGAGGATGTGAAAGGCACGGAGGGGCAGGAAGAGAGAGGCAAGCAGGACTCTGCCCAAAAGGCGATCACTTCACCCTTTGCAGAAGCTCTAAGCCAGACATCTCCGAGCACGAACAAGCCCGGTGTGGCGGACGGAGCTGACGCACCGACCGAGAAGAAGCTGAAGCCGAAGTCCAAGAAGTAAACGGCGGTCATCAGAATGGGCGGCCTGCGGGCCGCCCATTCTTTTGCAGTTAGGCTTTTTCGTCGAACAACGCCTGTCCAGCCGAAGCGTATAGGGCAGACAGTATCTTGCGCGTTGACGAATAGCATTCGCACGCTGCCTTCTCCAAACCAGTCCGGTTGACGACTCTTACCTGTCCCCGAACGTACTCGATGAGGCCGCGTTGCTGGAGTTCTCCGGCAACCGCGCTTACCGTAGTGCGTTGACTGCCCATCATCTGTCCTAAAAATTCCTGCGTCAGCTTGAGAACCGTGTCCCCCGTCCGATCCTGCACCATGACAAGCCACCGGGCAAGACGCGCCTCCACCGGGTGAAGTCGGTTGCACCCAGCCACGAGCCCGAGCAGCACGGTTTGATATTGCGCATATGCCAGGAGAGGCCTCCGTATGGCTTCATCTTCCTGGAACATCTGTTCGAAGGCGCGATAGTCCATGCGTAGACCCGTGCCCGCGACCTGCATAAAGCAACGAGTGGCCACCGGAACTGGACCGAGTAGATGTGTCCCCTGAGGAGCGCCTTCTCTGCCGACTGTGCCGACTTCGGTAGTGCTGCCGTCCTCCATAGTCACCACGATCGAGGCGATCCCTGACGTCAGGAAGTGAATGTACTTAGGCTGTTCGTCAGGCTCATAGAGAGACGTCTTCACCGAAAGGGTCATCGGCTTGAGGTGGCGTAATAGCTTTTTTCTCTCCACCTCGGGCATGGAGTCAAGCAGTACATTGCTGAGTCGGTAAGGCATCAAAAGCCTCCTGGATATCTATTGGATGCCGCGGCCGTCGTTGAAAAGCTGGGGATTGGGTGTCGAAACGAGAAACCCGGGTTGAGAGGATGTTCCTGCTTATAGCGGAGCACGATGCAAACTACCGTGTTCGGATCGAATCGTATAAATTCGGGAGATGCCCTCAGAACCCTTCCTTCGCCGCGCTCTGCGGCTGTCTGCCCTTTCGTTTGCTCTTGGCGTTGCGACAAGCGCGGCGCACGCTCAAGCTCTCGGTGAACTCAAAGGCCATGTCACCGATGCCACTGGCGCTGCGATCCCCAGCGCTTCGGTCACGCTGACCGATAGCGCCACGCACACGGCGCTTCATGCGCGCACCACCAGCGCGGGCGACTACGACTTCTCGCAGTTGAACTCCAGCCGCTACACGGTTGCGGTGGAGGCGTCCGGCTTCGCATCGTTCACACAAGTCGGCATCACCGTCACCACCGGCACCACGGTTCGCGCGGACGTGATGCTCAAGGCGGGCAACACCGAAGCTGTGACAGTCAACAGCGACCTTCCGCTCCTCCAGGCCGCGACAAGCGATATGGCCACGACGATTCCGGGCCATCAGGTGCAGGCGCTACCGCTGAATGCGCGCAACTTCATCCAGCTCACACAGCTTGCGCCGGGTGTGGCCCTGCCACCGGGGCAGTTGCTGCCGCGTATCAACGGCGGACGTCCGCGCACCAACGAATACCTCTACGACGGTGTCTCTGCGCTGCAGCCCGAACCCGGCCAGGTCGTGTTCTTCCCGATCATTGACGACATCGCCGAGTTCTCCGTCGAAGCCAACAACGTGCCCGCAGAGTTTGGCCGATTCAACGGCGGCGTGGTCAACGTGGCGACACGCTCCGGCACGGCCGACTTTCACGGCAGCGTCTACGAGTTCTTCCGCAACGAAGCCTTGAACGCGCGCAACTTCTTCGCGCGCACCGGCGCCAAGCCGCAGTATCGTCGCAACATGTTCGGCGCGACGCTGGGTGGCCCGATCGTGAAGGACAAGCTCTTTTTCTTTGCGGACTATCAGGGCCTGAAGCAGCGCATCGGCATTCCGCGCATCTCCACCGTGCCCACTGAGGCGATGCGTGGCGGCAACTTCTCGGGCGTCGCAAAGATCTACAACCCTTGCACGACGACGACGAACGGCGCGGGCCAGACGGTGCGCACGGAGTTCACCAACGACACCATCACCACCGCGCAGTGCGCATTCGATGCGAAGGCGCTGACGATCCTCAATCTCTATCCGCATGCGCAGAGCGCAGCGGCGAGCAACAACTACAGCTACACAAACAACGACGACGATCATCAGAACCAATTCGATGTGCGTCTCGATGGCGCGCTCGGCCGCAAGGACCGCGGCTTCGTGCGCTACAGCTACTTCTCTGAGGCCGACAAGCCCGCAGATTATCTGCCGCTCTACGGTGGACTCATCAGCTCGGCCAGCGCTGTGGTCGGCACGTCGAACGTGACCGGCGTAACGAACGTGCTCGGCCAACAGGTAGTGCTCAACGAGACGCACACCTTCACCTCCTCGCTGCTCAACGACTTTCGCGTTGGCTACACGCGCCGCGGCAACTCCTCACTGGGCGCGCAGCTAAACGGCACTGCGACGAGCGTGCTCGGCATTCCGAATATCCCGGTGAACTCGTCGTACGCGAACACGATGCCGCAGTTCACGTTCACGGGCTATCAGCAGCTTGGCTCTGCGGCCAGCGCCAGCGGACGCTACCAGACAGCTGTTGGCGAGCTCATCGATACGCTTGTGTGGACGAAGTCTTCGCACACCATCAAGCTTGGCGCCGACCTTCGTCGCTATGAGCTGAACGCCTTCGCGCCGCCGTTGCCGACAGGCTCGTTTCAGTTCACGACCACCGGCACCGACACCACCAGCACCGCAGGCGCGGTCACCGGCGGTAACGCCTTCGCGAGCTTCCTGCTTGGCCAGGTGGACACGTACACCGTCGACCTGCAGCAGCGCACGATTCGTCCGCGCGACTACATCCACGAGTTCTTCGCGCAGGACGACTGGCGCGTAACGCCGAAGCTCACGCTGAACCTCGGCGCGCGATGGACGCTGCACATGCCCTCCACCGAAACGCACAACCAGGGTGCGGTCTTCAACCTTGCCACGCAGCAACTCGACTACCTAGGCGTCAACGGTAATTCGCGCTCCGCGCGTGAACTGCATTGGACAAACGTAGCTCCGCGCGTCGGCTTCGCCTACTCGCCGAACGCACTGAGCGTCATCCGCGGTGGATACGGCATCGTCTTCATCGACCAGAGCGGCATCACCACGCCGTTCACCACGCCGCAGTATCCGTTCATCCAGAACGTGCAGCAGAAGACAACCGATGGCTACATCCCCGCCTTCGCACTCGCGGCTGGTCCCAGCCAGGTGACGCCCATCGCAGCGACGCCGGACGCGGGCCTCGGCCAGAGCGTGTACACCGCCAACCGCAAGATGGGCTCTGGCTATTCGCAGCAGTGGAACCTCGCAGTGCAGCAGGCGTTCACGCCGAACCTCTCGCTGGAGGTCGCCTACATCGGCTCGCACATCGTGCACCTCGGCATCCCTGACCAGAACCTCAATCAGCTGACTGACGCGCAGATCGCCAGCGGTCTCGCCGGTGGCGCAGCCGCCACGAATCTTACCGGTCAGGTGGCAAACCCGTACTTCAATGTGCTGCCGCGCACCAGCGTGCTCGGCGCTTCGGCGAAGATCGCTCATGCTCAGTTGCTCAAGCCGTATGCGCAGTTCCAGAACATCGCGATCTACCGCAATAACACCGGCTCTTCGGTGTACAACGGCCTCAGCACGAAGCTCGAACAGCGCACGCGCGAGGGGCTGACCTTCCTCGTGTCGTACACATGGTCGAAGCTCATCGATCCTGCGTCGAGCGTCTTCTCGTCCACGGTGTTGAGTTCGCCGAATACCTCATCACTCATCATGGCTGATACCTATCGACCGTGGCTGGAGCGCGATCTCTCCAACGGCGACATGACCAATGTTGCTTCGGTGAGCGCGGTCTATGAGTTGACGAAGTTCAAGGGCCACGGCTTCCTCACGCCCGTGCTTGGCGGTTGGACCATCAACGGCATCTACACGATGCAGAGCGGCATGCCGGTGACGGTGACGAACTCCACGAACAACAATGCCTTCGCGGGTGTGCCGTTGCAGCGACCGAACATTGTTGGCGACCCTGTGTTGCCATCGAGCCAGCGCAACTTCCAGCACTGGTTCAACACCTCGGCGTTCCAGGCTGCGCCGCAGTTCACCTTCGGCAATGCCTCGCGCAACCCCGTGCGTGGACCGGCATATCGTGACCTCGATCTCTCGCTCTCGAAGCACACCGCTCTCGGCGCGAAGACCGATCTCGAGTTCCGCGCCGAGGTCTTCGACGTCACGAACACCCCGGGCCTAGGCTCACCGAATGGCTCTGTAGGCGCCGCAGCTTTCGGTACGATCACCGCCACCAGCACCGATCCTCGTGTGGTCCAGTTCGCTCTCAGGCTGAGCCGCTAAAGACTCACTCAAGCGTGTTGCGCCGACGATGAATCCGCGTCGGCGCAAAGCTTGCAGGGGCGCAGAGAATCTCTGCGCCCCTACAAATCACAACGCTGTAACGTCGCTGTCAGCGCGTACGCGCACGCCAAAGCGCGCCGCTCACAGCATCAGTAGCTTCCGTCATGAAGACCGAGTGAGGATGCTGCGCGAGTACGGCTTGCTCCATCGCGCGGCGCACCGGCAGGATGTGCTGCACGACCGAACCGGTGAAAGCAAAGTGGATCGAGTCACCTTCGCGGAAGCCAGCACGCGCCAGCAAGCGCAGTATCACCGCCGCCAGAGCCCTTCCCTGCTCGGCAAGAATCTCATCAGCCAATGGATCGCCAGCAGCTTGCGCTTCCGCAACGATGCGCGCGAGCGAAGCAAAGTCCGGCCCCGGCTGTGCATGTACCAATGAGATAAGCTCGCTCGGCGTGGCCACGTTCCAGTGTGTGAAGACACGCTGCATGAGCGGCGTGATCTCGCCGCGGTCATACTCGCGGAAGAGACGTCGCAACGTCTCTATACCGATGCGATAGCCTGAGCCATCATCCCCCAGCAGCGGGCCCCAGCCACCGGCAGAGAGCATCTGCCCCTCCGGGCTGCGCACAGCGATGTTCGACCCTGTGCCCGCAAGCACCAGCACCCCCGGCTTGCCGAAGAATGCTGCATCCAGCGCAATTTCCACGTCACCGAGCACCAGCAGATCGCCGCCAACGCGTGCGCCGATCTCTTTGCGTAGCCAATCCGCCACCATCGGCACCTGCTCGCCAGCCGTGCCGATGCAGGTGTGCACCACATCCTTCAGGCTGCGGCCCGATTTCGCTTCGAGCTCACGCAGCGCGTCTTCCAGATGCTTGGTGGCTGTGGCTTCGTCCACGCGCATGCGTTTGATCGAGCCGCCACGTACGCGCGCGATCTCGCGTTCGCCTTCTGCCAGCGCGTACTCGGCCTTCGTGCCGCCCGCGTCGATTCCCAGATACAGATTCATCGTTCTCGTTTCGTCGGCTATGGCTCGCAGCGGAGCTAGATGTCGTTGCGGTAGCGCTCGATAGCGAGCAGCACCAGTTGCGAGCGAGTGCGTACGCCGGTCTTGGAGAAGAGCTGTTGCAAAGTGGCCTTCACCGCGCTTTCAGAAACGCCGAACTCCGCCGCAATCTCCTTGTTCGCCTTGCCTTGCAGCAACAGGCGCATGGTCGCACGCTCGCGTTCGGTGAAGCGCGGAATCGTCGGCGCTTGTCCCGCAACGAGAATCGCGCGCAGGTACTCCTGATCGATGAGCACACGGCCCGACGCTACCTCCACAATCGCGCGCTGCAGATCTTCCGGAGATTGCTGCTTGTGGAAGATGCCCGACAACCCCATCTGGATGAGCTTGAGCGCGTCGGCATCGGGCAGCCCCGCAGTGACGAGCAACACGCGGCCTTCGAAGCCACGACCGCGCAGGGTCGTCATGAACTGCAACGCCGTTTCGCTGCCGAGGTCGTAGTCGAGGATCAACACGTGCGGCTTCGTCGTCAGGATCTGATCGATCGCCTCCGACGGCACACCGCTCTGGCCCACAAGGTCATATCGTTGATCGTTCGAAAGCAGGCGCAACAGACCCTCGCGGAAGAGGGCGTGATCGTCCAACAAATATAGGCGTACAGGAACCATGGTGCTCTTCTATGCGGAAGCCGCCGACAACGCGGCCACCGCTCCTTCCTGAGGAGTCACGAGACGAAGGATGATCGCAAAGCGGCAGCCTTCGTCCGTGGGTCGGTAATGCAAATCAGCGCCAAAGCTCTTCGCGATGGCGCGCGAAACGTACAGTCCCAGTCCGGAACCTCCGCCTTGCGGGCGGCCGGTCTGGAAAGGCTGAAACAGTCCCTTCGGATTCTTCAAACCGTGGCCCGTATCGGTAACGAACATCGTCACCACGGAGCCATCATGCGTGGCCTCGATGATCAGTTTGCGCTCGGGCATCTCTTCCACGGCCCGCAGCGAATTCTGCGCCAGGTTCAATAGCACCTGCAGCAACCCCTGACGCTCCGCCTGCACCGCCGGGAAGGAACGCGGCACGCGGAACTCCAGCGAGCCGTCGATGTCTTCCCAGTCCTGGCCGATCACAACGCGAAGCTGCTCGATCACTTCATGCAGACTCACCGCAGAGAGCGCCGCGCGGCTCTGGTTCCGAAGGTCGAAGGTAGAGATCTCGGTGAGGCCGTCAATCAGACGCGTCAACGCCTCGAAGTCTTCATCGCCTGCAAGGTTCGTGTGGTTGGAGAGGTTGCGCTGCACGACGGCGATCGCAGCGCAGAGGTTGCGAATCTCATGCGAGACCGCGCCGGCCAGCACACGGTTCTGCTGCACCATGTCTTCGAAGTGAGCGTGCTCACGCTCACGTACTTCGGTCGAGCTGTCCGTAAGAATCGTAGCGAGTCGGCGGTTCTCGCCCGTGCCATAGATGGAGAACCATGCGGTCGCCGGAAACTGCGTGCCGTCGGAGCGATGCGCCCAGGTGCTTACCTGGGTGCGGACACCGGAGATCTCCTCGGGCAGGCGCAATGCGTCGTCAAAGAGCGGAACGAGTTCGCGAATCTGCCGACCGACAAGAATGCGTCCGTCCTTCTTGCCCTCGAGCGCGAAGATCTCTTCCGCAGCGGCGTTCGCAGCCAGCACCTCGCCCTTCACGCTGATCGTGAGAATCGCGGCCGGGCTGCTCTGTGCCATCAGGCGAAGCTGCTCCTCCGCGCGACGGCGCAGGCGCTGCTCGAAGCGGATACGCGCGTTGTGTTCCAGCAGCGAGCGACGCGAGTCGAGGATCTGATAGATAAGCAGACCGCAGCCGATGTACGCCATGCTGGCCATGCCGAAACTCAGCAGATGCCCGAGGAAGGTTTCGCCGCTGATCGAGAAGCCGCGCACGATCGCGCAGAAGATTGCCGCGCCCACAATCTGCCAGCGCGTCAGCACCACGGCCGCAAGCATCACCGGGAAGACATATACGATCTCGAGCGAGTAGTCGCTGCCGGTGTGCTGCTCCAGTAGAGCGATTGCCGCGACCAGCACCAGGCCCATCCCCAACGTCTTCGGCTTGCTGGAAACGAAGCGCCGCACCGCTCGAAAAACGCGGTTACTCTGGCGACGTCGGGTAGTGGTGACAGGCAGCATAAGACCTCAGTACAGCTTAAGCCGTGGCGACAGATAGATGCGAATCCGTTTAGCGGAACTATCGAAAGATTTTGCGCGACTTTGTCACTAAACTTGACGTCTACATGGTTGCCGTGAAAATCCTGATGCGCTCGCTCCCGTTGGCCCTGTTGGCTGCAGGTTCTCTCTCTGCTGCTGCCCAGACCGCTCCTGCCTCTTCCGCACCCTCCACCAGCCCCGAGCCGCAAGGCTACACGCTGAAGACCTCGACGCGTCTGGTTGTGCTGGACGTCGTGGTGCTCGACAAGAACGACAAGCCCGTCACCGGGCTCGATAAGTCGCAGTTCACCATTCTGGAAGATAAGGTGCCGCAGCGCATCCGCAACTTTGAGCCACACGTGCCACCCGCGAACGGTGCACCGAAGACGGTGGTGACGAGCACCGCGGACCTGAAGAAAATCGGCACCGACCCGGTCGACATCCTCGTGCTCGATGAGTTGAACTCCAAGTTCGAAGACATGGCCTATGCGCGCGACCGCATGGAGCACTACCTGATGCGCCAGCCCGAAGTACTGCCGCACCCCACGCAGATCGTCGCTGCCGGTGACGCGCACTTCGTCGTGCTGCACGACTACACGCAGAGCCGCCAGGAACTGCTGGACGCCGTGAAGAAGCACTTCCCGCAGTACCCGTGGCAGATGATGCGCAACAGCAGCGGCGATGGCGCGCTTGAGCGCACCTCGCAGACGCTCGGCGTGCTCGGTCAGATCGCCGATGCCTCCAGCGGCACTCCCGGTCGCAAGAACGTGATCTGGATGGGCGTGGGCTACCCGATGATCGACACCGTCAGCCTCGACGAAGAGGATCAGGACAAGATCATGGCCGTGGTGAAGACCATCACCACGCGCCTGCAGATGTCTCGCGTCGTGCTCTACGTGATCGACCCGCAGGGCGTGCACGCGGTGCAGCAGGATGACGGCACGGACGCGGATGGCAACCCCACCACGAGCGGTCCCACCGATAGCCTTGGCCCCTTCGCCGACAAGCTCGACTTCGCCAGCTTCGCCACGGCCACCGGCGGCGCGATCTTCGCCGAGCGCAACGACATCGACGTGGCCATCGCTGACAGCTTGAAGGAAGCTTCGGTCTATTACACGCTGACCTACACGCCGACCAGCACCGACGACGCAGCCGCCCCCTTCCGCAAGATCGTCGTCAAGCTCGGCACGCCCGGCCTCCACGCCGTGACGCGCCAAGGCTACTTCAGCGGTCCGCCGCCGGTAGAAGCCGCGCCAACGCCGACCGCGAAGACCAGCAATCAGCTCAAGTGGGACATCGCTGCCGCCGCGCAAACGACGCTGCCCTACAACGGACTCGACGTGCAGGCCAGGCAGGATGGCAAAGGCTACAAACTGCTCGTGCTCGCCAAAGATGTCACCTGGATCGACGAAGACGAAGGCTCTCGCCGCGCGGAAGCCACCATCATGGTGGTTTGCTACAACGTCAAGGGCAAAGAGCTGTTGCACAAGTCGATCGAAGAGAAAGAGCGCATTCCGGCGGGCACCGATGTTGACCACGGCCAGCACGTGGCCTTCCCCTTCGCCTTCGACGTGCCCGAGAAAACCTCTCGCATACGCTTCGTAGTGCGCGACGCAGGCACCGGGCACATCGGCACCGCGGATGTGAACCTGAAGTAATGTAGGCTGGAAACACTTTCCGTTTTGTGGCGTTTCCGTGCGGCGCTTTCGAGCGCTGCCCCCAACCTTCTGGAGGCAGAATGCAGCTTCTTCGCTTCGCCTGTGCCGCTGCGGCCCTTGCAGCGGTAGGCACTGGCGCGATCTCTCACGCGCAGGCCAAGGCTCCCGTGAAACCGACCTTCCCCGCCGGCGTACCGGCCGTGACGGTTCCCTACTCCGACGATGCGCTGAACTTCCAGCACCTCGGCTCGATTCACATGCGCCTCTCCTTCAACGGCGGGGAGAGCTCGACGTTCCAGATCGATACCGGCTCCACCGGCATCATGGTTTCGGCCGACGAGATTCCCGGTTACACAGGCAAGGGTGAGCCGGGCGAGATCACGTATTCCTCTTCGGGCATCCGCCTGAGCGGTACCTGGGAAACGGTGGACGTGAAGTTCGAAGACGCCAAGATGCCGGATGGCTCGCCTATCATCGCGCACATGCCGGTACTCGCGGTGAAGCTCCGCGAATGCCTGGGCACCGGCGTCAATGCGGCGCATTGCTCCCCCGGCCCTGGCCATCCGCACATGCTCGGCATCGGCTTTGGCCGCGGCGATGGCAAGGACTGGAAGGTACAGCAGCGCAATGCGTTCATCATGCTGAATGCCATGCAGGAAGGCCGCATGCGCCGCGGCTATGTGCTCACGCCGAAGGGCGTGCAGCTTGGCCTGAACGCCGACCTGATGCAGACCGGCGATTGGAAATGGCAGAAGCTGAATTCGCGCTCGGTCGAGCCGCCCGACGACTCCAACGCGCCGAAGGATTGGGAGACCGCTGCGGGAACCATCGCCGTCGCAGGCAAGACGCTCGGCATGGGCACAGTGCTGATCGATACCGGACTCACGAACATGATGGTCTCCTCCCCCGGTGCGCCCGAGAGCGGAGACGTTCCCGACGGCACGCCGATCAAGGTGTATCTTCTGGGCGGCCAACTCAGCTATGAGTTCACCAGCGGCGACACGCATGATCCTGAGACCCCGCGCAAGGTAAGCTGGCGCAAACCGCACGAGACCACCTTCGTGAACACAGGTCTGCGCGGGATCGCTCACTTCGACTATGCCTATGACGCCGATGGCGGCTACCTGGGCCTGAAGTACCGCCCGTAGTCTCACCGCAACACAAAAGAGAAACGCCTACTGCGAGCAGTAGGCGTTTCTCTTTCCCTCAGATACAGCTAGTTCTTCTTCGCCTGGTCGGACCACTTGGCGATCAGCTTCTGCCAGTCGATCGTATGCACGTAGTAGCGAACGCCGTTCGGCCATGCGCCTTCGTGCTTGGCAAACGACACGCGCGCTACGCCGCTGGAGAAGTTTTTCGCTCCGGCCTGTGCGGTCTGCACACCATTCTCGGCAAGGTCGGCATTCGTCTTCGGGAAAGGACGCACGATCGCCACATGCCCCGGTCGACGAGGCTCTGGGCTCTCATACACGACGACGACCAACTTGCCCGCGTTGGAGAGCGTCTGCGCCTCTGCAGCCGTTGGAACAGAAGTCCATCCCGCCTGCACGCCTCCCGGAGAGCGAAACCACTCGCCCTGAGCGCTTGCCAGCAACTGCTGCGAATGTTCCGGCGGACGCAGCATGTAAACATCCAGCTTTAGCCCAAGCGCTGCGGTGAAGGATGAGCAATGTGTTGCTCGGTCAGGACCACTCGAACCGGACGGCTGATCCTGCAGCCCCGTAGCCCATTCGATATGCACATGCGGCTGCCAACGATCATCCACATGCATCGAGTCGATAACGCGGTCCAGCAGCTTGCCAGGGTTCGATACCTCACCGCAACAGAGCGCTGTGGCATCGGCAGCAGTTGGAGGCGCCTGAACAGAGGCTGGGGCAGAGGACACAGCTGTCCCTTGTGCGTGAACGCCCGGAACGACGATACACAAAGCAGCGAATGCGAGTAGTACGGAGGACTTCACTTTCAAAGCTTTTCCTTTTCAAGGACGAGGACGCGGCATGCAGCCGCGTCCTCAGGTAATTCCACGTTAGTCAATTAGAACTTGTAACGAATTCCAAGTTGCATAACGCGAGAGCCACTTGCTGCATCGGCTTCACCGTAATAGGATCCAGGTTTCCCCGTGCTCGTTGGAGTACGTGCGGTTGGGTTCTGCCCGGTACCCCAGGAGGTATCGAAGTCGGTGATGTTGTAGTGGTTGAAGAGGTTGAACGCTTCAGCCGAGAAGGTCAGGCGCTGGCCACGTGGGAAACGGATTTCCTTCTGGCCGCGGGCGCTCGCGCTCGACTGCCGAGCACCGCGGAAGGCATTACGGCCGACGATCACACCATTGATGAACGGACGGTCCGTCGAGGTGGAACCATCGTTGTTCATGTCCGAACCCACGGTAATGTTTTGCGGAGTTCCCGAACCAGTGATGTACGTTCCCGACATGATCCAGTCACCTAAAATAGCCTTCGTCCAAGTGAAGTGGCGGCGATTCGTGTGATACGGGATGCGGTACACCATCGATCCGGTAAAGCGATTGCGCACGTCTTCGTTGGAAAGCGACTTTTCTGCCTTCGGGTTGTAAGGGTTGTCCGGCAGAGCTCCGTTCAGGAAGTCCGGTGCATCGTCTTCCGCACGCGCCCATACATATCCAGCGCGAACCGTGAGGCCATGCCAGGCGTTCTGCTGCAGACCGATGCGAAGACCGTTATAGTTCGAGTGCCCCCACGGGCCAGTGATGCTGATGTCGTAGTAATGCGGGTCGAGGCGGCCCGCACGGATCAGCGCATTCGTCGTCGGGTCACGCATATCGCCATAGAACGCGCGGTTGAGCTGCTGGTAGCAAGGCTGTGACTTGCCTGAAGAACTGTTCACGCCGTTACAAGTGGTCGTACCGTTAGAAACCGCATAGCCGAAGTATGTCTGGTTTGCGCTGGTGAGGATCACTGGAGGCGCGAGGTTCGAATTGGCGGCCTTCAGCAGCTTCTCACCTTCGACGTGAATGCCCGTGATCGACAGCACAAGCTTCGAGGTCAACGCGCGATCGATGCCAAGATCCATCTGATGGATGATCGGCAGAACGGTACCCGGGAAAGAACGGCTGATGCTCGGAGCAAAGCCTGCACCAAAGCCCGTCGTCGGGAACGATGCGGTATTCGTGTAGGGTCCCGTGGCGAACGCATTGATGAGTGCGGTATTTGCTGCAGCAGTCGTCGTGCCCGAGTTGTTCAGAGTCATGACAAGCTGCTGCTTGGTCTGCAGCGTATTGCGAGCGAGGATCAGCAGGTTCTTGTCGTAGAACATGCCGTAGCCTGCACGCAAAACCGTCTTGCCCTTCTTATCGATCGCGTACGACAGAGCTACGCGCGGAGCAAAGTTGTTATAGTCGCGCGCCATCCCGTGCGAGAGCGAAGCCTGGATCGGATCGTTCGCATTCTGGTTGAAACCCTGCGGCTGCAGATCGAGGTCGTAACGCACGCCGAGATTCAGCGTCAGGCGCGAGGTCGCCTTCCACGAGTCTTCGATGTAGCCACCAATCAGCGTATCCGGAAGATGGATATCCGGATTACCGAAGCTCTGAACATAGCGGTACGGCTGCGGAGCGGCGAGCGCAAAGTTGCCCGTCGTGTAGAAGCTCCAGTAACCCACAAAATTCGTCGGGAAGTAGCTGCGCGCGCGGATGTAATTCACCTGCACACCAGCCTTGAAGAGATGACGACCCAAAGTCTTCGAGAGAGCGTCATCAATTTCGTAGTGGTCTTCGTCGAGCGTCACCGGGAAGTCGCTTGTCGCGCCGATGTTCACAACACCGCCGATCGCTGCGCCCGTGCCGTATACGTGAGGAAGCTGTTTCAGACGCTGAGGAGCCACCATTGCGTGCAACTCATTCAGCAATGTCGGCGAGAAGATATGTGTCCACTCGGCGAAGTAGTTCTGCGTGTGGGTGTACGTACTGGTAGCCGCAGACAAATCGTAGTAGCCGCCGGTGTTGGTGCTGTTGGCCTGGAGGTACTGCACGTAGAGCACGCGACCGATCAACGTGTCGCGGTCGCTGATGCGGTGGTCGATACGCATCGACGCGAGCGTCTGCGCAGAGGACTGCGGAATGTAGCCATCGGTATCAACTCCACGAACGGGTGAACCGATGAGTTTGCCTGCTGCCAGAGTGCCGTCAACCGCCGAAGCATACGAACCGATGTACGAGTACTTCGAGGTATTCAGACCTACGTATTCGAGCGCACCGAAGAAGTAAGTGCGGTTCGACTTGATCGGTCCGCCAACTGAGAGTCCCAGATCATTACGTGAGTAAATGCTCGGGTTCGTATTGCTGAACGCATTCGAGGAGTTCAGGAACTGCTGACGCGTGAAGTAGTACGCCGTACCGTGAAACTTGTCTGTACCTGCGCGCGTGACCACGTTAATGAAGCCGCCGCCTGCACCGCCGAACTCTGCGGGGAACTGTTCCGTGAGCACCTGGAACTGCGCGATCGCATCCTGCGAAAGCGTCTGGCGAACGTTGCCGTTGAGCTGGCCGTTGTTCTCCACACCGTCGATCATGATCGAGTTCGAACGCGAACGCTGGCCGTTGACCGAGAAACCGGAGTTCTGGCCGGTCGTCTGCGTCGTCGTTACTTCAGGGACAGTGATTGCGAAGTCAAGGAAGTTACGGCCATCCGACGGCAGGTTGTCGATTTCTTCCTGCGAGATGGTCTGGCCGATCGTCGTACGGTCAGGGTCAATCTGAGAAACGTCCGCATTTACCTGGACGACCGCATCCGAGGAAGCTACCGTCAGCGCGATGTTCGCGGTGGAGGCCTGGCCGACCGAGAGCGTGATGCCTGTCTGGCGCGTCTGCGCGAAGCCAGCGTGCTCGACCAGCAACTCATAGCCGCCGGGTTGCAGCGCGACGAAGCGGAAAACGCCCGCCTTGCCCGAAACGCCGACGCGTACATCGTGCGTGGCGGTGTTGGTCAGCGTTAGAGTTGCGCCTTCGACCTTCGCGCCGGAAGGGTCGCGGACGTCGACTTCGAGGCCGGCAGTATCCACCGACTGCGCTCGTGCGGACACGCCGATAAACAACGCCACCAGTAGTGACAGGGAAAGAAACCAACGAGCCAAACGCACCTGGGTCAAACTCCTTGAAGCGATACGAGGCGGCAAACGCCGTCGTCGCTGGCAACACTTCCCGCACACGCGAGTGCTCCATCGCAAAACAAAACGTGGAGTAGGCAGAACACACCTATCGAGTCACTTAGCGAATCGAAAATCAGACCCGTGTGGGAAGCAGAACAATTGTTAGAGGACCGTTGCAATTGAACCTAACACCGCCCACGCGCCGTAGCAATAAGGACCCGAGATAGATGGCCGATGTTCGCACTACGACCTTGCATCAGGGCCTTGGCGAACGTATGCTTTGACCAACCTAAGCAACTTTCAGTGCCACGCGCGGCATGAATATGCCGCTACAGCTCACAAACGCAACACTTGCGGCCAGGACTGGCCACTCTTCAGAAATCCCACCTTGCTAAGGACATGCGCGCCTGGACCGCTGCGACATGCCCACGGGATGACTGAAGAACGAAGCAAGTGAAGCACTGCTCTATGAGAAGGGATCGTCTCCGAATGGTCGGTCGTACGTTTGTCAGGAACTTCGCTCTTGCCTTGGCAACAGCCCTGGGCCTTGGCTCGCAGGCAGCTCATGCCTCCGCGGGTCAGGCGTTTACGCTTTCCAGCAGCACCACCGTTAGCTTCCCGTCGACCGCCATCGGGCAGACCTCAAGCTCACAAACCGTGACGTTGACCGCGAATCGCGCCGTCACGGTGGCGAGCGTCGTCATCTCCTCAACGATGAACAGCAAGCAGGAGTTCGTACTCGGCACGACCTCGGGCTGTACGACCGTGGTCTCCGGCGGCACCTGTAGCATCCCGGTCACGTTCAAGCCGTTCTACTCCGGCACGCGTACCGCAACCCTGACGGTCACGGACTCCACCGGCACGCTCTACACCGTCGGCCTCACCGGCGCCGCAAGCGGCCCACAGGGGTTGATGAGCCCGGGCTACAACACCTATAGCGGCCCCGTCGGTTCGGGCTACTCCGGCGATGGCGGCCCCCTCTCTGCCGCCAAGTTCTACACCCTGATGGGCACGACCTCTGACGCAGCCGGCAACCTCTACATCGCCGACTACGGCATGCAGAACATCCGCGTGGTCTACAACAGCGGCTCAGCTCTGGCTTGCCTGATCCAGATCGAGGAGCCGACGCTCTTCGGCCTCTCCGCAGGCGCAACAAGCTGCGCTGGTGCGACCTCCGCACCCGTTGCCGGGAACATTTACACCATCGCTGGCGACACCACTGCCGTATCCGGCACGGCAACGACGACCTCGCACACCGGTGGCAATCTCAACAATGTGCTCGCCACCACAGCAGGCACGCTCTATGGTCCGGAAGGCGTAGCCGTCGATGCCGCTGGCAACATCCTGGTCTCGAACTACACCAACTACTCGACGAGCGTAGTCTTCGCGGGCGGCGACTCCATGGCTTGCCTTATCGAGATGGCAAACCCCACGATCTTTGGTCTGACCACGGGCGCAACCACCTGCGCCGGCGCCACCTCAGCGCCTCAGGTCGGCTATATCTACAAGCTCATCGGCACACCCGGCACTGCGGGTATCACCGGCGATGGCGGCCCGCTCGGTTCAGGCACCGTACTCACGGGCTACGGCACCGCGATCACTGTGAGCCCGGCTGGCGATATCTTCTTCGTCAGCTACTCCACGCTCGCTACGCGTGGCACGCGTATTCGCGTGGTCTACAACGGAGGCGCAGCAGCAGCAAAACTCATCGCCGCAGAAAACCCCGGCACCACGCCTGTGATTGGCTACGTGTACCTTGTCGGCGGCTATGCGCAGGTGGCTTCCGCTGGCGACGGCGGACTGGCAACCGCTTCGACCGCAGGCATCCTCAACAGCCGCGGACTTGCTCTCACGGCCGATGGTGATGTCGTCTTCACCGAATACACCTCAGCCACCAGCGCGAAGATCCGCGTGATCTACAACGGCGGCGCCGCGATGGGTAAGCTCATCACCACAGAGAACTCCGCATGGGCTTCGCCGACCGTGGGCTATCTCTACACACTCGCCGGTAATGCAACTCCGGCAACCTCAGCAACCGTAGCCGGAGCCTTGGCCTATACCAACGCCCTGAGCGACCCCATTGGCGTTACGACGGACCCTGCAGGCGACATCTACTACGTCGACTACGGCAACTTCCAGCTCTACAAGATCGACACGGCCAGCGGCAAGATCGTTCCTTACGTCGGCACCGGAGTGAAGGGCACCGGCAACGGTAACGCGCTCACGGTCGCCAAGTATTACCTTCCCTGGGCGTCGAACTTTGGCACCGATGGCACGGTCTACGTGACCGACTACGGCGTGTATCACATCAACGTAGACACCGCCGCAGCCGCGCCGATCACCTTCACCACCACCGCGGCGATCGGCAATGTCTCCGAGACAGAGGTCGTTTATCACAACAACGTCGGCAACTCGCCGTTGACGATCTCCGGCATTACGGCCAGCACAAACTTCGCCGTCGTAGCGTCGGGCTCGACGCTCTACAGCGATTGCACCTCGACGACCGTCCTGCAGCCCGGCCAGACCTGCGCGATCGGCGTGGCGCTGTCGCCAACGGTCTCGAACCAGACGCTCACCGGCACCCTCACGGTGACGGACAACTCCTCGGTCGGCACCTACACCGTCGCGCTGACGGGCACGGCTGCGGTCGCCACCACGACCACGCTTACCTCTTCGGCGAACCCGTCGCAGGGCGGCACCTCCATCACGCTCTCGGCAGCCGTCGCCGTGGCCTCGGGCCAGACCGTCCCCACGGGCACGGCTGCGCTGGCCGGTACGGTGAAGTTCACCGACGGCACCACGACGCTCGCCACCGGCGTGGCCATCGATGCCACCACCGGCATCGCGACCTACACCACGGCAGCGCTGGCAAACGGTTCGCACAGCCTGAAGGCGACCTTCACCCCGGCGACCGCGGACTACTCCACCTCGTCGGGTTCGCTGACGCAGGTGGTCAACTCGCTCACCACGACCACCACTGTCACGTCGTCGGCCAACCCCAGCGCGGGCGGTTCAGCGGTGACCTTCACCGCGACGGTCGCCGTGGTCGCTGGCCAGACCGCCCCCACCGGCGCGCCGGGACTTGCCGGCACCGTCACCTTTACCGATAGCGTGAGCGGCGCAGCGCTGGCGAGCAATGTTGCCATCGACGCCACCACTGGTCAGGCAACGGCCACGACCAGCGCCCTGACGAACGCCACCCACACCATCACCGCCGTCTTCACCCCGGCGACGGCATACTACGCCACATCGACGGGTACGCTCTCGCAGGTAGTGAGCGGCATCACCACCTCGACTACCGTCACCTCCACCGATCCGAGCCCCGGACCGAACACGCAGGTCACGCTGACCGCGACGGTAGCCGTCACCGGCACGGTCCCCAGCGGCACTACCGCGCTGAGCGGAACGGTGACCTTCGTCGACGTTTCGCTGGTCAGCGGATCGACCACCTCCACCACGACCACGCTGGGTACGAGCACCATCAGTTCAGCCGGCGTCGCTACGCTGCCGTTCAAGTCCTCGCTCGTGGCAACGCACACCATCACCGCGACCTTCACCCCGTCCACGCTCTACTACGCGTCCTCGGCGGGAACGATCGTCGAGACCGTCTCGGGACCGACCTTCACGGTCGCCAACAGCAACCCCGGCGTCGCCATTCCGACGGGCGGCAGCACGACCACCACCTTCGCCGTCAGCGGCATAGGTGGCTACTCGGGCACCGTCTCGGCAAGCTGCTCGGGGGCGCCGGCGTACATCACCTGCTCCTTCGCTCCGGCCAGCACCACGTTCAGCGGTACGAGCGCTACCTCCAACGTGGTCATGACCATCCGCACGAACGGCCAGACGAGCTCGCTGGTCAGCCGCACCGGCGGGCTGGAGCTGGCTTCCCTGCTCGGCTTCGGCGTGTTGCTCGTGGCTCCGCGTCGTCGTCGCCTCGGCGCGATGCTGATGCTCGCTCTGGGCCTCGCTCTGACGGCCACCATGACCGGCTGCGGCAACGGCACGAACAGCGCGGCGCGCGGAACCTTCAACCTCACCGTCAACTTCACCGACGGATCGTTGACGGTCACCTCGCCGGTCACGGTGTCGATCACTGGCAACTAATCGCAACCGCAACACGCAGAAAGGCCCGCCAAATCGGCGGGCCTTTCGCTTGCTCGAAACATCGTGACGCGCAGAGTCTTCCCTGCACCCCACATACGCGCGATCTAAATTTTGATCGACCAGCCCAGCTGTTCGAGTTCCACTTCGATAGTCGCCAGGGCCTGCGTGAGCGCTTCACGGCGATGCGCGCTGGAGGTACGTTCGCTCAGCACGCGCTCGCGCTGCAGCTCGAGCGCCTGGATGCGGCGCTTCTTCTCCGCTTCCTGCAACAGCTTGGCGCTGTTATCTTCTGGCTTGAATGATTGCGTTGATGCGGCGGCTTCGGCTTGCTGCTCTTCCACGTTCTTCGACTCCCAGCCTTTGGACATAACCTCATCCTACGCCGGAGACCGCGAAGTTGGCGATGCCTCTTTCGCGGCAAAGCAAAACGCCAGCCACGAGGGCTGTCGTTCGTCTGATGCGATGCTCCGAAACTACTGCTTGCCGAAGCGGTAAACGACGCCCATGTTCACGCCGAAGTTGTTCTGCAGGCTACCGCCGAAGGTGGTCGGCACATACGTCGGCTTCAAGCGGAACGCGAGGTTCGGATAGAAGTTGTAATCGAAATTCACGCCGCCCGAAAATGCCGGACGGACACCATCGGGCCAGATGCCCAGAGCGGTCGAGTTGATGCCCTTCGAACCACCCGAGAACAAACCCCAGCCAGCGCCGCCCAGAGCTTCCAGGCCGATCGCCAGCTTTTCCTTGCCATAGATGCGGTAGTTTACGCCGCCCATGAAGGTGTATTCGTTGATCTGCGGCTTCGTGATCTGCGGATAGTAGTACGGGCGCTGCGCATGAGCGTTACCGAACATGCCGCGTGCGTCGCCGACGATCGCCAGACGCGGGTTGAGGTAGCGCGCCGCAGCCACGTTCCACGTGACTTCATTGTTCTTCTGCGTGTTCTCGCCGGAACGGAAACGCATGTAACCACCGCCGCCGAAGACTTCCCAGCGATGCGAGTACGTCGCGGTGATGGTGCGCTGAATGCGTGCCTCGCGGCTAGCATTGGTTTCACGACGAGCGCGCTTGACGGGCTTGTGCGTGGGCTGCTCGCCGTCCTTTGCCTTCTGCGCTGCCAGCGTGCCAGCTCCGGCCAGCACCAATGCTCCTGCTACAAACACACGCAATCCCTGTTTCGACAACACCGACTTCACTCGACGGACTCCTTGCAGGCGATTACACCTGCGTACTCTCCATTAGAACATTTTGCGGGCCCGGAATGTCTCCATTCCTGCGGCCCGCAAAGTGCTTTGCCTCGTAAATTGTGCTTCCAGCGGCCTACTTGACCGTATATGTCACGCCGAAGGTCACCGTATAGGTGTTCGGCTTGTAGTACTGCGCCGGATTGCTGATGTAGCTGTCCGTGCCCGAAACCGACGCGGCAAGCTGCTTCCACACAGGCAATGTCAGCATCGCCGTCGCGTTCGCCGAGTACACGCTGTTTTCGGTCCAGCCTGGAATATAGTTCCCCGACTCCGTGAAAACCATCTTCTTCGGCAGGTTGTAGGTCCAGGCTTCCGAGAAGGTCGAGCCGAAGAGATGCACGTCGGGCTCGCCCGAGTTCGCGATGAACTGCTGCATCTCGAAGTGCACATCGCCCTTCAGGTCCAGCGTCTGCTTGGCTGTCTTGATCGGCGTCCAGCCGATACCGCCGCCGTAGATCTGCTGCAGGTTCAGGCCGGAGGAGTAGTTGTGGTCGTACGACAGCGTGCCCAGCATGTACAGGTTGCGCTCCGGCAAATACTGGTCGCGCTCCGCGTCGGCGTGGAAGAGGTTCGTCTTCACGATCGTGTCAGGCGTCGCAGGAGTTGTCGGCGGAATCGTCGGCGTCGTCTGCTTGCCGTAGGTCTCGCTCACGTTCACCAGCGTGCGGTTGCGCGTGGCGATGTACGGCAGCGAAGGCATGGTGCGCACCAGTGCAGCTGCACCGGTGAAGGTAATCGAGGTCTGCGTGGACTGCACCGAACTGAAGCCGGCGGTCAGCGGGCCGGTCCAGCCCTTCCACAGCGGCGTCTTCTGGTGCACCTGCTTCTCAAACGTGGGCTGGTCGATGATGAAGGCGATATCGCCTGCGGCCACCGTCTCGGGAGCGCCCTGGTCCGGCGTGATCGTCAGCTTGCCGTCGGTGATCTTGATCTTGCCGGTCACCGTCTCCAGGTCGCGCACGCGCGCCACCGTCTTCTTCACCTTGCGAATGAGCACGAAGTTCGTCGTCGAGCTCGCGGATTTGATCTTGGCGAGATCGACCGCCTGGTCGCCCGCCATGTCGGTGTGGAAGGTTACTGAGCCGCCTGTGCCCTTGGTGATCTTGCCGGTCAGCTTGTCACCGTTGGTGAAGGTGAGGACGTCGGGCGCGCTCTGCGCGACCAGCGGCATAGCAGCCGAGACGAGAGCGATTGCAGCAGTCAGGAGGGCTGTTTTTCTCTTCATGCCCCTAAGAATATCGTCATACCCCGGCTTCTGAGCATTACCGTGCTTGATTCGCGGGTGTTCCCGGGGCTAACCTGTAGCCATGTACGAAGATTTCGTCGCCACTGATCGTTGGACCGGAGAACCTCAGCATTGCGTGTGGAAGGGCACGGTCGTGGCCATTGCCACGCGTCATGCCGACGCCACCGACATTCGTTTTTCCGTCAACGGACGCGGCGTGTGGGTCGCCATGCCGAACAACGCGTGGCTGGCGCAGAAGGCGAAGAACGGGAAGGTCATCACCGACTATCTCGCCGCGCAGATCGCGGGCCGCTATCTCAAGCTCGCCATCGAAACCGGCTATGACAACGGCCGCGAGCTCTACACCATGACCGTGGACGAAGTGCTCGAAGGCGCTGACGCCGTGGTGAACGAAGCCGGTCGCACCGACAAGCTGCCGCAGCTTCCGGTCGTAAACAGCGACGCGCATCCGCAGGAGCTCGACTTCAAGCTGCCGGGCGAGCCGCACACCGTCGCCGCAGAAATCTAAGCCATCACCCCAGTTTGAAAACGCCACGGCCTCGGTCGTGGCGTTATTGCATCGGAGCCATCTATGCGCACGCCCTTGTCCCGTCGCCATTTCCTTGCTGCAAGTGCTACGCTTCCCTTCGCGATGCGTGCGCTGGCCATAAACCGTGAGACTCATTGGGTGCTGCTCGGCACCGATAAGGGCGATGGCCTCTATCGCGCGCCGTGGGATGCGAAGACCGGCAAGATCGGCAAGCTCTCGCTCGCCATCGAAGGCTCCCGCCCGACGTACATCGCGCGCCACCCGCATCTGCCCGTGGTCTACACCGCCAACGAGCAGGACAACGGCTCGCTCTCCGCATATCTCGTCGACAACACCAACGCCCGCCTGACGCAGATGAACAAGCTGCCGTCGGAAGGCAGCAGCCCCTGCTACGTGAGCGTGCATCCGTCGGGCAAGGCGATCTATGCGGCGAACTACTCGAGTGGTTCCTTCGTAGCGTACGCGCTGAATGCCGAAGGCAGCCTCGACGCCAGCGGCAAGGTAGCCTTCGACTGCCGCACGAACGGAGAATGCGGCGTCCCCGGCCCGCAGAAGGACCGTCAGGAAGCCTCGCACCTGCACTGCGCCACCCTCTCGCCCAGCGGACATCATCTCGTCGTCTGCGACCTCGGCACGGACTCGCTGCTCGTCTTCACCCTTGATGCGAAGACGGCGCTTCCGCATCCGAAGCCGCATCGCGTGAGCAATGCTCCTGGCAGCGGCCCGCGCCACGTGGCGTTTCATCCGAACGGCCGCTGGCTCTACGTGATCCACGAGCTCGACCTCACGATCTCCTGCTACGACTGGAACCACGGCAAGCCGACGATGCGCGAAGACTCGGTGATCTCCACCGTCGCACCGGGCGTCGACCGCAAAGGCATGACCGCGTGCGAGCTATGGATCTCTCCCGACGGCAAGTTCGCCTATGCGAACAATCGCGGTGTGGACGAGATCATCGTCTACGCAATCGACACGACGACAGCGAAGCTCGCGGAACAACAGCGTTTCGGCTCCGGTGGCAAAATTCCGCGCATCTTCCGCTTCGACCCGACGCACCGTTGGCTTGTCGCCTGCAACCAGAGCGCCCCCGGCACGATCGCGGTCTTCGCGCACGACCCTGCAACGGGCAAGGTCGATCCCACGCCGCGCATCCTCGCGGCCAATACGCCGATGGACATCTGCTGGATCTAAGCCATGTTTGCGCGTCGCGTCCTCATCGAAGCCGTGGATGGAACAGGCCAGCGCCGTCGTGCGCCGCTGTCGAACATCGACAACTTCGCCATGCGCAACTTCACCAACGACGCAGTCTTCGACGACACACTGCCTGTAGCCGATGGCCTGCTGGAGATCGGCGCACGCGTGCCCGTTGAGCTACTGCGCGACCGCATGGAAGACTGGTTTCGCCGCAAACGCTACCTCAGCGAGCAGGAGCGGCTCGAGATAAGCGAAATCGTCTAGCCGAAACAGACGACGGCCCCCGATGCATCATCGAGGGCCGTCGTCCTGCTTATAGCTACTTCTTCAGTTCCTTGCAGTCGAGCACGAAGCGGTACTTCACATCGGCCTTTACAACGCGCGTCCAAGCCTCTTCCAGCTTTTCGAAGCTCGTCATCTCGATGTCCGAAACGATGCCCTTCTCTGCGCAGAAGTTCAGCATCTCCTGCGTCTCGGCGATGCCGCCGATCATCGAGCCCGTCATGTAGCGACGGCCGATGATCGAGAAGCCCGCCACCTGGAACGGGTCTTCCGGCAAGCCGACCGTGCAGTACACCGCGTCGCGCTTCAGCAGGTTGAGATAGGGGTTGATGTCATGCTCGGCCGAAACGCAGTCAAGGATGAAGTCGAACGTACCGGCGTGCGGTGCATGCCAGTTCTCTTCCTTCGTCAGCACGACAGCATCCGCGCCGAGCTTCTTGCCATCTTCAATCTTGTTGGCCGACGTGGTGAAGAGCACCGTCTCTGCACCGAATGCGTGCGAGAACTTGAGGCCCATGTGGCCAAGGCCACCGAGACCGACGATGCCGATCTTCTTGCCCGGGCCAGCCTTCCAGTGCTTCAGCGGCGAGTACGTGGTGATGCCCGCGCAGAGCAGCGGAGCCGCACCTGCCAGGTCGAGACCTTCCGGCACGCTCAGCACATAGTTTTCATCGACGACGATGTCGGTCGCATAGCCGCCGAAGGTCGGCGCGCCGTCGCGGCCCTTGCCGTTATAGGTCGGCGTCATGCCGCCGTTGGTGCAGTACTGCTCGTCGCCATCCTTACAGCTTGCGCACTCACGACAGGAGTCCACCATGCAGCCGACCGCGGCCTTGTCGCCCACCTTGTACTTCGTGACGCTGGCGCCTACGGCCTTCACCGTGCCGACGATCTCGTGGCCCGGAACCATCGGATAGATCGAACCACCCCACTCATCGCGGGCCTGGTGAATGTCCGAGTGGCAGATGCCACAGAACTCGATCTCGATGTGTACATCGTTCGGACGCAGGTCACGATGCTCAAAATCGAAGGGCTGAGGATTGGTCGTCGGATTGGGCGCAGCGTAACCGTGTGTCTGAATCATGTCTCTCTTCTCCTGTAACGGAATACTTTTTAGATGCACCCGTATGGCATTTGGAAGCGGATTCGCTTGCGATTGTTCGATGAACTTCGCACAATGGAAGAGACTCCTGAGGGCCCGATGTCTATTGATGTACTCCTGTTTATTCAGGATGTTCAACTCGTCTGCTTCTGCGTGCTGTTCGGCTTCATCGCGGCCCAGCATGACTTCGAGCCGGTGAGGCTTTGGCTGTGGTGCGCGTTCATTGCCACCGCGATCGGCGCTATGCTCGCATTCCTCGAATCCAGCCTACCGTTCTGGCTCAGCCATACCGTGCACTTCGAGATGCTTCCACTCTCCATTGCACTCATCAACGTTTCGCTGGTGTACTTTGTGCGCCGCTGGCGCTGGACCATCTACACAAGCTTCGCGCTGCTGCTGGCCTCGCTGCCCGTGCAAATTCTGTGGCGGACACGCCCCGGACATATGGCGGGCTTCTCGGTGGAAGACCTCGTGCTCGGCCTGCAGGCGATCCTCGCCGGCGCGTTGCTGCTGAACTCGTCGGAAGAGTCGACGCGTCTCTCGCGACGCGTCCTCAGCTTTCTTTTCTTCTGCTTCTCTGCGGTAGAGCTGACGCGCTCCGTAGCTGTGTTCGTGCTGCATCTCGACCCCGACAAGCTCAACGCATTGCACCTCGCTACGGGCATCATCTTTGTGGTCTTCGGCTGCATGCTGCCGCTCACGCTGGTGTGGATGTTGGGCTCGCGCTCCGAGGCGCTGCTGACGATGGAAAGCCTGATCGATCCGCTGACGCAGGTGATGAATCGCCGTGGCCTGCGCCAGGTGCTGGAACGCGAAGTGCGTCGCCTGCACACGACGCGCGGCGCATTGAGCGTGGCTGTGCTCGACCTCGACTACTTCAAGCAGCTCAACGATCGCTACGGCCACGTCACCGGCGATGCGATGCTTGCGGGCATTGCCAGGCAGTTGCGCTGCACCCTGCGCGACTCCGACCACATCGCGCGTTTCGGCGGCGAGGAGTTCGTGCTGCTGATGCCGCACACGGACGCTGATACGGCCTTGGCGCTACTGGAGCAGGTGCGACGCATGATCGAAGCCCACCACGAACTCAGCCCCGGCGCAGAGATCGTGCGCACTACCGCGAGCATCGGCGTCACCACCACGCGCGACAACCACACAGCCACCAGCGCCGCGCTGCTCCACGAAGCCGATCGCGCGCTTTATCAAGCCAAGGAGACGGGACGGAACATCGTGCGCGTCTTCGAAGCGGAGGCTAGTTGAGGTTGAAGTTCATGACTACAGTAGTCTCCACTTCGGTAATAACGCCATTCAGCAGGTACGGCTTATACACCCACTTCGACAGCGTGTGCACAGACTCAAACGCCAGCTCCGCACTTGGGAACGAGATCGGTTCAATGAGGCGCAGGTGACCATCTTCACCGATGACTGCGTGCAGTACGACAGCGCCCGAGATATGGTGGTCGCGCGCGTTCGGCGGATAACGCGGCTGCACTTTGCTAATCACTTGTCCAGCCATCACGCCTGAACCGATGCGGGCCAAACCATGATCGCGTTCCAGCAAATCGGTCGTCGACCAATCACCCGTGTCCTCGCTTTTGGAGCGGAGCTCTTCAATCGTGCCCCCGAAGAGGGCAACACCATCACGCGTTCCAGCCAGCTTGGTGGCTACCGCATGCCCCTGGAATTTACCGGCGAGATTGGCAACGATATTCATGCCCGACGTCGAGGTAAGGCGCAGCGCATTGTCCGCGGCTACACAGAATGTGGGGAACAACCCGAGATGCACAGTATCTTCCGTGTTCGCGTGTCGCGCACGCATCACGCAGGACAACTCCAATGAACCAAACTTATGGTTCTCCTGTGTCGGCTCCAGCGGCTGACCATTCGCAGAGGCATACTGCACCGGATGCACAATGGCATCCTGGAGCGTTTGCAGAGCCGCGGGCATAGGCGCTGCATCGTTCGAGATATAAGAGTGGCCGCCGACACGCATACGCACAGAGGTCTTACCGTCCTCCGTCCGCACTTGCCGCCACTTGTCTCGGCTTACCCACCACTCTTCGATCGTGCCTGAAGAGCTCTTCTCGGCTCCGTCGTGCAGCGTGTAGCTGTACTTCAAGTGCCAGGGCTTCATGTCTTCGCCATCAAGGGAGTTCATGACCTCGATGGCCTTCAGGCGTTCGGTGGCCGCAGCGATCTTCTCCGCTTTACTTTCGAAAGCAAAGGCGGAGGTGGAAAGGAACGCGCAGCACGAAAAGACGCAGCAGGCTACAGCACGGAGCTTATTCAATTTGAAGTGATCCTGAGATGAAGCGTTTAGTCGTTGTAATGCAGAAGGCTGTAGACATCATAGCCTTCGAGCTTGTTGCGGCCCTTCAGGAAGTCGAGCTCGATGGCGAACGCGATACCTTCGACCTTGCCGCCGAGCTTCTCCACGAGCTGCACCGTCGCCTGCATCGTGCCACCGGTGGCGAGCAGATCGTCCACCAGCAGAACGCGCTGGCCGGGCTTCACGGCGTCGAGGTGAATCTCCAACGAGTCCGAGCCATACTCGAGGTCGTAGCTTACCTTCGCCGTCTCCGCAGGCAGCTTCTTCGGCTTACGCACAGGCACGAAGCCAGCGTTCAAGCGATACGCAATCGCAGGCGCAAAGATGAAGCCGCGCGCTTCCGTGCCAAGCACCAGGTCGATGCCCTTACCGATGTAATGCGCCGCAAACGCATCGATCAACTGCGCGAAACCTGCGGGGTCCTTCAGCAGCGTCGTGATGTCGTAGAAGAGGATTCCCGGCTTGGGGAAGTCGGGAACGGTGCGGATGAGGTCCTTCAGAGGCTCGCAGTTAATCTCGTATGCCATTGCTTGTTTACCAGGCTCCTTCAATGTGAAACGGTCCGAGCCCTTCGGCTTCGGACTCCGCGAGCTCATGCTCGATGACTGCGTCGACGCGACTGCCGCGCGATCCTTTGCGCAGTGATTTGCGCAGTTCGGCAAGTTCCTTGGCGTCGCCCGAAGCGACCGCTTCGACCTCGCCGCTTTCGGTGTTGCGTACCCATCCGCTCAGGCCAAGCTCGGCCGCTTCTCGATGGACGAACCAACGAAAACCAACGCCCTGAACGCGACCGCGAATGAGAAAGTGCAACACCATGCCGAGTCTCAGTTTCGCAGAGTGTTTCACGGCACGCAACCGAACCATAATCAGCAACACAACAACCCGGCGGTTAGCGGCATCCATTGTTACAGCAAAGTTTATGGGCTCCAGCAGCGCCGCTGGTTGCACAAGAATCACAGTAACAATCGCGGAGACGCTGCGTAACACGTCGATCACGATGGCCCTCGAGCTGTCGGCGATTGCGCCCCGTTGCGTCTCCCCAGCACTAGGAGAACGCAACACATGAAGCACCTGAAGCGCTTGACTCGTATCGCCATGACCACTGCCGCAGCCGCCCTCTTCATGAGCGCCGGCAACACAGCACACGCACAGCTCTACAAGGACCTCCACATCGGCAACGTTGCCGTTGGCGGAACCGGCGTCTTCAATACCATTCTGGAGTCCAACGAGCGCCCCTACAACACGACGGCCGCTGGCGGAACCACCAGCATCTACAACCAGCGCCAGGACACCACCTGGTCGGCTGGCTTCGTAGGCTCCGTTCAGATGGTGCCGAAGTCCTGGCTCGGCCTGCAGTTGAACTACAGCTACACGCGCTACCAGGAGCGCTACTCGCAGCTCAGCCGCTTCACGCCGACGGGCAGCACGGTGTCGAACCTGGCTACGCGCAGCGTGCAGGTTCCGACCGACGCGCATGAAGCCACTGCAGGCTACCTCATCCACCCGAAGCACATCGCCTTCAAGCCGTATGTGGCGATCGGTGGCGGTGCGATCGACTTCAACCCGGAAGGCGGCCTGACGCAGTTCCAGACCTCTACCTACAGCCACCAGTGGCGCGGCGCGGGCTACCTCGAAACCGGCTTCGACATCCCAACGCATAACAAGCACTTCGCGTTCCGCGTGTCGGGCCGTTCGCTGTACTACCGCTCGCCCAACTACGGCGACTCGTCGATCAGCACGCGTTCGTGGCGTGTGACCACCCAGCCGGCGATCAGTGCGGTGTACAAGTTCTAACCGCGCACAGATCAAAGCAAGGAGGGCAGCCATATTGGCTGCCCTCCTTGCTTGTTGCAGATGACTGGCTTATGCGCGAGACATGTAAGCGCCTTCAGCGGTGTCGATCTTGATGCGCTCGCCTTCATTGATGAACGGCGGCACCTGAACCACGAGACCGGTCTCCATCTTGGCAGGCTTGGTCACCGACGAAGCCGTCGCCGACTTGATGCCCGGCTCGGTCTCAACGACAACCATCTCCACCGAGGTGGGCAGTTCGATACCGACGGGGTTGCCGTCGTGGAAGCTGACTTCGATCTGCAGGTTTGCCGTGAGGAACTCCACAGCATCACCCAGCGTGTCACGCTTCAGCGGCGTCTGCTCGAAGGTTTCCTGGTCCATGAAGTAGTAGTCGTCGCCGTCGTTGTAGAGGAACTCCATCTTGATCGACTCGACGTGCACGCGGTCGATGGGGTCCGGCGAGCGGAAACGCTCCACGAACATCGCACCCGTGCGGATGTTGCGCAGCTTGGCCTGGATGAAAGCGCGCAGGTTGCCGGGCGTACGGTGCTCAACGGAGAAAACAAGGTGGAGATCATCCTTGAACTTGATGATCATGCCGGGACGCATTTGTGTGGCGGGAATCGCCATAAGAGAACTCCTCGTACAAGTGTTTGTGTCTTGCGATCCGGTGCGGTGGCTCGCTACCGGATGGAACCTGAATCATCACGCAGATACTTGATGAGCTGCGTGGGGTGGAGCGGCTTGGGGAGCAGCTCGAAGTCGTGGCCGCGCTCGCGAGCGCGCGAAAGAATCTCCATGGTGGCCGCCTGTCCGCTGAAGAGCACCACGCGGGTCTCGGGGCAGATCTCGCGGATGGCAATCGCCGCTTCCACACCATCGACCAGCGGCATCAGAACATCGCTCAACACGATCTCCGGGCAGTAACGGCGCGCGGCCTCGATGGCTTCCTTGCCACCGTAGACGGCTTCGGCGATGAAGCCATTGCGATTCAGAATCTGCACGATCGTATCGGCGATCAGCATCTCATCGTCGACGACGAGGATGCGCGGGGCCGGAGCATGATTTTCCGCCTCATCCCCATCGGTCTTGAAGAACGTGGAATAAGGCTTTCGATCATCGATGCAGAACAGCGTCGGATTCATCAATCTGGGTATCCTATGGGCAAGGGGCCTGGCCCAAAGCACAGCTTCGCTACGCATTTCCATCGCAGCTTCAGTTGCATTCTGAGCGGGAGTAGGTCAAGGCACAAGTGCTTCGCCTCTCCTTCACTAGTTTACCTGTAAACCCCTACTGGATAAAGGTTGAACCGGGGGCACCGAACGCATCTACCTCCCGGATTTGCGCCGGAAGGAAGACCCGGAAGATCGTTCCGGTGGGCGGATCGGTCTTCGTGCGGAAGCCAATGGCGCCGCCCTGCTTCTCCACGATGCCCCGCGTCACCCACAGCCCGAGGCCGGTGCCGAGCGACTGCTTCGTCGTGAAAAACGGCGAGAAGAGGCGCGTTTGCACCTCCGGCGGGATGCCATGACCGCAATCGCTCATCAAAACCGAGACGCCGTTGATGCCCGATCGCTGGGCAATGCGCCCGCGAATCTGGATCGTCGTATCGACCTCAGAAGCTTCAATCGCGTTCACCAGCAGGTTGGAGAAAACTTGCTTGATTTCTCCCTGCAGACCAAAGATTCGAAGGTCGCCATCCACCTTCACGGTGCATTGCAGGCGTTTGCTCATCATCTTGCGGCTGAAGAGATCGACAACGCCGTGCAACAACTCAGCAAGGTCAATCGAAGCTGGCCGCGTCGTGTCGCGATAGAAACCGAGCGTCTGCTGCGCGATCTGCGAGACGCGCGCAAGCTCGTTGTCTGCCGTCTCCAGCAGACGCTGTACGCTCGTGGGGATCGTCGGATCGGTCTTGCAGAGATAGACGAGGTTCGTAACCGCCTCGAGCGGATTATTGATTTCGTGCGCAATCGTGGCTGCCAGACGACCGGTCGCCGCGAGCTTTTCGCTCTGCCGCAGGGCCGCTTCCTGGTTCTTGCGCTCGGTGATGTCCTGCACGGTGCCGCTGAGACCAACGCGTTCGCCGGTATGCTCATCCGTGACAACGATGCCCGAGATGGAGATCCAGCGCACGGTGTCGTCCTGCGCGAGGATGCGAAGCTCAGAGGCGTAAGTGTCCCCATCCTTCAGGCGATCCATCACGTTCGCAGGAACCCGGTCGAGGTCTTCCGGATGCACACGCTTCATGCGAAGATCGTCTCGCTCGATGGCTGCAAACGGCTCCACGCCAAAGAGCCTCGCGCCCAGCTCGTCAAAGACGATCGCCTTTGTCTCGCGATTCCACGTCCATGTGCCGAAGCGTCCTGCATCAAGAGCCTGCTGCAGGCGCTGCGAAACCACCTGCTGCTCGTGTCGTGCTGAGTCCGCAGCAGCAAGCGCAGCCACGGTTTGTTCAGCCTCGCGGCGCAGATCCATGGTGAGTCGCATGTTGTCCATGGCGCCTGCCGCCTGCGAGGCCACCGTGCTGATCAGTGACGCTGTATACGCAGAGAAGACATGCTCGGCCGGGTGCCCCAGCACGATGCAGCCAAGCTGCTCGCCCGTGCGTGTGAAGACAGGCACCGCAAGGTAACTGCAAACCTTCAAGCTCGATCGCTTCAGCGAATCCGAGGCCGCCGTCTCATGAATCTCTTCCAGGCGAAGGGTGTTGTGTTGCTTATGCGGGAGCAGGTCCGCGCGACGTTCGGTAAGCAGGTCGACGAACGCGTCACCCTCTTCGCCGGTGGTCATGTGCAACTCGTCGTGCTCGTTCTCGCTCCAGAAATTCTTGTAGATGAAGCCACCGAAGGCGGCTTCCGACAGCTTCATACTCGCGCTGAGCGCGTGCGCCACTGCGGCATCGATCGTGCGCGAACCAGCAAGCTGCAGGCCCGTGTCCACCAAAAGTCGGAGTTGTGATTCAGTTCGATCCACGTGATGCGCTACCGCCCCTAGCGAATCGGCGAAGTTGTTTTTCGACGCCGTATGAGTGCTTGGATGCAACCGCGTCGAGCGCGGTCACTAGAAAACGCGGACATTGCTATGCACGCATCATCAAAAGGGCCCAGTGAACTTCTATGCGTCGAACATAAAGGATTCGCCTGCGGATCGCGCATAACTTCGCAGCACCCTTTTCGCTACAGCAAATTGAGGGGCTGGCTTCAGGCGCATGCGCGCGCAAGCCTAGGGGCCGAAGTGGAAGTTGATACCAGCGCTGAGACGCAGTGTGTTCTGCTGATTCGTGGTGCCGTTCGGCAGCTTGGTGATGACGTACTGCGCATCGATCAAGCGCACATCAAATCGTTGATACGCATGGAGGTTCACACCACCACCGCCCATGTAAGTGAGGCCCGAAGCATGGTTCTGCACCACGCCATTCACCGGGTATTGCCCCGCAGTGGCCAGCGTGTAGCCGCCCTTGCCTTCGACGAAAACGCCAAGCTTGCGGTTCGTGGCCGTCGGCGTGATGTGGCCGAAGTTGTAGGTATAGCGCAGGCCACCGGTTCCTTCGATGTGCTGAATATCGATGTCCGTCAGCAGGTTTGTACCGGCGAGTCCCGTACCGCTGCCCACAACGCCGATGCCCTTCCAGAACGTGTAGCCGAGATCGATCGTCGCGCCACGCAGATAGAAGTAGTTCGTCGATGTGTTCGCGCCCACAAACTTCGAACGCTCCTGCGTGTACATCATGCCGAGGTCATACGAACGCTGCGCCGCAGCCTTCTGCGGCATGGCCGCCAGCAGCGCCAGCGCCACCGCGCCGCACAGCGTCGCTGTAAGCTTCTGCATCCACGAGTTTCTTCCGCTGTCACGCATGGGTTTTTATTGGACCGTCAACGTAAGCGTAACCGAGCGAGTGAGCGTTCCGGAGGTTCCGGTGACTACAACTTGGTACGTCTGGGGTGCAGAACCGTAATAACCGTCGCTCGTGGAGTTCAAGCAGCCGGTCAACGCCGTGAGAGGAAGAGCGAAGATCGCAAGCATGAGCAGCTTCGCCATGCGGCGACGACGCTTGAACGCGAGCAGCGGCAGGCCGAAGATCGCCACCGAAAGTGGAGCGAGTCGCTGCGACATCGGGCGCGGGGCAGACGGAGCGGCCATGGCCTTCACAGCCGGCGGCGTGATCGCCACCGTGAACGCAGTCTCTGCATCGCCAGCGGCCATCGAAGCTGGCGTGGTGACGACCTTTGCGCCGGTCGGAGCGCCGCTCGTTGTGAACGTGATCGCTCCCGCGAAGGTCGAGCCGCCCAGCGGCGAAGCCAGCAGCTTGTACGTCGCGGTGCTGCCACCGGTGATCGAATACGACGATGAGCCACCGCTCGCAATATTGAGCGCGAAGTCTTCTACAAGCTCGGGATACTGCGCCGAGGCTGAACCCGTGTAGTTGCCATCGCCCTGGTAGGTAGCGACGAGGTTGTGCGTGCCGATGGTGCTGAAGAGCACGTTCGACAGCGTTGCCGTACCGTTGCTCAGCGCCGCAGAGCCCACCGTTGCGCCGCCGTCGGTGAAGATCACCGTCCCCGTCGGCACAGCCGTGCCTGAACCCGCGTTAGAGACAACTGCGGTCAGCGTCACTGCGTTGCCGATCAGCGTCGGGTTCGCAGAGCTGGTCATCGTAGTCGTAGAGGTCGTCTGTGCCGAGGTGACCAGGACGCCGTTGCTCGTGCCTGCAAGCGTGCCGCTAGTAGCGGTGATCGTTTGCGTGCCGAGCGTGCTCAACTGCACGCCCGTCGACGGAGCGACGAAGGTATGCACGCCAGCATCGGCTGTCGTGAAGGTGTAGCTGTTGCCACCGTAGAACTTCGCCGTGGTATCGCTGGAGGTGAAGGCTACGGTGCCGGTGTACCCCGCAGCCGTAGCGCCGTTCGCGCCCGTCGCCGTGATGGTGAAGCTCACCGTGCCGCCAGCCTTGATCGTCGCAGGCGTCGCCACGATGGTGAAGCCCGTCGCCACCGCGTTTACCGTGACCGTGTTGCTGGTGCCGACCATCGTACCGCTGGTGGCGGTGATGGTCTGCGTGCCCGCGGTGTTCAACGTGGCGCCTGCGGTGAACGTGTGCACACCGTTGTCAGCCGAGGTGAAGGTGTAGCTCGTGACACCGAACTTCGCCGCAGCATCGCTTGAGCTGCAGACCACAGTGCCCGTGTAGCCCGTCGCCACGCTGCCCGAAGCGTTCATCGCGGAGATCGTGTAGCTCACGCTTTGGCCCGCATCGATGGTCGTCGGCGTCGCCGTCACCTTGAATGCCGTTGCGGGCGCAGCGTTCACCACGACGCCGTTGCTGGTGCCGGTGAGTGTGCCGCTCGTGGCCGTGATCGTCTGCGTACCAGTCGTGTAGAGGTCCGCCGCTGCGCTGCCGGTGAAGGTGTGCACGCCAGCATCGGCGGTGGTGAACGTGTAGCTGGAACCGCCGAGGAATTTCGCCGCGCTATCGCTCGAGGTCAACGCGATCGTGCCCGTGTAGCCCGTCGCCGTCGCGCCGTTCGCACCCGTTGCCGTGATGGTGAAGCTGACCGCACCACCCGAGGTGATGCTCGTCGGCGTGGCCACGATCGTGAACGCGGTAGCCGTCGGCGGGTTCACGACGACACCGTTGCTCGTGCCGGTGAGCGTGCCGCTCGTCGCGGTGATCGTCTGTGTGCCAGTGGTGTAGAGGTTCGCAGCAGCGCCACCGGTGAAGGTGTGCGTGCCTGCGTCAGCGGCCGTGAAGACATACGTCGTGCCGCCCAGGAACTTCACAGCGCTATCGCTCGAAGCCAGCGCCACCGTACCGGTGAAGCCCGTCGCCGTCGTGCCGGTCGAACCCACTGCAGTAATCGTGAAGCTGACCGCGCCGCCCGAAGCAATGCTCGTCGGTGTGGCCACGATGGTGAACGCAGTAGCCGTCGGCGGGTTCACTACGACACCGTTGCTCGTGCCGGTGAGCGTGCCGCTCGTGGCCGAGATCGTTTGCGTGCCCGTCGTGTAGAGCTGCGCCGCTGCACTGCCGGTGAAGGTGTGCACGCCGGCGTCAGCGGTCGTGAAGGTATACGTCGTGCCGGCGAGGAACTTCACAGCGCTATCGCTGGAGGTCAGCGCGACCGTGCCGGTATAGCCCGTCGCCGTTGCGCCCGAGGAACTCACTGCCGTGATCGTGAAGCTGACAGCATCGCCAGAGTTCACGCTGGCAGGCGTTGCGACAATCTTGAACGCAGTCGCCGTCGGCGGGTTCACCACCACACCGTTGCTGGTGCCGGTGAGCGTGCCGCTCGTGGCTGTGATCGTCTGCGTGCCCGTCGTGTAAAGCTGCACCGCAGAGGTGAACGTGTGCGCACCCGCATCCGCCGTGGTGAACGTATAGCTCGTCACACCGAACTTCGCGGCGCTGTCGCTCGACGTAAAGGCCACCGTACCGGTGAAGCCCGTGGCCGTCGCGCCCGAAGATCCAAGCGCGGTAACGGTGTAGCTCACCGAATCGCCCGAGGTGATTGCCGTCGGCGTCGCCACAATCTTGAACGAAGCTGCGGTCGGCGGGTTCACGAGAATGCCGTTGCTCGTGCCCGTCAACGTGCCGCTCGTGCCCGTGATCGTCTGCGTGCCGGTCGTGTAAAGCTGCACCGCAGCGGTGAAGGTGTGGACGCCTGCGTCGGCGGTCGTAAACGTGTAGCTCGTTGCGCCGAATTTCGCGGCGCTGTCGCTCGACGTGAAGACTACCGTGCCGGTGTAGCCCGTGGCGGTCGCGCCGGTGCTGCTGACGGCGGTGACCGTATAGCTCACCGAATCACCCGAGGCGATCGTCGTCGGCGTCGCCACAATCTTGAACGCGGCTGCAGTCGGCGGATTCACCAGCACGCCGTTGCTTGTGCCCGTCAGTGTTCCGCTCGTCCCTGTGATCGTCTGCGTGCCGGTCGTGTAAAGCTGTGCGCCCGCGGCGAAGGTATGGACGCCTGCATCTGCGGTTGTAAAGGTGTAGCTCGTCGTGCCGAACTTGGCGGCACTATCGCTCGACGTGAAGACCACCGTGCCCGTAAAGCCCGTCGCCGTCGCGCCCGATGCGCCCGATGCGCCCACCGCCGTCACCGTATAGCTCACCGAATCACCCGAGGTGATCGTCGTCGGCGTCGCCACAATAGTGAAGGAGGTCGCTGCCGGCGGATTGACGAGAACACCGTTGCTCGTTCCCGTCACCGATCCGTTGGTACCTGTGATCGTCTGCGTGCCTGCGGTGTAAAGCTGCACACCCGAAGTGAAGGTATGCACGCCCGCATCGGCTGCGGTGAAGGTATAGCTCGTTGCGCCGAACTTCGCTGCGCTATCGCTAGACGTGAAGACCACCGTTCCCGTGAAGCCCGTTGCCGTGACGCCCGACGATCCCACCGCCGTGACGGTGTAGCTCACCGAGTCGCCGGAGTTGATCGTCGTCGGCGTCGCTACGATCTTGAAGGCTGATGCCGTGGGAGTACCGACGACAACGTTGTTGCTCGTGCCGCCTCCATAGCCGTCCGAGGCGGAGATCGTCCACGTACCGATCGTGATGAGCTGTACGCCTGCAGTGCCGCTGAAGGTATGCGTTCCTGCATCCGCCGCGGTGAAGGTGTAGCCGGTCGTTGCGAACTTCGCCGCGCTGTCCGTCGAAGTGAAGGTGACCGCGCCGGTGTATTTCGGCGCTGCTACGCCCCTAAAGGTCGGCACCACCATATAGGTGACGTAGTCACCGCTGGCGATGGAGGTTGGCGTGGCAGAGATGTAGAAGCCATCGGCCCACACGACGCGAATCGGATTGCTCGTGCCCGTCAGCGCGCCAGTTGTGCCGACGATGGTGTACAGCCCCACCGTGTTGTAGGTCACGCCGTTTGTAAAGATGTGTGTGCCCGCATCCGCGGCCGTGAAGGTGTACGTCTTCGGTGCAAAGGTCGCCGCGCTGTCGCCGGTCGAAAGCGTCACCGTGCCGATGAAGCTCTGATCGACGTTGCCGTTATCGTCCACCGCAGAGACAGTCACGCTGGTCGAAGTGCCAGGCTGGATCGTGTCCGGCAAAGCTGACACCAGCAGCTTCGTGGCCGTCGTGTTACCCGTGCCGGTCAAAGCTACAGAGACGTTGTACGTTGTCGTGGTCGACGTCGAGCTACCGACCGTGATCGTGCCGGTACCGCTGTTCGTACCAGTCTGCGAGGGCGTGAAGTCCACCGCGTAGGTGCAAGGCGCACCCACGGCCAGCGTGTAAGCCGAGCTCGCCGCGTTCTGCACCGGGCAAGTGCTGCTGGCGTCCGTGGAGAAAGCTCCGTTCGAGATCGACCAGTTGTTGCCGCCGGAAGGCACCGTCAGCGTCAGCGCCACGTTGCCCGAGTTCTGCAGCACCGCGGTGCGCGGATTGTCCGTGTTGTCAGGGTTGTTGACGCGCGTGGATGTCGGGAAATTCACCGCACCTGCATCGCGTTCGATCGAAAGAATACCGCTGCCATCATTGGCCGCATAGAGCGTGCCATCCAATGCAAGCGCCAGCTGCAACAGCTGCGCAGGCGATGTGCCGCTCAAACCCAACGCATAAGCCGTGCCGTTCGAAGGCACCATCCACAAGCGATTGTTGCCCGTGTCCGCAACGAGGACGTTGCTACCCGCGTCTACGGCGACGCCATGCGGTGCCGTAACCGACGTGGTCACGACTGCGGTCGTGCCCGTATAAACACCTACCGACACCACGCGGTTGTTTCCCGTGTCCGCGATGTACAGCGTGTTGTTCGCGTCGATCGCAAGCCCCGAAGGAGCGGAAAGCGTGATGCCGCTCAGCGATAGATACGAGCTCGTGCCATCGGTCGCCACGCGCAGGATTTTGTTCTGCGTCGAGTCCGCGATGTAGACGTAGCCCTGCGCATCCACGGCGATGCCCGACGCTGCGCTCAGCGTATTTCCACCGGTCGCAAAGACCGCAGGATTGTTCCCCGGCACCAGCGAGTACACCGTCGCACCGGCCGTAATGTACAGCGTGCCCGCGCCATCGATCGCCATCTGCGTCGTGGTCGTGGCGTTCAACAGCGTGAGCACGGTCACCGTGCCGTCGGTGGTGCGGCGCAGAATGCGCTGATACTGCGAATCGCTGAAGTACAGCGAACCTGCAGCGTCCGTCACCACACCGCTGCTATAGAAGGCGCTCGGCGAAATCGACGCAGCGATGCTGAGTGCCGTAGACAACGCCGGCGAGACTGTGACCTGTGATCCAGTGCCGATGCCGTGCAGAAAGACGCGATTGACGACGCTTCCCGAGGAGTCCGTGAGCGCGACCGCGCCGCGGCGCAGCCCCGCCGCTACCGGCGAAAACGAAATCGCCACCGTGCAAGTCTGCGGAGGATTGATCGTACCCGTGCACGTCTGCGAGACGACATTGAAGTCTTTCTGCGCAACGCCTTCCGCGACCGCGCTCACGCTGCTGATCGTCGTCGTGCTCGTCGCCGAAAAGGTGATCGTATAGGTGTTGCTGGTCGCGCCGACCGCCACCGTGCCGAAGTCGATAGGGCCACCAGGCTGCAGGCCCTGCGCATGCACTACAGGGGCGGCGATCGCCGACGTGACCAGCGCCAGCGCGCCCATCGCGCCACGCGCCCAGTTCTTCAGCCTGCTGAAGTAATTGCCCTTGTAACTCACTGCGTTGTTCTCCAATAAACAGACGTTGCCTGATGGTGTCCTTCGCATCATCGCCGCTCACAAGGGCTTATGGGAGTACAACTTTGCCGGGGGTTACGCCCTTAGCATCGTCCAGCTTGTTATTGGCAAACGTGGTTCCTGGCTCGCTCTCGCGCCAAAGCGGGAGCAATTCGTTGATTTTCCTCGTCCGCAAACAGCAAAACGCCGCGAGCTGTCACTCGCGGCGTTT
This sequence comes from Granulicella cerasi, assembly GCF_025685575.1. Classification (NCBI taxonomy): domain Bacteria; kingdom Pseudomonadati; phylum Acidobacteriota; class Terriglobia; order Terriglobales; family Acidobacteriaceae; genus Granulicella; species Granulicella cerasi. The sequence goes on from NZ_JAGSYD010000003.1 coordinate 898,023, forward strand.
GCTGCGTCTTCCGACGAAGGTTGTAGTGCAGCCTACTTCTTCAACAGCGCCAACACCTCTTCGGCGTGGCCTTCCGGCTTCACGTTTTCAAACACGTGAACGAGAGTACCCTCCGGGCTGATTACGTAGGTGGTACGGGCTACTCCCGTAACCTGCTTGCCGTACATCATCTTCGGCTTCACCAGCCCGAAGCGGTTCACAATCTCCTGCTCGGCGTCGGCCAACAGCGTGTAGGGCAGCTCATACTTCTGCTGGAACTTCTTCTGCGCCTTCACGGTATCGCGCGAGATGCCGAGCACGACGACGCCCTCAGCCTGCAGCTTCGCAAAGTGGTCGCGGAAACCGCAAGCCTCGATCGTGCAGCCCGGCGTGTCCGCGCGCGGGTAAAAGAACAGCACCACGGGCTTGCCGCGAAACTGCGACAGTGAGGTCGGTACACCGTCCTGATCCGGCAACGTGAAATCTTCGACTACATCTCCAACGTTCATTGCTTCACTCCTCACTTCAATCTACTTCGCGTCACGCCAATTTGCGCCGCGTCCTACTTCCGCCACGATCGGCACACTGAACTCACCCGCCGACTCCATCAGATCCTTCACCAGCGCTGAGACCTCATCGACCTCATGCTCCGGCACGTCGAAGAGCAGTTCGTCATGCACCTGCAGCGTCATGCGCGCGGCGAGTTTGCGCTTCGTCAGCTCGGCATCGATGCGAATCATCGCTACCTTGATGAGGTCCGCAGCGGTTCCCTGCAGCGGCGTGTTCACCGCTGTGCGCTCCGCAAAGCCACGCTGGTTCGGATTGCGCGATTGAATATCCGGGATCGGTCTGACACGTCCGAACGCCGTCTTCACCGCCTGCGTGCGGCGCACTTCTTCAAGTGTGCGCTCGATGAACGCAGCCACACCCTGATAACGCTCGAAGTACTTCGCGATGTACTCGCGCGCAATCTTCTGATCGATGCCCAACTGCGCCGCCAGGCCGAACGGCGAGATGCCGTACACGATGCCGAAGTTCACGGCTTTGGCTCGCGCACGCGTCTCCTTGTCCATCGTCTCGGGGTCGACCTCGAAGACCTCCGCAGCCGTGAGCGTGTGAATGTCCTTGCCGGTCTTGTACGCGTCCAGCAGCAGCGGGTCCTGCGAAAAGTGCGCCATCAGGCGCAGCTCGATCTGCGAGTAGTCCACCGCAAGCAACACATTACCTGGCGCAGCCACAAACGCTGCGCGAATCTCACGCCCCACCGCCGTGCGAATCGGAATATTCTGCAGGTTCGGGTTCGTTGAACTCAAGCGGCCCGTCGCCGTGCCCACCTGGTTGAAGGTCGTATGAATGCGGGCATCGGCGTCCGCCAGCAACGGCAGCTGGTCGAGGTACGTCGACTTCAGCTTCTGCAACTGGCGATGTTCCAACACGAGCGACGGCACTTCATGATGTTGCGCGAGGTCTTCGAGGATGTCCTGCGCCGTCGAAACGACCTTGCCCTTGCCGTACTTCATCGGCTTCGGCAGGTCCATCTTGTTGAAGAGCACATCGCCCAGCTGCTTCGGCGAGTTGATGTTGAAGCGATGCCCTGAGCTCGCATAGATGCGCTCGGCAAGATCATCGATCGTGACGCCAAGCCGCGTGCCCATTTCGCCCAGCACGCCGAGATCAACACGCACGCCCACCTGCTCCATGCGCAGCAGCACAGGCACGAGTGGACGATCGATCTGCTCGTACACCTCTGTCAGCGTCGACGCTTCTGAAAGCTTTACAGAGTCGCTGCTCGAGGCCTGCAACATCTCAAGCGTCATCGCACCGCCAAGCTCAGGCTTGTCCTCGGCGATCACATGCTCGACAACGCCCTCCTGCATCTGCTTGCCCAGCACCAACGCCAGTTTCGATACCGCGCTCGCGGCCTCCGCAAGACGCAACGGATCACTCGGGTTGTCCTTCGCAGGCTGATGCGTCAGCGCGCGGCTCGTCGAGCGCGCAGCGATGTCCACCAGCGTGTGCGACCCATGCGTCGGGTTGAGCAGATAGCTCTCGAGCATCACGTCCGTCACGTGCCCGCGCAGCGTAACGCCATGCGGCTCCAACGCGCGCAGCACAGCCTTCAAATCATGCACGCGCTTTGGCAGCGACTCATCCTCGAGCACTGCACGCGCAAGCTCCAGTGGTACTTCGATCGCCAGCGCATCCGTTGCCGCCAGCCCGAGCTTGCAGGCAACGTCCTTCACCACTTCTTCGGCGACAGGCGCCGGCTCTTCCACGGCAAACAAGTCCATCGTCGCAGGCGCTTCAGGCTCAGCTTCAACGACCTCATCGCCTTCGGCCTGCACCTCTTCGCTCACGCTTTGCGCGGTCTCGGCAAGCGCGATCGAAAGGCCGCCCGCCTCACGCGCAGCCTCAACCATTGTCTGCAACGTCGCAGCGTCGGCAGGAACTTCATACTTCGTCACAACCGCCTCGACATCCGGCGCGAGGTCCTTCAGCAGTGTGGTGAACTCCAGCTCCGAGAACAACTGGCGACACGCATTCGCATCGACCGGCTGCGTCTTCATCGCATCGAGTGCCAACTCAATCGGCACGGAGGTGTGAATCGTGACGAGCTCCTTCGACAACAGAATGTTCTCGCGATTATTCGCCAGCGACTCACGATACGTCTTGCGCTTCACCGAGTCAGGATCGTTCACCGCCGCATCCATTGCGGCTTCCACCGTGCCGAACTGCTGAATCAGATCGACCGACCCCTTGTCGCCGATACCCGGCGCGCCCGGCACGTTGTCGATCGCATCGCCACGCAGCGCCATCACATCGATCACGCGCTCCGGACGCACGCCCAGCGCCTTCTCCACGCCATCGGAGTCCAGGATCAGGTTGTCCTTCATCGGATTCAGAATCGATACATGCTCATTCACGAGCTGCATCATGTCCTTGTCCGAAGACACAACGTACACCTGGTGTCCCATCGCCGCGTACTGGCACGAGAGCGTGCCGATAACATCGTCAGCTTCGAAGCCCTCGTAGTACACGATGGGAATACGGAACGCCTCCAGCGCGCGCCGAATGTAGGGCTGCTGCTGAATGAGGTCCGGCGGAGTCTCCGCGCGGTTCGCCTTATAGCCGCCGTACTCCACCTCTTCAAACTGCTGCGTCTTGATGTTGAACTTCTTCACCGCCTTCATCTGGTCGGCGAGTTCATGACGATGCACCGGCTTACCCACGTCATACACGGCGGCCATGTACTCCGGCTTAAAGTCCGCACGCAGCTTGTTGATCATGTTCACGAAGACATACGTCGCCGCCGTGGGAATGCCAGTGCGCGTCGACATCGGGCGCGAACGCTGCATCGCGTGGTACGCGCGGAAGATGAACGCCATCGTGTCGAGCAGATAAATCGGCGGTTTTTGATTGTTTTCAGGCATAGGTCGCTCTTGAAGTTTAGATGCACGCAGGAAACATGCGTGGTTAGAGCAGCAACATGCAATCGCCGTAGCTGAAGAAGCGATAGTCCGTGGCTACCGCGTGTTCATACGCGGCCAAGACACGTTCGCGCCCGGCGAACGCGCTCACCAGCATGATGAGCGTGGACTGCGGCAGATGAAAGTTGGTCAGCAGACCCTGCACCAGCTTGAACTCGACGCCGGGTGAAAGAAACAGCGCGGTCTCGCCAGAATGCGGCGCGATCGCGCGGCCTTCATAGACACGCGCTACATGCTCCAGCGTGCGCGTGGTCGTAGTGCCCACAGCCACGATGCGGCGGCCTTCGGTACGTGCACGCTCGATCGCAGCGGCGGTTTCCGCAGAGATCGTGTACGGCTCGGCATGCAGGCGAATCTCGTCAACACGCTCAACGCGCACCGGCTGAAAGGTTCCCAGCCCCACATGCAGCGTGATCGTCGCAAGCTCAACGCCGCGCGCGCGCAACGCAGCAAGCACCTCGTCGGTGAAGTGCAAACCCGCTGTGGGCGCGGCGGCGGAGCCACGCGTGGCAGCGTTAGATACCACCGTCTGATAGCGCTCACGATCTTCATCCGTGTTCGGCTCTGATTTGTCGCGATGAATGTACGGTGGCAGCGGAAGATGTCCGATGCGCTCGAGCGCTGCGTAGAAATCTTCATTCGCCGCGAAGCGCAACGTGCGCTCACCAAACTCACCTTCGCCAATCACCTCTGCCTGCAGCACGCTCTCGCCTTGCGCGTCGCGGAAGTGCAAACGCTCGCCCACGGGGACTTTCTTCGCGGGCTTCACCAGAGCGCTCCACTCGCCCTCGCCAGCCAGCTTCGCAGTGAGCAACACCTCAACGTGGCCCGTCGGAGCCTGCGCGCTCTTCTGTGTACGCAGGCCTTCGCGTGTCGCAAACAATCGCGCAGGAATCACACGGGAGTTGTTCATCACCAGCAGATCACCTGGCTGCAGCATCTCTGGCAGGTCACAAAACATGCGGTCCTGCCATGCACCTTCCACGCGCGGTAAAAACAACATGCGACTCGATCCGCGCACCTCTGGCGGACGCTGCGCAATCGACGACTCGGGCAGCTCGAAATCAAAATCACGCACGAGCATCATCGGCCCACCTCCGTCATCGCTACTGCATCGTCCATGCGCCGTTGCACTTGCTGCAACAACTCTTCCGCGCTCGCGCTTTCCGTTACGCTGAGGTGCTGCGGCCACGAAAACGTAATGCGCGCGAACGGCTTGGGCACCATGAAGCGGTCCCACGAACGCATCGACCAAGCACGGTCAGGCTGCGCGTGAAAGCAACCGATCCACGGCGCGCTCGTCAGCTTCGCGAGCTGCACCGGCCCGGCTTTCGCGACGCGTGCGGGGCCTTTGGGGCCGTCCGCAGTGAAGGCACAGATGCGACCTTCCGCGTACGCATCGGCCATCGCTTTCAGACCGCCTACGCCGCCACGCGAACTCGATCCGCGCACGGCGACAAAGCCAAGCTGCTCGACGACACGCGCGATCAACTCACCGTCGAACGACTGCGAAATCAGGATCGCAATCCCCTGCCCTCGAAAGCGGTACGCGCACGCGAGCAACGAGCAGTGCCAGAACGCAAAGACGCTCGGCCCGCCGATCGTGTGGCCCACTGGCGTCTGCGGCGCGTTCACATCGCGCACGCGCCACGTCATGCCGAGCAGACGCACAAAAGCAGCGACGAGTGGAGGCACCAGGGCCAACATCCATCGCTGCTTGGTCGAGTACGTACGCACAGGCAACAGTCTATCGCCCCTGCGCGGTTTAGCTGTACTTCAGCCAGCGCAGAATCTCCGGCAGGTTCGGCTTCTTGCCATACATCAGGATGCCCACGCGATAGATGCGGCTCGCGAGCCACAACACGATCGCGATCGTCACCACGAGGCCAGCAATCGAAGCAGCGATCGCCGTGCCTCCAGGCTTGCCGACGATGACACGCGTGTACATGATCAGCGGCGTCGTGAAGGGGAAGAACGATGCGAACTTCGCCACCGGACCATCAGGAGCCGTGATCACGTTGAAGATGATGAAGGACGAACAGATCAACGGAAGCATCAGGAATATCTGCATCTGTTGCAACTCCTGCTCGGAGTTGTTCATTGCGCCCAGCGCTGCAGCAAGCGACGAATAGAGCAGGTAGCCCAGCAGGAAGAAGACCACGAACAGCGCAGCCTGCGGCGCGCTCGGGAGGATATGCAGGTCCAGCGCCATCGTCTGGAACTTCACAATCACCACCGCAACCGCGATCCAGATGCCCACCTGCGTGAGGCCAACCGCCCCCACGCCGAGCACCTTGCCCGCAAGCATCTCGTCCGGCTTGATCGACGCGAGCATCACCTCGAAGACGCGCGAGGTCTTCTCTTCGATGATCGAGCGGGCGACGTTCATGCCGTAGAACAGAATGATGAAGTACATGAGGAAGTACATGCCCCATGCGCTTGCCACTGCGGCACCCGCACGGCCATCGCCGTCCTTGCCGTTGTCGAGCTTCACCGGCGCCAGCAGTCCGTCTACCTGCACCTCCGACATGCCCGCAGCCAGCAGTTTGGCGCGCACCAGACCACCGCGCGCAGCATCGGAAACGCGACCACGCGTGATCACATCAGACTGCACGCGCGGCACCCATTGAAACGTCGGCCGAGCCGTAGGATCGGCCGCAGGCGTCACTACGAGATAGCCGTCCAAGTCCGAGCCCTTCTGCTTCAACTCCGCGTCGAGTTTCGTGCGCACGGTCGTGTCCGCCAGCGGATAGACATCGACCTTTGGCGCGGCGCCAAAGCTCTTGCTCTCGTTCAGCTCACTCTGCACGTTCGCTGCGAACTTCGCATCATCGGTGATGATCGCTACATGCTGCGCCGAGTGTTGGTTCTTATTCACCAGCACCAGGCCACCGATCACGCCCGCCATCAGCGCGGGGATCAGCACCGTCATCACCACAAAGCTCTTCGCGCGCACACGCTCCAGATATTCGCGCTTCGCCACCAGCCAGATGTTACGCATCGATCTTGCCTCCCGCCTCGACAAACTCCGGCGTGTTCTTCACCGTCTCGATGAAGATCTCCTCAAGCGTCGGCTCCATCACTTCAAAGCGCGTGAAGTTCGTTCCCTTCCCCACGGCGTAGGCCAGCAGCGACTGCGCTGCGTCCGGCGAGGTCACCACGATCTCCGCAATCCCCGCATAGTTCTTTGCTTCCACGATCGACTCGTGGCGCAGGAAAGAATCATCGCCTGTAAACACCGCCTGCACGCGATTGCGCGGATAGCGGGACTTCACCTCGCGCATCGTGCCGCCGAGTACAAGCTTCGAGCGGTAGATGATCGCGATCGAGTCGCACAGCTTCTCCACCTGGTCCATGCGATGCGTCGAGAACAACACAGCCTTACCCTCGGCGCGCAGCTGCACCAGCGTGTCCATCAGCAAGCCAGCGTTCACCGGGTCCAGGCCCGAGAACGGCTCGTCCATGATGACGAGTTCAGGATCATGCAGCAGCGCCGCGATGAACTGAATCTTCTGTTGCATACCCTTTGAAAGCTCTTCCACCTTCTTCGGAATTGCCTCGGTGATCTCCATGCGTTCGCACCATGAGAGCGCCCGCTTCTCTGCCTCAGCGGCAGAGAGACCATGCAGTTCGCCCATGAAGATGAGTTGCTCGATGCACTTCATCTTCTTGTACAGGCCGCGCTCTTCCGGAAGATAGCCGACACGCTTCAGCGCGTCGCGCGTGAAGGGTTGGCCGAAGAGCTTCACCGTGCCGCTGTCAGGCACCGTCATGCCGATCATCATGCGGATCGAGCTCGTTTTTCCGGAGCCATTCGGGCCCAGCAAACCGAACATCGTGCCCGGCTCGATCGAGAGCGAAAGGCCATCGACCGCTACCTTCCGGTCATAAATTTTGCGGATTTTTTCGAGTTCAACAATAGCCATGGATTCTTCCAGTGTACGCCGACCTAAATCGAAGAAAAGCGATAGTTTGGCGATCAAAATCGGTCTCGATGTGTTTTGCTTATGACAGCTGAGTTCTGAGAGAAACCATGCAAAGGAAGTTGAACCACATTGAATGGTGCAGCCCAAACAGAACATCCGCTGGAGCTTGAAAGTCTCCGCCTGAATGCACTCTATCGGACGGAACTGCTCGACACCGAGCCCGAGCCGGAGTTCAACGAACTGGTGGAGATCGCCGCGGCCATCTGCGGCGCTCGCATCGGTGCCATCTCTCTCATCGACGAGCGGCGCCAATGGATGAAAGCCACCTTCGGCACCGACATCGACGAGACGCCACGCTCCATCGCCTTCTGCGCGCACACCATTCAGCAGGACGACGTCTTCGACATCCCCAACGCGCTCAACGATAAGCGCTTCGCCGAAAACCCGCTCGTCACCGGCGACTTCCACCTGCGCTTCTACGCCGGCTTCCCGATCTCCAGCCCCGACGGCTTCCACGTAGGCAGCCTGTGCGTCATCGACCAGGAGCCTCGCGTGCTGACCGAGACGCAGAAGCATGCGTTGCGCACGCTCGCGCGCCAGGTCAACGCGCGCATCGAGCTCCGCATGCAACGCAAGCAGTTGGAGCGCGCCCTCGGGCAGGCAGAACAGGCCCAGACGATGCTCGAGCTCTTCGATCGCCGCTTTAAGGCGTTCATGGACGCAGCGCCGTTTCTCTCCTTCATCAAAGACTCCGAAGGCAAGCTCGTTTTCTATAACCGCTACTTCGCCGAGCACTTCAACATCGGCTCGGATGACTGGCTCGGCGTGCGCGGCCTGAAGAACGCAGACCCCGAGAGCGTCGCGCTCTTCTACGCTAACGATCAGGCCGTGCTGGCCTCAGGCGAGCCGCAGTCCTTCATCGAGCGCGGCCGCGAGTCCGATGGCACGATGCACTACTGGCGCTCGTATAAGTTCCCCTGCCTCGACGCGGACGGCAGCACGCTCATCGGCGTCATCTCGATGGACGTAACCGAGGACCTGCAAAAGAGCGAAGACCTGGCACGCTCGCATGAAGCATTGCGCGAGGCCAATCGTCGGCTCTCCAGCCTCGCTGCGACCGATCCGCTGACCGGCCTCGCCAATCGTCGCGTGCTGGACGCGCGGATCAACGAGGAGTTCAACCGCGCCCGCGATGAAGGCCGCCAACTCGCGGTGCTCATGCTCGACGTCGACCACTTCAAGGCCTGCAACGACACGCACGGCCACGAATACGGCGACGAAGTATTGCGGCAGATCGCGCACTGTCTCTCCACGACCGTACGCAGCCACGATCTTGCGGCGCGCTATGGCGGCGAAGAATTCTGTGTGTTGCTGCCGGATTGCGATGAAGAGCAGGCGCTACAGATGTGCTCCCGCATCTCACACTGCCTGGACCAGCAGAAGTGGGCGCATGGCTGCATCACCGTCAGCATCGGCGCGGCAGCACTCGAGCCCGCAACGCCGAATCCGCAGCGCCTCGTAGTGCTCGCCGACGAAGCACTCTACGCAGCAAAACGCGCGGGACGAAACCGTGCCGTGGGTTATCGCGCGTTCTACGACGAAATGGTCGCCAGGCTGCAGCAGCAAGTTCCGAACTAGCCGCTTACTTCGCCTTATGCGCTGGCGTTGCCGCCGCGCAGTCAACGCGAAGCGGGCGCGCGCAACTCTGACTCTCCAACGTGCAGGCGCGCGCCTTCTGCTTCAACTCGCTGCCGACGAAACGCGCATAGAGGCATTTACGCTGGTCCGTGCCGTCATCGTTGGGTAGCGCGATCGACCTCTGCATCCATTCGTCCGCGAGCTTCGGCTCATGCACATGCGCATACGCCCAACCGAGGTTCCAGGTATCGATCGGGTCCTTCGGGGCCAGTTCCGCCGCGCGCTTGAGATACGGAATTCCCTGCGGCCACAGCCCCTGGATGTCGTACATCGTCCCCGTGTTGCCAATGATCTCGTGCGAGTTCGGAAAGTGTTTATCCAGCACGGCGAGCAGCTTCAGCCCACCTTGCGCATCGCCCGAAGCCCCAAGCTGCGCGGTATAACGCAGCCAGTCCGGCAGATACTCCGGCTCGGGTAGCTTGTTCAGCGTATCCTCAAGCGCCGCAGCCATCTCCGCATATCGTCCAGATAGCCCCAGCAGAAACAGCCGCCCCTTATGCAGCGTCAGGTCTTTCGGCTCGAGCGCGATGCCTTTGTTCAAATGCACAAGCGCGACATTCACAGCCTCGGGCTTGAAGCCGTCTCCCAGCGTTCCGCCGCCGACATCATTGCCTTTCAACTGCACGGCTTTCCCTTCGGCGAGCGCGAGATTCGCAAGGCACTTTTCTGCTTCAACCTGCTGTGCGTGCGTGCCGCTACTCTCCCAGCCCAGGCAAAGCTTTTTCGCCGCAGCGGTCTGCTTCTTGTCGGAGAGCTCATGCCATTGCTTCGCCTCGGGCGTCAGCGCGTCGCCCTGCGCGAACGCGATGCCAGCAGCGAAGGAGCACCACGTCACCGCCCCGAGAAGTCTGTAACGAAAACCCATGAACGTAGCCTATGCGATTTCCAACGGCGATCAAAGCCGCGCAAAAAGAAAACGAGCGCATGGCCGAAGCCCTGCGCTCGTTGAAATGCTTGTGAAATCGAAGTTACTCAGCCGACTGATCGCCACCCTGCTCTTCGAGCTGCTTCTGCAGATCAGCAAGACGCTTCGCCTTGATCTCTTCGCGCTTCTCAGCCTTTGCGGTGAGTTCCTTCTCGGCATCGAGCAGCTCGATGAAGGCGATCTCGCCTGCGTCACCCTTACGGATGCCGCCCTTGACGATGCGCGAGTAGCCACCGTTGCGCTCAGCGTAACGCGGAGCCACGGTCGTGAACAGACGGTCTACCGCATCAGCGGTCATGAGGTAAGACAGGGCCTGACGACGTGCGTGAACGCTGCCGTTCTTACCGAGGGTGATCATCTTCTCAACCAGGGGGCGCGAAGCCTTTGCCTTGGTGAGGGTCGTCTCCACGCGATCATGCAGGATGATGGAGGTGACGAGGTTGCGCAGAAGCGCACGACGATGGGAAGTATTACGACCGAGCTTGAATCCGCCCTTACGATGACGCATGGTGATTTCTCCTTCGACTCAGCTTGTGCTGTCAGTCGGCAATCGGTGGTGGTGCGAGGGTCCAGGGCTCAGGGCCCGGGGTCCAGAAAACACAACTTAGAGTTTGGAGATCAGCGAATACAACATTTTGCTGACCTGCTCTGCCAGAGCTCCGACTTCTTCGCGAAGCTCTGAAGAGCCAAACCCGAGCTCAGTTGCTATGAGCAATTGCGTTTGCACTTCTAGTGTTGAGCCACGAGCAATGGAAAGAAACTGCTTGTAATCCTTCCGTGTCCCGCGGCCGTAGCCTTCTGCAATGTTGCTCGGTATCGATACCCCGGCCCGTCGTATCTGGCTGGTAAGTCCGAACCGCTCCTCCACTGGAAACTCTGCTGTGCAACGGTAGATCGCAAGTGCTAATTCCACTGCGCGTTGCCAGACCAGCAAATCCTTGTAGGAAGAAACCATTCCGTCCTGCTCAACGGGAGATGGTGCAGCGGCCACTGTGCAAGCTGACCGCCTTCGTACTCTGGGCCCTGGGCCCTAAGCCCTGGACCCTGTGAAACTAGAAGTTCTCCGGCTCAGAGACCGCGAAGTCATCTTCATCTTCGTCTTCTTCGTCATCGAACGCGCCATAGCTGGCCGCGAGCGTTGCCGCAGGAAGTACCGAGGTCGGGCCCGGGACCGGGTTGCCGTTCTCGTCGATCTTCATGCCCAGCGAGAGACCCATCTGAGCAAGGATTTCCTTGATCTCGTTCAGGCTCTTGCGGCCGAAGTTCTTGGTCTTCAGCATTTCTGCTTCAGTCTTCTGGATCAGCTCACCGATGGTGGAGATGTTCGCGTTCTTCAGGCAGTTGTAGCTGCGCACCGAAAGCTCAAGCTCTTCCACCGAACGGTTCAGGTTCTCGTTGCGAACCGCGGGACCGTCGATACCATCGTGACCACCCTGCTCCATCTCTTCTTCGAAGTTGATGAAGATGGTCATGTGGTCCTTGAGCAGCTTGGCCGAGAGACCGAGCGCGTCAGCCGGAAGCACCGTGCCGTTCGTCCAGATCTCGAGCGTCAGCTTGTCGTAGTCGGTGATCTGACCGAGACGCGCTGCTTCGACCAGGTAGTTCACCTTGCGAACCGGCGAGTGCACCGAGTCCACGGGGATGAAGCCGATACCGAGGTCCGAATCAAAGTTCTTGTCGGCCGAAACGTAGCCGCGGCCACGCTTCAAGCGCATTTCCATGTCGATGCGGCCGCCTTCCGAAACCGTGCAGATGTACACGTTCGGATCGAGGATCTCGACATCGTTGTCAGCCTCGATCATGCCCGAGGTGATAACGCCAGCCTGATCGGCGTGGATGTAGAGGGCCTTGGGGCCTTCGCCGTTGAGCTTGAAGGGAATCTGCTTCAGGTTCAGGATGATGTCGGTCGCGTCTTCAACAACGCCAGCAATCGCCTGGAACTCGTGCAGCACACCCTCGATACGGACAGCCGTGACAGCCGCGCCTTCGATGGACGAAAGCAGCGTGCGGCGCAGAGCGTTGCCGACCGTGGTGCCGAAACCGCGTTCAAACGGCTGGGCGGAAAACTTGCCATAGTTGGCGGTCAGGGTCTCCTGATCAACAGCAAGACGCTTGGGCTTCTGAAAACCTCTCCAAAGCATGGTGGTTCCTTTCTTCCTGCCTCCGCGAAGCATTCTGCGAGGGTTCAGGGGTGAAACTCAGGTTCAGGGCCCAAGTTCAGGGCCCAGAAAAACTTACTCGAGGAGGACTTAGAACCCGAGCGCAGAAAGGCTTGCCTTCTGAGCCCCGGGCCCTAAGCCCTGTCCCCTATTACTTGCTGTACAGTTCGACGATCTGCTGTTCGTTGACCGGCAGCTGGATGTCTTCGCGCTTCGGCAGCGATACGATCTTGCCCGACAGGCCATCGGCCGCGAACTCGATCCAGGTCACCTTGTTCTGGCCGGCGAGGAACTCGCGCGACGAACCAAGGATCGCCATTTCCTTCGACTTCTCACGAACGGAAATGACATCGCCTACCTTGCACTGGTAGCTCGGAATGTTTACCTTCTTACCGTTCACCAGCACGTGGCCGTGACGAACAACCTGACGAGCCTGGCGGCGCGAGATCGCGAAACCGAGGCGGTAGGTCACGTTGTCGAGACGGGTCTCGAGCTGCTGGAGCAGCAAGTCGCCGGTAACGCCGTGACGGGTCGAAGCCTTCTCGTAGTACGCACGGAACTGCGTCTCGAGCGTGAAGTAGATGCGCTTGGCCTTCTGCTTCTCACGAAGCTGCAGACCGTAGCCGACAACCTTCTTCACCTTCTTGGACTGACCATGCTGTCCCGGGGGGAAGTTACGCTTCTCTACCGGGCACTTCTCGGTAAAGCACTTCGGTCCCTTGAGGAACAACTTCACGCCATCGCGGCGGCACATACGGCAAACGGGGCCTGTATAACGAGCCATTGTCTTTTCTCTCCAATTACTTCTGTGGTCGATCGTTTTACGGGCTGGCTTGCCCTTCGTCACGATCCAAAAACTAGGGTCCAGGGCTTAGGGCCCAGGGTCCAGAAAACAGATCAAGGCCAGCACCCAGAGCTCAGCAGCTTACGCTTTCTGAACCCTGGGCCCTGGACCCTGACCCCTGACTTATACGCGGCGGCGCTTCGGCGGACGGCAGCCGTTGTGCGGCATCGGCGTGACGTCGCGGATCGAGCGAACCTCGATGCCCGCAGCAGCCAGTGCACGGATTGCCGACTCACGACCCGAACCCGGGCCAGCGACGCGAACGTCCACCGAACGCAGACCGTGGTCACGAGCAGCGTTGGCAGCATTCACTGCAGCCTGCTGTGCCGCGAACGGCGTGCCCTTACGCGAGCCGCGGAAGCCGAGCGAACCCGAGCTCTTCCACGACAGCGTGTTGCCCTGCTGGTCGGTGATCGTCACGATCGTGTTGTTGAACGAAGCCTGGATGAATACCAGACCGTACGGAACATTTTTCCGCTCGCGCTTCTTAAACTTCTTGCCCTTGCCAGCCTTAGCGCCGGCACTCTTCTGCTGTGTCTTTGCCATGGCTTACTTGGTCACTTTCTTCTTACCGGCAACGGTGCCCTTACGCGGGCCCTTGCGGGTACGAGCGTTGGTGTGGGTGCGCTGACCGCGAACCGGCAGGTTGCGGCGGTGGCGGATACCACGGAACGACTGGATTTCCATCAAGCGCTTGATGTTGAGCGAGATTTCCTTGCGGAGATCGCCCTCGATGCCGCCTTCCTGTTCGATGACAGAGCGGATCTTGTTGAGCTGATCTTCGTCCAGCGTGTTCATCTTCGCGATCGGGTCAATGCCGGCCTTGGCGAGAATCGTCAAAGCGCGGGGAGCACCGATGCCATAGATGTACTGGAGGGCAATGCGAGCCTGCTTATTGGGGGGCAGGTCGACGCCGGCAATACGTGCCATGGGGAGCCTTTCGGTTGGGGCTCGGAGGATCTACGCCTCGTGAGCGGGGTTACTGGTATCGCGGCTGATATCGGCTGCAAGCACTTCGCTTGAAACTTCTATCTCCTCCGGGTTCATCGCACTCCTTGACTGCGGAGAACTCGCCCGGTGGGGCCACGTGTCGTGCCGGGGATTTAACCCTGGCGCTGCTTGTGCTTGGCGTTCTCGCAGATGACGCGAACGACACCCTTGCGGTGAATCACCTTGCACTTGTCGCAGATCGGCTTTACAGACGCACGGACCTTCATGATTCCTCTTCCTTACGGTGAAGCTGTTCTGGGTTGACCGAACGTTTACTTGTAGCGGTAAACGATACGGCCGCGGCTCAGGTCGTACGGGCTTAGCTCGATAGCTACGCGATCGCCGGTGAGAATGCGGATGAAGTTCTTACGCATGCGCCCTGATACGTGCGCAAGAACCTGATGCTTGTTCTCGAGCTCGACCTTGAACAACGCGTTCGGCAAGATGTCGACCACCGTTGCCATTACCTCAATTGCATCTTCCTTCGACAAACGCTCTCCTCTGACCGGGCATTGGGCCTGGTCAATTTCGTGCCAGTACTACCTGTTTCGTGGGCTTCTGTGGCTCCTGCAACCGGCAGTCGGTCGCATAGAGACGGTGGAAGGTTCACGCACCATCTCCAAGTCTACCCCAACTGTGGATATTTTCCAAAGATCCTTCCCTCTTTTTCTTGCGCGAGGCGTATTATTCGTTTCCCCGAAGCGGCTTTGCACTATTTGTAGTGCTAACCTGCGCTCATGCAGACCATCCGCCGAGCTTTACTGCTGCTTCTGGGCCTCTTTGCGCCCGTTTTTCTGCCGCTGGCCCACGCCGTGAAGGTCCACACCGTCGCCCTGGGCGCTGCAAAACGTGTACCGTACACGCCGCCCGAAGCGACCCCGGACACGAAGGGCGAGGACTCCACCAGCCTCAAGGTTCGTCCGCTCATCGTCGACGGCAAGGTCCGCGAGTGGACGGTCGGCGACATGCACGAGATCACCGACCGCACCTTCGTCATTCGCCGCGTTCTGCACGTGAACGACGCGCTGCCGGGCGAAGCTCCCCGATGGGTCTGGCAGCCGGGGCCCTGGCTCTCGGTGGACCGCGTCAGCGCACGGGTCTCCGCGCTGCATCTGCCGGACTTTGACCCGCAGGTCTCCGAAATCATCTGGTATCGAGACTTCGCCGCCTATTGCGGCCTGCATCTGACCGCAAAGTCGAGCACGCTGCAGGCTGTAGTGATTGAACTCGGCTCCCGTCGCCCGGCCGTCTCGCAAAAGCTGAGCTTCTGGCCGCCGGAGCCGATCCCTCACCCGGCCTGCGCCGCCACCACCTGGCAACGCCTGCCGATGCGCGCCACCTTTCACCCGACGGGCCTGAAAGACGTCACAATCTCCATCAGCGGCCTCACCGCTTTGATCGAAGACAACGACAACTCGGACGAATAAAGCTCTTACCTCACTTCAGAGGCTTTCGACGTTACTAACTTGGCACCGACAACATCAGGTGTTCCACAGGTCGTTACTGTTGACGAAGTAGTATCGTGGACGAAGCGCAGTTGTCCCCGGGCGTGCTAGACACATCCGCCACCTCCCCCGCGCGAAAGAACGAAAGGACATCCATACCGAATTATGTGGAAACCGAATCAGCCCGGCACGACGCCCGCAACTCCTGAACCCCAGCGCCCCGCTCCCTCCGTTTCCGGTGGAGCGCCCAGCTTCGAGCCGGCACGTCCGACCGCTCCTACCTCCTCGCCCGTCTCGGCTGCTGCCGGCGACCAGGCAACGATCGGCAAGAGCCTCATCGTGAAGGGTGAGCTCTCGGGCTCGGAGTCGCTCTACATCGACGGTAAGGTCGAGGGCGCGATCAACCTGCCCGGCAACCGCGTGACCATCGGCCGCAACGGCCAGGTGGCTGCAAACATCTCGGCTCGCGAGATCGTCGTACTCGGCAAGGTGCGTGGCAACTGCCAGGCAGCTGACCGTATCGACATCCGCGCTGAAGGCTCGCTGACCGGCGACGTCATCGCAGCCCGCATCTCCATCGAAGACGGTGCCTTCTTCAAGGGTGGCATCGACATCCGCAAGCCGGGTGCCGGCGACGCACCGAAGACTCCGGAGAATTCGCCGGAAGCTGCAGGCTAGGTACGAGGGTCCAGGGCTTAGGGCCCAGGGTCCAGAAAACAGCAACGGCCTCTCCTTCGGGAGAGGCCGTTGCCTTTCGCCTGGACAATGTTCCGCAAAGACTCAGAGCGCTTCAGAGCTTCCTGCGCTATTGAGCCTGAGCCTGGCCCCTAAGCCCTGGGCCCTGGACCCTCGTCTTACTCTGGCACGCTCACGCGCAACGCTCGCTTCAGCTCGTTGATGCGGTTGAAGTGGTATTGGAAGTACGTCACGCCGAAGAAGAACGTCATCACGCCGCCAAGTCGCAACCCGATCGGCTCTGCCTCGTTGAAATGCTTCAGCAACTCCGAGCGGAACATGAAGCGCGTCAGCAGGAACAGCACAAACGCGATCACCTGCAGGAAGCGATGCGGATCAGCGTCGATGCCCGTGCCATACACGTTGTGGTGCACGCTATGGAAGATCGACGGCAGACGCAGGCAGAAGATCACCGCGTTCGCCAGGTAGAGATAGATCGAGATGCTCGTGCGGTCGATGCGGCGCAGCCAACCTGACTGCACGATGCCCCACACCACGGTGAACAAGCCCAGCGTGAACATCGAGCCAAGCAGCACGACCCACCACGGCAGGTCCGGAGGATCAGGAAAAAGCCGTGGCAGCCCACCGGGGTACGCCGTCGGCGGCACCTGTCCGGTCAGTGGCGCGGGCGGAAAGAGTTCAGCAACCGGCAGCCAGTCTTCCGTGCCTTCGGCCTGTGCCAGGTCCGTCGGCAAAATGTTTCCGCTGGCCATATAGCGGCGTACATCCTCTTCGGTGTAAGGCCCGAAGATCTGCCCGTTGCGTGCAATGCGAAAGTTCATCGTCGTGGCCCTCCTGTCTTCATCTTGCAGTACGCAGCGCTATCCCGCGCAGTTCCCTTGCAGCGTTCACTACTCTTCGAGCGCGGCCGCTTTCAGCTTTGCGATATCAAACTTGATCATCTGCATCATCGCGGCCATGGCCTTGGGATGCTGGATGACCTCTCCTACGTTTTCCGGCACGATCTGCCAGCACAACCCAAAGTGATCAGTGATCCAACCACAGGCCATCGGCTTTCCGCCTGCGGCTTCAAGCTTGTCCCAGTAGTAGTCGATCTCCTCCTGCGTCGCGCATTGCACGGTGAACGAAATTGCTGGCGTGATCGCATAGGCTGGCCCGCCGTTGAGCATCGTGATCTGCTGGCCCTCAAGCTCAATCACCACGGTCGCGATCTTGCCCTCAGGCCACGGCCCGACGCCCATCGAGCGTAACTCGCTGAGCTTTTTCGCATGAGGAAAGAGCTGCAGGTAGAACTCCGCAGCTTCTCCCGCGTTGTCGTTGAACCAGAGAAATGGAGTGACCTTGTTCATAGCGGTTCGTATGCGCATACTAACAAAGTGGTGGCACCATCCTCCCGGAGGTTTGCCGTATGCGCGCGTTTCTTCGTGCCATGACACTTTCTCTACTCATGCTTGCCGTGTGCGCTGGGCTCTGGGCGCATCATCTTCGCGTGCAGCATCAGGCCCGCGCCTTCGAACTGCTGAAGAGCCAGGACCTCTTTGCCATCGGTGGCATCGGCATCGCAGGCATCGAAAGCGGCGGTGAGCGCTCGCTGCGCTACGTGCTGAGTGAGCCAAAGAAGCAGGCTATCGCAGACCTCGAACGTCTCTACGCAGAATCCGAGACGCTTGAGGGCAAGGCCTACGCGCTTGCGGGCTTACACACACTCGCGCCACAACGCTTCGAAGCGCTTGCAGCCCAAGCGCCGCATGGGATGCTCCAGACCGCGCGTGGCTGCATCGTTCAACCTCTCAGCTTCGACAATCTCCTTCAGGAGATTCGCTCGGGCGTCGATGATACGAGGCCGCAGAGCTGGACGATGCTCTAGTCCTCCAGCGCGATCAGCAACCCCTCGCCTGCCTCAAGCGTTACATCGCCCTCCACCTCGGCACCCGCACCATCGAGCAGCGTCGTCACCAGCACCTTGCCCTTCGCGCATTGCACCGTTGCGATCTCGCTGCCGAGGTTGAGCAGCACCTGGAAGTCAGTGCTCTCGCCATCGACCGGCGTGGTGCGCTTGTAGCGCAACACCGAACCTTCAGCGCGCACATCGCTCAGACCGCCCACATGCAACGTGTCATACGTGCGGCGATAGTGCAGCAGCGTGCGATACAGCGTGAAGATCGACTTCGGATCACGCGACAACACCGCCGCATTCTTCGTCTCGTACTCGCGCTCTATCGGCAGCCACGGCTTCACGTCGGGGAACGTAAAGCCCGCATTCTCCGCAGGCACCCACAGCATCGGCGCGCGCTCCGGATCGCGTCCCGCTGCAGGATCATTCTTCGCTGCAGGGTCCTTCACCTGCGCGGGCGTTATCGGCACATCCTCCATGCCGAGCTCATCGCCGTAATACAGCGTCGGTGTGCCGCGCAGCGTCAGCAGCAGCATCGCAGCGGCACGCGCCTGCTGCTTGCCGATGCGCGTGGCCAGGCGCTTCTGATCATGATTGCCCAGCACATAGTTCGGCCACGCGCCCTGCGGCAGCACGCGCTCATACTCGTTGATCACGTCCGCGATCGCCGAAGCCTCCCAACGCGTTTGAATCAGATGAAAGTTGAACGGCAGATTCGCACCGCTCAACTGCGGCAGCGCGTCTTGCTTCGCATCCTCAGAGGACGCGCCGTAATAACTCACCAACTCAGGCAGCGGCAAATAGATTTCGCCGATCAACACACGGTTCGATACACCACGCACGTTCGGCTCATCGGGCTTCAGCGCATCGCCATAGCTGTCCAGCAGTTTGCGCATCTCGGCGACGATCTCATGCGTCTCCGGCTGGTTCGCCGTAGCCGTGCGCAGCAGCGAGTTAGGGTCCTGCGGGTTCTGCTGATCGTTTCGGAAGAACTCATCCTTGGTCAGCAGCCACAACACGTCCATGCGGAAGCCATCGACGCCGCGATCCAGCCAGAACTTCATCGCGTCATACATCGCTAGGCGCACCGCAGGATTACGCCAGTTCAGGTCCGGCTGCTGCCGCAGAAACGAGTGCAGATAAAACTGCTCCGTCCGATCATCCCACGCCCACGCCGAGCCGCCGAAGTGCGACTGCCAGTTGTTTGGCAAACGTTCTGCTGCGGGCTTCCAATCATCACCCGCGGGTGGAGCATCGTGCCACACATACCAATCGCGCTTCGCGCTGTCTCGCGACGAGCGCGACTCCAGAAACCACGCATGAAGATCCGAAGTATGGTTCGGCACAAAGTCGAGCACCACGCGCAGACCGCGCTTGTGCGCTTCAGCTAACAGCTCATCGAAATCCGCCAACGTGCCGAAGAGCGGATCCACATCGGTGTAGTCCGCAACGTCGTAGCCGAAGTCCGCCATCGGCGATGGATAGAACGGCGAAATCCAGATCGCGTCCACGCCAAGCGAGCGGAAGTAGTCGAGTCGCGCGATGATGCCGCGCAGGTCGCCAACGCCGTCACCGTCGGTATCTTGAAACGAGCGCGGATACACCTGGTAGACCACACCGGTCTGCCACCATTGCGTGGGCTTGAAGTTCGAGTCTGCCATACGTTTTCGATGCTCCCACGCGCAGCACCGATGCAGCAAGCGCGTAGCATCAAATCAGCCATGAACGTTGCCTTGACCGCCGCCTCTCTCGATGAACTCCTGCTCGAAGCCGAACGCGCGCACGGCCACCTGTGCGCGGGCCAGGTGCTCGGCGTGCGCATGGCGATGCTCGCGCTGCGTGAACTTGGCGTCGGCGATCCTCGTCAGCGTCATCTCGCCGATGGCGGGCTGAACCCTGATCGCAAACGCCTCGTGGTCTTCGTCGAGATCGATCGCTGCGCTACAGACGCGATCGGCGTCGTCACCGCGGCGCGCGTTGGCAAGCGCGCCTTGAAGCTGCGCGACTGGGGCAAGATGGCAGCGACGTTCGTCGACCTCAACGCCTCGCTAGGCAGCGACGAATACAAAGGCCTGCGTGTTGTCGCCAAAGAAAGCTCGAAGGCGCGCGCCAAAGAGCTTTACCCCTCGCTTGAGAAAAACGTGCAGCAGATGACGGCTTACCGTGAGATGCCCGATGACGAACTCTTTGCCACCGAGTGGGTGCGTGTGCCGCTACCGCCGAGCGAGTTCCCAGGCTACAAAGGCGAGCGCGTCCTCTGCCCACAATGCGGTGAAGGCGTAAACTTCGATCGCTTCATCGAGCGCGATGGCGTGCGACTTTGCTTCTCCTGCGCCGACACATCGTTGCGTTATTATCAGCCTCTCTAAAGACGAAGGCCGCTCTCCTCGAGCGGCCTTCGTGCGTTTGCGCCTCGCTTACCAGCGATGGCCGTAGTAACGCGGCGGGGGCGGCGGTGCGTAGTGGCGATAGCCATACGGGCCATAGTGATATCCGTAGCCATAGCCGTAGTAGGCAGGCGGAGGCGGTACAGGCGCGAAGTAGCGCGGCCCGCCCACATGCACACCAAAGAAGACACGCTGCGCTTCGGCCTTCGGAGTAGCTACGGCGAACATCGCTGCAGCCAGCGCGCCTGCACCCAGCACGCGCTTCAGGTTGGTCTTCGTGGCAAGCTTCTGAATCATGTTCGTCATCTCACTACCTCCTGCGAGGATGGCTGCTTGAGCCATCGTGCATTCAAGTAAACGCACCTTACAGCGAAGAGTTGCGCGAAGTTTTGCACTGCTCCTCTCTGCCGAATTCGCAATGCGACAATAGCCTTCGTGAACTCCTCTGCGCCACCGCCGCTTGAAGCAGCAACGCCACCTGCGTTGCCCGGCTTCGAGGTGCGCACGTACGACCTGCACGAGCACCTCGACGGCCCATGCACCTATGCGGAGTATCGCCGCGCCATGCTCGACATGGGCAAAGCCAACAAGCTCACGCGCGCGTTCAAGCCGTTCGTCGCGCTGGTGGCGGAGGTCATCACGCGCACCGGCGTTGGCACGCGACCGCTTCATGTCGTCGATCTTGGTTGCGGACAAGGCGACCTGCTGCGCCCGTTACGCCGATGGGCCGCGCCGCTCAGTGTGCCGCTACGACTTACAGGTATCGACCTGCATCCGTACGCGATGCGCCTTGCACAAGAACTCGATGAGCAGGCGCACGTACCGCAGCAGACATTTCACTGGCTTACTGCAGATGCGCTTACAACCACGCTTGATGTCGACGTCATCACCTGCTCGCTGATGGCGCATCATCTGCGCGATAAAGACGTCGTTCGCCTGCTGCAACGCTGCGATGAAGCGCGAGAAGCGTGGATGATCAGCGATCTTCGACGCTCCGAGCGCGCCGCGAAGATCTTCGTGCTGCTGGCACGCGTTTTTCGTTGGCATCGCTTCGTGCTTGAGGATGGGGATATCTCGTTTCGTCGCGCGTTCTCGCTCGACGAGTGGCGAGCACTTGTGGCGCAGGCCAACGTACGTGCAGAAGTGATCGATGCAGGCGGCGGCCGCGTGCTGGTCCGCAGCAGACGTCAGCGCGAGAACGTGTAACGCATGCCCGCGCGCACGAGTCGCGGCGAAGCCAGAGTCAACGTCGGTGTGCGCCCCGCTTCAATCGTGCGATCGAGCAAATTCTGCGCCCCCGCATACATCGACAGGCCTCGCCACAAAGAGCGATCAGCCTCTGCATCCACGCGAGCATACGGATGCAACACCAGCGTGTTCAACGCATCATCGAACTGCTTGCCTTGATAGCTCGCCGTCACATGCAGGTTCGCCAGCTTCGCGTTGCGCGCGTTCACCGTACCCACAAACGCGTTGCGCGCGACCTCGGGAATCCACTTCCCCAACAGGTTCGGCTGCGCGGTGGAGTCTGTGCGGAACGCGGTCACTGTCGCCGCAGCGAATTGATAGCTCACACTCGCATCGACACCATGCTTCGTCGCGCTCTGCGCTTCGAGCATCAGTCCGCGCGAGCGAATCTGCCCGAGGTTCTGTCGTTGCAGCGTCTGCGAGGTGGTGGTCTGCGAAAGCAACACCGCGAAGACAGGCCGATTCACTTCGGTCCAGAAGAACGTCGAACGCACACGGCCGTAGCGGGCATGCGCGTACTCACCGCCTGCTTCAATCCCTGTTGCGCGCTCTGCGAGCAAGCTATTGTTGGCCAGCGTCAATTGCTGCCCCACCTGTCCGGTGCGATAAAGCTCGTTGAAAGTCGGCCCACGAAACGCGCGGAACGCCGCTGCGCTGAGCGAAAAGTTCTTGCCCCACTTGCGCACCACACCCAGTCGAGGACTCGCCACCAACTCGCTGATCTGCGACAAAGCTGTCGCCGCGCTCACACCCGTCACGCTGCGCGCGTTGAAGGTGCGAAAGCTGTCCACGCGCACCGATGCGGACACCGACCACTGCTTCGGCTGCCAGATGCCATCAGCGTACCCGCCCATCACGCGCTGCCGTGCGCTGATCGCGGTCGTCATACCTTGCACGCCAACCGATACAGGCGTCTCCGCATCCGTCGCGCGTACGTCGCGAACATCAAACCCCAGCGACGCAAACAGGCTCTGCGCAAACGCGTGAGACGCCTGCGCCACAAGGCCCAATTCATTCAGCGGCACACGCTGCAGCTTGGTGAGCGCTTCTGAATTGCGATCGCTCGCGATGCTCGAAAAGCTCTGCCGATACGCCTCGCGCGAACCATAGAGACGCAACGCCGCGGTCGATTGCGCCTGCTGCCAATCACCACCTGCGGCATAGCGCCACAAGCGCGTGCCGTTCGTTTGCGCAGGCGTGCCGTTACCGCGCGCTTCGTTCAGCATGTTGCCACGCAGGAAGAGGCTCGTGTGCGTGAGCGCGGCGGATCGCAGTTCCGTGCGCGCAGCTTCACTCACTACGTTCGATTGCGAATCGATGCGACCACGCAGCCACGGGGCCGTCGGCACATAGCCGCCGGTCGACAACACACTCAGCGCACCAAGTGCCGACAGTGTTTGCGATCCGCCGCTCAACAGCAAGTCTCCAAGACCCGTTGACTGCTGCGCGCCGCCAGCGTTCATCTCCATGACGAGCCCAGGCGCAGCCACGCGTGGAACGACATCAATCGCCCCTGCAATCGCCGACGAGCCATAGAGCGTGCTGCTCGCGCCACGCACGACGTCCACCTCTCGCACCGCGAGTGCAGGCACTTCATTCCAATGCACCCACCCACCGAACGGATCCGTCAGCGGCACCTGATCGCTCACCACCAGCGTGCGACTCGCTGCTGTAGAGCCAAGCCCGCGCAGACTCACGCCGGCGGAAGTAGGGTTCGCTGTCCACGAACTCGTGCGACGAAAAAGCTGAAAGCCCGCGACCGCATGCAGCGCATCATCGAGCGTCAGGCCCGGCGCCTGCTGCAACTGCGATGGCGTCAGCACCGCCACGCTGCTGGCTTCGTCCGATACATTCGCAAGTCCACGATCCGTTGCGGTCACTGTCACCGTTTGCTGTACGACGGGCTGCGTTGTCTGCGCGCGAAGGCCTGTAGCTGCGAGCAAAGTCATCGTGGCAACGCGGAACTTCATCAATCAACATCTCCTGCGCGGAAACAAACGGTGCGCTCAAAGTAAACGGCGTGCTCAAAGTAAACGGCGCTCGAAGATTCGAGCGCCGCGCTGTTTGTTTGGATGCAAGCTTTACGCTTTGCGTGCCGCTTCCATCGCCGAGCCCACACGCAGCATCGTCGCTTCATTGAAGGGCTTCGCCAGCACCTGTACGCCGATCGGTAAACCCGCCGACGTGTAGCCCGCAGGCACGCTCATGCCGCAGATGCCCGCCAGCGACGCGGCCACCGAGTAAATGTCCTCGAGGTACATCTTCAGCGGATCATCGGTCTTCTCGCCGAGCCTGAACGGCGGCGTCGGCGTCACAGGGCACACGATCGCATCGACCTTCGCAAACGCAGCGAGGAAGTCCTTCGCGAGCAGCATACGAACCTGCTGCGCCTTGCGATAGTACGCGTCGTAATAGCCCGACGAGAGCGCATATGTGCCCAGCACGATGCGACGCTTCACCTCAGCGCCGAAGCCCTCATCACGCGAGTGCTGATACATCGCCGAAAGCGTATTGCCATCCGTCGTACGATGGCCGAAACGCACGCCATCGAAGCGCGAAAGATTCGAGCTCGCCTCGGCGGTCGCAATCACGTAGTAGGTCGGCACCGCGTACTTCGTGTGCGGCAGCGAGACCTTCTCAATCGTGCATCCGGCAGCGCGTAGATCATCAAGCGACTTCTCGATCGAGGCGCGAATCTCAGGGTCAAGACCTTCGCCGAAGTACTCTTCCGGTACGCCGATCTTCAGCCCTGCAACAGGCTTCGCAAGCTCTGCGACGTAATCCGCCACCGGCTGCTCAGAGCTCGTCGCGTCCCTGGCATCCTGCCCGGCAAGCACGCCGAGCATCGTCGCCGCATCGGCGACCGAACGCGTGAACGGACCCACACGATCCAGCGAAGACGCAAACGCGATCAAGCCGAAGCGCGACACGCGACCGTACGTCGGCAGCACGCCCACGACATCGCAGAACGCCGCAGGCTGACGGATCGAGCCGCCGGTGTCGGTACCCAACGAAGCCACGCAAAGCCCCGCAGCCACAGCCGCAGCCGAGCCACCCGACGACCCACCAGGCACGCGGTCGAGCGCCTTCGGGTTCTTCACCGGGCCGTACGCGGAGTTCTCGTTCGACGAGCCCATCGCGAACTCGTCGCAGTTGAGCTTGCCGAGCAGCACAGCGCCCGCAGCTTCCAGCTTCTGCACCGTCGTCGCATCGTAGGGCGGGTGGTAGCCCTTCAAAATCTTCGAGCCAGCGGTCGAAGGCGCGCCGATCATCGTCAGCACGTCCTTGATGCCGATCGGCACACCCGCCAGCGGGCCGAGCGGATTGCCCGCCTTGGCCGCAGCGTCGATCTTCTCCGCCTGCGCGAGCGCGCGCTCCTTCGTCAGCGCCAGGTAGCTGTTGATGCCATCGTTCTCGCGCACGTCCAGCGCGGCGATGCGCTCATAATGCTGCTCCGCCAGTGCGCTTGCTGACACGGTGCCAGCAACAACACGCTCGCGTGCAACGCCGAGCGAAAGAGTTTCCAGTTCGTTATGCGGTCCGTTCATCTTCTCGCTTATCTCTCAATGACCTTCGGCACTTTGAAGAAGCGGCCATCGGTCTCCGGCGCCTCTGCCATCACGGCGGCACGGTCCACCGACGGGCGAACCTCATCCACACGCAGCGTCTCACCATGCGCGGCGGGCGTCAGGCCCAGCGCTTCGCTGGCCTGCGCCATCGGCGCAATGCCCGTGGTGTCCAACTCGTTCAACTCGGCGATGTAGCCAAGAATCGCGTTGAGGTCGCGCGCCATGCGCGGCAACTCTTCCGCCGTCAGCTCGACATTCGCCAGCGCGGCCACATGCCGCACTTCGTCGATCGAGACAGCGCTGTTTGAAGTTTCACTCATCTGTTCGTTTCCTTGTCCGCGTTCCATTGCCCCGCCCTCTCAGCGAGCCATGCGGGCCTTTGCAAAGTGTATCCCGTCAAGCCGCACCTTCGCGACGCGCGCCAGTTCGCTCACGATCGAGGATCGCCGGTCCATGAAGACACTGAACCACTCCTCGGAGTCCACCGTGACGTGCACCACGTGCTCCGCGTCGAGGTGCGAGACGCTGCCGTGCGCGGCCAGCGCAGCCCCGCACACAACCTGCCACGCTGCGGCGAGGCGGTCTTCGTCCCCCAACTCGGACAGACTGCGTCCCAGCGAGCTCTTCAGCACATCGCGCATTCGCTGCATTAGCGCACCGCTTCCACTTGACGCACGGCGTCGATCGCCTGCGACACCAGGATCTGCGGCATCACGTGCGCGGGGTTCTCACCAAACTCGAAGCCAAGATGCAGGTAGCCGCCGCTACCGTCGGCAGGCTGTACATTCGCCACGCGCGGCCCACGCGCGCCCCAGCGATGCTCCGCGGTGGGGCCGTTCAGCGAGACCGTCGGCGCACCCGCGACGGCGGCCAGATGCATCACGCCGGTGTTCACGCTCACCACGGCGCGGCAACGCTTCAGCACGCGCGTCAACGTACGAAACCCATCGGGGCTCACGAAGCTCTGCGTGCGGATTCCCGCCGCGTTCATCGCCGCGACAAAAGGCTCGGAGCGCTCGCGATCGCCTGGGCCGCCGGTGATGAGGAAGAGAGTCTCCGGGCGCGCAATCGCCTTCGCCAGCGCGATCCAATTTGCGTCATCCCACTCGCGCAGGTGCGAGTTCTGCCCGGAAGCCCAGAGGTGGAACGCAATCAGATCCGGCTCCTCGGCGAACGGCATGGGGCCGCTCTCGTCCAGCAACAACGCGGGTTCATGGTGATGGAACGGCGCAGAGACCAGCCCGCAACCTTCGACCAGCGCACGAAAGTTCTTGATCTCGTGACGATCATTGCGATGCTCTGCCGTGCGGTCATATCCGCGGCTGCGGCGCATCCCCTTCGTGGCAAAGCCCGCAATGTACTTCGCGCCCGACATCAGCGAATAAAACGCCGTCAGCCGCTGCCAGCTCGAGAAATCCACCAGCGCATCGAAGCGCTGCGCTCGCAGCTTCGGGATCGTGCCCTTCGGGTCCGTCAGGCTGATCAGCAAACGCTCGTCCGCACCGGGGATGATCTCCGCCGCGGCAAGATTCTGCTTCATGCAGATGTGGGTGATGTGCGCCTGCGGATACGCCGCGCGAAGGTCCTGGAGTGCCGCGGAAAACAACAGCGTGTCACCGAGTGCAGGCGAGCACATCACGCCCAGACGCAGGATTTGCGTCGGAGGCTTGCGGCGGCGACGAAAGGTCGCGAGTAGGTTGAGCACCGGTGTGCCGACCCAAAAGTCGAGCACACGGTTCATGCGACTGCCACGCTTCATCTTGTAATTTTATCGGCTACTTTTTCTCGGCTACTTTAGTACGCGCCGTCGCCATGCCACACCGAGGTCACGGTGCGCACCAGGATCATGAGGTCCATACGCAGCGACCACTCCTGCGCATACTGGCGGTCGTACTTCACGCGCTCGTCGTACGAGGTGTTCGAGCGGCCCGAAACCTGCCAGAGTCCCGTCACACCGGGCTTCACCGCTGCGTAAGCAGCGAATTCATCGCCATACTTCTCAACCTCGGCGGCAACGATGGGACGCGGACCGACCAGGCTCATCGAACCGGTCAAAACATTCCAAAGCTGCGGCAGCTCGTCGAGCGAGGTGCGGCGCAGGAAGTTGCCAACGCGCGTCACACGCGGGTCCTTGGTGAGCTTGTGGGTCTCGCGCCACTCGGCGCGCGCTTCCGGATGCTTGGCGAGGTACTCCTCGAGCACTTCAGCCGAGTTCACGCACATGGTGCGGAACTTCCACATGGAGAAGAAGTCGCCATGCGATCGAATGCGGCGGTGCGAGAAGAAAACCGGGC
The DNA here is from genome assembly GCF_025685575.1 of Granulicella cerasi. Classification (NCBI taxonomy): domain Bacteria; kingdom Pseudomonadati; phylum Acidobacteriota; class Terriglobia; order Terriglobales; family Acidobacteriaceae; genus Granulicella; species Granulicella cerasi. The sequence goes on from NZ_JAGSYD010000003.1 coordinate 925,565, forward strand.
CCGGAGAACTGAGCTGCACGGCCAACGCAATCACCGCAAAGAGCGGGACAAGGATCGGCGATACGGCGAGTACGGCAAGCACATCGAACGCGCGTTTGACGACGCGATAGCTGAAACGACGGGTAGGGCTGGCGACGCGGGGCCTCGGAGTCGAGTACGCATTCCAGGTCGCCTCCGTCGCAAAACCGGTGGGCGACGACAAGACGCTGGTGCGTTCCGTTTGTATTTCTTGCGTTTCTGCAGACATCAGGCGCACTCCAAAACCAGGAAGTGAAACATTCGCTTGTAGCGACGATCTCTTATCTCCGAGATCTGTCAAAACGAGTATGCCCGCTAAAGGGAAACGCCAGATGAATCAGATCAGCAACAGCAACAAGGTGTGTTTCCAATTGTAACTACTTCAGCGAGCAAAAGTTGCGGCTAGTTCCCATGAAGTTTTCTGGGCTGCCGAATCTTGTCCCGGTACGCCTGATGGCGTGCCCAGAGATCATGGTGTAATCGTACAGATGCAGATTCTCGAAACCTCGTTGCCTGGCGTTCAGCTCGTCCGTCCGAAACTTTTCGGCGATGACCGTGGTTGGTTCACGGAAACCTTCAACTCTGAGCGCTTCGAACAGAGCGGCCTGCCCGCCAGTTTCGCGCAGGATAACCAGTCTTTTTCGGTGCGCGGCGTGCTCCGCGGCCTGCACTACCAGCTCGGCCAGCCCCAGGGTAAACTCGTCCGCGTCCTCAGCGGCCACATCTGGGATGTCGCCGTGGATATCCGCAAATCCTCACCCCACTTCGGCAAATGGGCAGGCTTCCATCTGAAGCCCCGCACCGAGGATAACCAGCTGGAAATGCTGTGGATTCCCGAAGGGTTTGCCCACGGATTTCTTGTGCTCTCGGAAACCGCCGAGGTGCTCTACAAGACCACCCGCGGCTACTACCCTGCTGGCGAGCGATCGATCCTGTGGAACGATCCGACGTTGAAGATCGACTGGCCGGTTGAGGGCCTCACGCCGTCTGTTTCCTCCAAGGACGCCGTCGGCAAGCTCCTCACCGAAGCCGATCTGCCCGAATAATTCGGATGACCCATGTCTCGATTCTGAGACACGGGTTCGCAGGATGACAGCGGGCCAAGCATTCTGCCGTCTGCGCAAAGCACCGCGCGGCAGGGGCGCCCGGCTTTCGTACCTACCCCTGTTCGCGCATCCAGCGCTCCACCGCAGCCAGCGAATCAACCGCCGTAAACCTGCCCGCGCACCCAGCTTCCTCGGTGCCGGGCAGTAGAAACATCTGCGGCACGCCCGCCGCGTTCGCTGCGGCCACGTCCGAGCAGCGATCTCCCACCATCAGCGAGCGCGACAGGTCCACACCAAGATCACGGGCACCGCGCAGCAACATGCCCGGTCCAGGCTTGCGGTCTTCATGCTCGCGCTGATACGCGCCTATGCCCTCACGCGGGTGAAACGGACAGAAGTACACCGCATCCAGCCGAGCGCCCTTGGCGGCAAACTCCGCACGCATCCAGTCCATCAGCGTGTGGAACTGCGCCTCGGTGTACAGCCCCCGGCCGATACCGGACTGGTTCGTCACCACGATGATGCGATAGCCGAGCTCCGCCGCCGTGCGCGCCAACGAGAAGATGCCGTCCACCCAGCGAACATCTTCAATGCGGTGCAGGTAGCCGACCTCGTGATTCACCACGCCATCGCGGTCCAGAAATAACGCACGCCCGCTCACTCGCCGGCTCCGATCTGCACCAACGGCTCCGTTTGCTTCGGCACGCGCACACGCGGCAGCAACGGCTTGCCTTCGCGTCGAGCCGCGATCAGCGTCTCCACCTCGCCCACGACCATCCCGGGCGTCACCTGCTGCATACAGAGGTTGTTCGAGCATGGCGCGTAGTCGCGACCGTCATAGCAAGGTCGGCACGCAAAGCCCGCACCACCCCACAGCGCCACCGAGTTGTGCCGCTGCGGCAAGCGTCCGTGTGGATCGACCGGCCCAAAGACCGCGACGATGCCCGCGCGCGTGATACCTGCCAGATGCAGCGGGCCGGTGTCATGCGTCAACACCACGTCGGCGCTGTTGAGCAGCCCAACCATCTCCACGAGCGAAAGCTTCGCCGTCATATCCACCAAGCCGAGCGGCTCGAAGTACGGCGATGCCCAGCGATCATCCGGCCCGCCCGCCAGCACGATCTCATGCCCGCGCGCCTGCAACTCACGCGCTACCGCAATGTAGCTTTCCACGGGCCAGCGACGCAGCGCATCGTCGCGCATCGCGTTGCGTGCGCCCGCGGCGATCATCACCACGCGAGCACGTTCGCCGCGCGCCAACGGGCTCTCCGGCATCGTCTCCGGCAGCAGAGGCGCCAGCGCCTGTGGTCGCACATCGTCCTTCGCCCCGCGCAACACACGCGCATACTCGTCGGTGTGGTGACGCCCCGGCAGCAATGCAAACTCACGCTTCGTCGTCGACAGCAGGAACTTGCGCGACGCGCGCACCGGCAGCGTCAGGATGCGATAGCGGCTGTCGTAATAGAGCGTTGCGACAACGTCATACTTCGCACGCAGCAAGCGGCGCCACAGCGAAAAGATCGCGCCAGGCTTGCCCGATAGCAGCGCGCGATCATCCGCCTCGACGACGTTGATCCACGGATAGAGCTGGAGAATCGAAGAAGCCGCACGGCCGCAGACCCAATCGATCGCGTAGCCTTCAGCCTGCAGCGCACGCGCCGCGGGGATGGCCATGACGACATCGCCGATGGCCCCCAGCTTCACGATGAGCGCACGCTTCATCGGCTACTTCCCTTCCTCAGGCCAACGCGCATCGCGCAGAAATACACTCTGGTTGCGCAGGATAGAGATGTGGCCGAAGTAGCGCATCAGCAGCTCATACTTATGCGGACCGACGAGCTTCAACGCCCAGCCGAAGAGCTTGTGCACCGTGTCCACGCGGCGATCACGCGGGTTGAAGTCCTTCCACGTCTCCTTCGCAGGCGCGACAACGCCAGCAACAAGCTTCTGCTGCTTCGCGAACTTCGCAAACGGTCCATTCGCGTCGAAAGGATCGGTACCCACGAAGTGTTTCTGATGCGCGGCGTAGATGCGACGCGCGAGACGCGTGATCGTCGTGCCATCGCTGAGCGCGTCGAATCCATACGGCAGTGATTCTGCGGCAGACGCAGCGGCCTTCTCCGCGCGCACCGCGGCCTTGTAGTCTGCGAAAAGCTGCGTGAGGTCAGGACGCGAAGCCAGCGTGTAGCGGTTCGTGTGCTTCGAGAGAACGCTCTCGTCCGTCACAACGATGCCGCTGAAATGGAAGAAGCGCAGCGGCACCGGAGCGGTGTTTGCGTTCTCCACCATGTAGCCCTCGGCGGTGGTCTGAATGCCGCGCTCGTGGATGTTCCAGTACGCCATGTTCAGGCCCGCGTTGCGCGAGATGTGCACGTCGGCAAACAAGCCGGGGACCATGTTGATCCACTTCTGATCGACGAACAGGCCCGAGCGGCCTTCGCTGTATCCGGCCTCGAGGCAGCGCACATCCCACCACTGCAACAGCTTGCGCGACTCCTCGCTGGAGCTCACGGCGATGAAGCCGAGGTTGTACGTTCCGTTCACCAGCAGGTCCTGCTCGCCGGGAGCTTTTCCGTCCCACACAGGCGTGGTCATATGCGGCGTCAGCACGGCGCTTGCGCCTGCGTCCAACACTTCAAACACAGGCTCCAGCGGCGCGTAGACATAGATGTCGGGGTCGAGATACACGAGCGTGTCAAGCTGATGCTTGGCCAGAAGATGCAGCATGAACGCCGGCTTCACGTTCGTATTCAGCTCGAGGATGTCGTACTTCATCGCCTCGGCGCGGAGGTCGGCGACGCCGATCTCATGCAGCATCACCGGCTCAAAGCTGCCGCCGAGGAACGGCGTTGCATCGGTCAGGTTGGCAACGATGAGCACGAAAAAACGATGGCCCGGATGCGCGCGAAGATACGACGCTCCAAGGGTGCGTGCATAGGCAAGATAGTTCGGCGAAACGATAGTGCAGGCAGCGCGATTCATCAATGGCTAGTCTACCTTCTTGAGATTTGCGGCCAGCGTGCATCTCCGTTGCGTTGCCGTCGTGCTTGGTGCGTTCAAGCCGCAGGATTCAGCTGCGGCTCTTCGTTGGACTTAGGGACACGTGGCTTGCGTGGCAGCAACCTCCGCCACAAGCTGTTCTTCACGCGTCGCTTCTGCGGCGTAGCGATCACGAGCGTGCCCTCCGCCTCACCCGGCCACCCGTACAGATAGATGAGATAAGCGAACCAGAAGAAGAGCATTACCGGCAGATAGTTGATGCCGCCGTCGATGGTCGCCACCAAGCAATAAAGGATGATGCCCTTCAACGCGGCCAGCCGCGTCGGCGACTTGAGCGGCGAGCGGTCCACGAGCAGCAGCAACATCGGGCCCCACATCATCAGCAGAAACGCGATGAGACCAAAGTAGCCGTACATGAACGTGGCGGAAGAGTACGTGGCCTCGGAAAGCCCCTGCAGACCGCGCACCGGCAGCCAGTCGGCCTCGGTGATGGCGTTCAACTGTCCGAGTCGGCCGCCCGCCGTCGGGTCGAGCAGAAAGCCCAGCCCCGAACCATTCAGCACCAACGAAGAAAAGATGATGGTCGAGATCGCAATCAGCGCGAGCACACGGTTCTTCGCGTCGCCCAGGTACAGCACCGGCAGCGTCTTGGCCTGACGCGCCAGCAGCGTGATCAGCGGCAGCGCTTCGTAGAGCACGATGCCGACCCAAACCGTACGAGACAGCGTCAGCACCAGGGCGAGCTTCAGCAACCGTCGGCGCCACACCTTTGCTTCCAGCAACTCATACAGCGGAAGGAAGATCAGCATCGCAACGCCGTACAGATTGCCGTTGTTATACGTCGAGATCAGCTTCAGGAAGAGCCCGCGCGCGATGTGCTTGGTGTACTCCAGATCGCCATAGTCGCCGGCGTTCACCGTGAAGTACGGAATCTCCACAAAATGCCCCGTAAGCGGATGCCAGACGAAGAGGAAGATTCCCCAGATCACGGTCAGGAAGATGGACCAGCGGAAGTACCTGGAAAGGCGGTTTCCATCGATCAACGGCAGAAAGGGCGCGTAGATGCCGAGTACCACCCAGGGCAGAAAGATGAAATTTACCGCATTGCCGACCGCAAATCCGGTGTCCGCGAGGCCGAACGTGAGCCCCGTGTAAATGAAGATGCACTGCATGGGCAACATGCACAGCATCGCGAGATAGAGATTCCTGCGATAGCGCAGGGGCAGCGCCAGAAGCCTGTACACCAGCAGCACCGGCGCCGTAAGGCCGAGGAAGACATATCCCCACGTGATCGGTACGAACCCGACCTTGAATCCACCCTTGGGAAACAGCACATTGAACACCACCAGAAACCAGGCAGTGAACATAGCCACGGGATGTGGATGGCGGAAGAGACGCATGAAGGTTCGCTCGAAACGTTACGCCGTACGTCCGGCGCGTAGACGGGCAAACTGTTCCTGCGATGCAGGGTCAGCCGCCATGCGAAGCCAGAAACGCTTGGCGATGGCACCCATCAAGCCCAGAAGGAACGAGATGGCAATCGCAAGATAGAGCAGCGTCTTGCGCGGCGGCCAGGCCTTGCGGTCCGGCACCAGCGCCATATCGATCACCTGGAAGGTAGAGCTCTTCTCAGCCTCCGCCAGTCGCGCGGTTTCGTACTGGCGCGACATCGACTCCACGATCGTTTCGTGTTCGCGTACATCGCGCGTGGCGCGCAGCAGGTCCAGGTTCTTGTCGGGCATACCCGCAGCGCTCGGCGCAGCGCCGACGGGAACCGCACCGGTGCTGCTTTCCATCTGGCTTTCCTTGGCCTCAAGCTGACGAATCTGCGAACGCATCGTGACCACTTCAGGGGCGTTCTCCGTTTCGCGCTGCAGCAGTCCAGCAAGCTGTACCTCGTAGCCCGTGATCTGCTGGCGAATCGCCTGAATCGACGCAATTCCCGCCTGCGTCTGCGAAGAAGAATCCACCAGACCTGTCGACTTCTGCGTCTTCGCCAGGCGGTCTTCTGCGGAGTACAGCAGTTCGCGTTCCTGCTCCAACTGCTTCTCAAAGAACTTTCGCGTCTGCGCGCCTTCGGTCAGGCTGAGACGATCATTCAGGTTCCGGAAGGCCACCAGATAAGCATTGGCAATCTGCGCGGAGCGCTGCGCGCTGACATCCTTCACCTTCAACTGGATCAGCGAATCGGCGCCTTCGTTCACCGTAGTCTCGCTAGCCAACACACCACGAACGGCCTCGCGGTCCTTCGCGTGGAAGCTCTTCATCAGGTCCAGTTGATCGATGACGTCATCCTGCACACTGCGGCTGCTGAGAAGACCGATGTACAGAGCGCCGGCGCTGCGCTGGCCAAAGATCGCCGCCATGGCCGAGTCCTGTCCGTGCATGTTCGTCGGAAGAATCGATGCTGTGCTGACAAACAGCGTCTTCATCGAAAAAATTCCGGCGACGCACAAAGTCAGTGCGACCGCAAAGATGCTGGCGATCAGACGCCACTCAAGGACGATCGAGACAACTACCGCCAGTATGTCTATGCCTTGTTCCCCTTCAGAGGCGTTGGGCAGCGGAGAGTTGGAATGTTCAAGCGACATGCGAAATCAAATCCTCAAAGATGCAAAATCTCTCGTCAGCGAAAGCTACCGCAGCACGTTGATAGCTGCAGCACCGAAGCCAATGTTGCCGATCACCTGCGAGATTGCCAGGATGCGCTGCAGAATCGCGCGCTTGTCCAGCACCGGCGGAACCACCACCGTATCGCCCGGATAGATCGGCGCCGCCAGCACGTGAGCATACTGGCGGCTGACCACCGAACCGTCGGCGCGCAACACAAAGATACGCTTGCGATCCGCCTCACGGTCAGGCCCACCCGCGCGCTCCAGGTACTTCAACACCGTTTGGCCGGGGGCGAACAGGAACGCATTGGCGCTGTACACCTGCCCCTGCACGTTCACGTTCGACGGGATGCGCGGCACCACGAAGCGGTCACCGTCCTCGAGCGCAAGATCGGGAATCTGATCCACCCCCTGGCTGTCGGGACGAAGGTCCAGCACGATACGGCCGATGGGCTGCATACGGCGCAGGCGCGCCACGGCGCTCCGCGCATCGGCGGCAGAAGCCGTCGCGGCCAGCTGATCGCCCGACGTAGCGGCACGTGCCTGATTGCTCGCGGTCACGGCGGATATCTGCGCTTCCAGCTCGTCGGCATACTCCGCCAGACGCTGCTGCTCCACGCGGCGGGTCGACTCGCGCGTGAACTCGGAAGCATAGAGATACGCATCCGAGGTCAGACCACCGGCGCGCTGGATCAAGGCGCGCAAAGTTTCGCCCGGCTGCACGCTGTAGACACCGGACGCGACGAACTCGCCCTCCAGACGCACGTAGCGCGTCTGCTGCGAGCCAGGCACACGGATATCGGCCTTCGAGAAGATCGTGATGACATCACCGGCCTGCAACGGCAGGTTCTGCGAAGCATCATGGTCCAGCACCAGCTTGCCCAGGTTGAACGGAATCAACGAGGTCGTTAGATCTTCCTTGTTCTGACGTTCAATGACAGCGTAGCCCCAGTCGATGTCCGGCGCGGAAAGCACCACATCCGTCTTCGCGTCGAACAGATTGTTGCTCGCCGTCAGCGCAGCGCCTACAGAGCTTCCACCACCATCCGAGCTGGTCGCCGTCTTGCTGGAATTACTTCCGCTCTCACGCTCCGTCTGCGAACCATGTACCTGCAGCGCGCCTTCTTCATCAATCGGCTGCGAACCCGAGCGGGGTGCATAGTCCTGCTGCGCCTGACCGAGCTGATTGCGCTTGCGCCAGTAGGAACGCGTGACCAGCGCTTCGCGCGACGGGAAGAGATCGCTGAGGTGCATTCCCTCATGCCAGACATAGCGTCCGGGGTTCGCCACGTTGCCACGCAGCGTCACGGCGTTGCGGAAGCGATCGATGATCGAGGTCACCGTAATGATGTCGCCATCGCGAATCGGATCATGGCTATCCAGCGAGATGTCGCGCATCGAGCGGTCGGCATGGTCATGTACGCGCTCGAGGCGAACCGTCTGGCCCGCCGCAACGTTCGTCTGTCCGCCAGCGAGCTCCAGCACGGAAGCGACATCCTTCTCGCCCTTCAGCTCGTAGATGGCCGGAACCGCAACGCTGCCCATGATCGCTACCTGCGGACCCACCGTCGGGAAGAAGACCACATCGCCCGAAGCCAGTGCGATATCGTGCGACTTATCACCATGCAACAGAAGGTCGTACAGATCGAAGTGTTCGATGACCTTACCGCCACGGCGCACCTGAATGTCGCGCACCGAACCGCTAGGCAATGGACCACCCGAAGCAAACACCGCGTTGAGCAACGTGCTCAGCGACGACACCGAGTACGAACCCGGACGGCGCGCCTGGCCCACCACGAAGATCTGAATCGTGCGCAGACGACCAAGCTGTGCGCTCAACGTGAAGTTGCGATAGTAACGACCTAGCTGCTGGTTCAGGAATGACCCGAGCTGCCCGTAATGCAGCCCAGCAACCTGCACAGAACCCACGCCCGGCAACTGGATCGCGCCTGAGCGATCTACGCGCAGAGTGAGCTTGTCATTGAACTGTCCCGCGAGCTGAACGAGAATTTCATCGCCCGGCCCGATCACGTAGTTGTCGTTGACGGGAACCTCGTCGATCGGCGCAAAGGTCGAAGGCACACCGCTGAAGAGCGACGCACCAAAGATCGGCACACGGCGTCCGGTGCTGGCCAGCACCATCTCTTCAAACTCCGTCGGCACATCGCGAACCGCAGAGGAGACCTCTGCGCGACGCGTCGCATCGTCTGCGCGATCCGTCGTCGCTTCTGCCGAACGCGTCTGCGCGTTCTGCGCTCCGCTTTGTATTGAGGTCCCGCTCAAGGACGATGGAGCCGAAATGCTCGCGCCACCAAATCCACCCGCTGCTCCCCCAGTGGCTCCGCCGCCACCGCCGCCCGTCTGTGCAAGAGCGGACGTGGTGCCAGCGATCATCAACAGAGCAAGGCACGCCTGCGAGAAGCTGCGGGGGGAAAAGATGGAGGACAAGCGGGTCGCTGAGAACGGATTCACGCCGAAAAACCTGTTTCTAGCCGGGTAGAGCTGGCTGTAGCTAAACTCTGCCGCGCGGTTGTGCGCGCAGCAGGATGGTGCAAGAAGTCTAATGGATAGCGAGCATTTCGAGTGCGCCGGTGCGAGCTTTCGCTCCTAACGCTGAATACACGAAGGCCACCTCCACCAAGGGAAGTGGCCTCGAGAACTTCAAAAGGCTAAAGGGTAAAACCGCAAGCTTAGCGCGAGCGGAAGCGCGCATACAGCGCAGCGCCAGCAGCACCGACCAGGCCGAGAACAGCCGTCGGGCACTCAGGCGAGTTCACGCAACCAGTCTGAGCGTGCGCAAGAACAGGAATGAAAAGCAGGGAGCCGATAAATACGATGCGCGAGGTTGCCTTCATGATGATCTTCGCCTTCGAGGAAAATTTGGAGTGTTCAGGGTGTTGATTCAGGATAACGATACCACCCCGTAGGTGGCAAGCTCCAAAATCCAACCCCTGAATAGCTACTTATTCACGATAGATTCTCAAAATGGGTCGCAGGTTGCCCGGGCCTCAAATTTCTGACGGAAGCCGCACGGCGACTCGCCCCTTCAGCCGCAGCCGCAACTCCGCCGTCGCTTCCCGATGACACATCAGGCAGAGCGTCCTCAAATTATCCAGATCGCACTCTCCCCCGCCCTCCGCAACGGGGCGGATATGGTCGGCGTCCCACAACGACCGCCGTGCCGTCACAGACCGCAAACCCCACATTTCGAGCGCGATGGCTCTCGAATTTCCGCGCGAACGCTTCAGCCTCGCATACTCGGCAACCGTGTCCGAGGAGCACAGCGCACAGATCCCGCGGTCCCGCAGAAAGACCTGGTCGCGCAGATATCCGGGGTCCGACCGCAGACGCCACTGGTGCACGCAGTATTCGGAACAGAAGGTGCGCCGCCGCTTCGCCAGAATCTCCAGCCGGCACCACCGGCAGAGCGGAAGCCCATTCGGCCCGCGCTCACGCTGCTCCGGCCGAAGCCAGCCCGACTCGGCAAGTCGACGCGCAGTTTTCGCCTGATGGGAGCTCGAGGACATGGTGAGAAAAGCTTATCGCGCTCCGCCGACCTCTACAGCTACGGCCGCTCAGAGCGCATCACAGCTAAAGAAGTCTGGAGGAGACGCATCATGGCAGATCAGAACAAGAACGAACAGCCGGCCCAGAGCAACAGCACGGCATCAGGCTCCAGCAACGCCCCTGCGACAAGCCCCGAGCCGCAGACGGCACCCAACCAGATCAACCCCTCGGCCCCCGGCGAAACAGGTACGACTACGAAGTAGCCGCCAGCCCCGGGTTTGGAAACCCGAAAGCCCCTATGCGAGACTGGCAAAGCTGCCATCCCCGCACAGGGGCCTATAGCTCAATCGGTTAGAGCAGGGGACTCATAATCCCTTGGTTCCAGGTTCGAGTCCTGGTGGGCCCACCATCCACATTCTTCAGCCATAGATCATTCGCAACGCTGACCATGCGGTGTTGGCCTGCAGCCCAACACCGCTTTCACCGTCGCTGGTAACAACTTCGAGCTTGCTCGCCGTGGCGGTTGCAGGCAGTCCTTGGCATCCACTCTGGTGAGGCGTTCGTGGCAGTGTCCATGAACCGAGGTTCCGCGTGGATCGCTATGGTCAATGTGGCGTACGGAATACGCTCCAGATTTGCAGACCAGCTAAACCGAAATGCCCGAATCACTATAACCACCTTATTTACTTTTACTTACAAGTGAAATCCGTTCTGGATTCATGCTTGCCCCATGTTTTGTGCAGTTTGCCATCACAGCCCTTTTGGGGCGAAGATAAGGCGAAATGTTGCGCTCCGCACAACTCGTCAGCCACATGGTGGAGGAGGCACTCTCGAAGCGTGTTGCGTCGCCATTTGCTCCTGCGGTGAGGGCCGAGGCAAGGCTGCCCTTTGGGATTGAAGCGATAGACTCCGCAGCGCACGGTGGTGCTCCCATTGGGGCCATTACCGAGTTGGTAGGTGGCCTCTGCTCAGGCCGCACCGGCGCGGCACAACACTTCGTCTCGTGCCTTCAAGCAGAAGGAAGCGTCAGCGCGTGGGTGGACGTCAGCGATTCCTTCGACCCGATCTCTGCCAGCGCGGCAGGCATGGACCTGAAGCGGCTGCTATGGGTGCGTGGAGCGAGAGCGGCGACAAACGTAGCGGCGACAAACGAGGGATGGGTCGCGCAACGCGTAGCCGGGCATACGGAGGCCTTTGCACCGAGCGGAGGCGGCGGCAGCCCACATCCGCGCAGCGAAGGCCGCAACATGCCGCAGGCTGTGCAGGCGTTACTCGGAGCGCATGGTGGTCTGCTCGATCATCAGAGTCGTCGCGAACGCCGCATGGTCGGTACGCCGGGTGCACCGAATCGTCCGCTCTCGTACCGTGCTCCTGACAGGCAGGAGCAGATACCGACAGACCGCAGGCCGCCACGTCGCGGCGACAATCTTGCTATCACGCCACGCTGCTCCGAGCCGTTGCCGCGTCGTGAGCCGCAGCTCTCGACGGTGAGCTCTCAGCCGATGAAGCCTGCAGCACGCACGACGCACGCGTCGCCTCAGAAGCCTTGGCAGGCGCTCGACCACGCGCTGCGCGTTACCGATCTGCTGCTCACCAACGGAGGCTTTGCGGCCATCGTGCTCGACCTTGGCGACATTCCTGCCGAGTATGCGTGGCGTATTCCGCTGGCAACGTGGTTTCGTTATCGCGCTGCGTGTGAGCGCAGTCGCACCTCGCTGCTTCTGCTCACGCAGCATCCCTGCGCCCGCTCCAGCGCAGGGCTTGTGGTGAGGATGCAGCCGGGAGTGATGGAGTTCGACGGCGCGGTGATGACGGGCGTACGTTTTGCGGCAGAGGTTGAGCGCAGCCGATTCGCACAGCAGCCGAACCGCATCGTGCCGATACGCAAGCCTCCACAAGCAGAACACCCCGGCTCGTGGAAGAGCGAGGCCGTATGGGCATGACTCCGCTCTATGTCTGCGTTCACGTGCCGGAGTTCGCGGCGCAAGCACTGATTCGTCTTCGTCCAGAGTTGATGGGCAAAGCCGTTGCAGTGATGGCCGGCGTCCCGCCTCTGGAGGAAGTATGCAGCGCAAGCCCCGCAGCCATGAAGCAAGGTGTGGCGCACGGTATGACGAAGGCTGAGCTGGAGAGCTTCCACGACATCGTCGTGCTGCGTCGCTCCCTGCTTGAAGAGCAGCACGCAAAAGCTGCGCTGCTTGATGCGGTGTCCGCCTTCACGCCGCGCGTTGAGATTCAGCCTGCGAGAAACGCTGCGCTGGATGCCGTGCTCGACATGACCGGCTCGGAGTTGATCTTCGGCAGCGCGAAACAAATCGTTGCGAAGCTCGACGCAGTGCTGAAAAAGTTCTTCTTCTCCGCTGGCATCGCTGCGAGTGCCAATCAGCACACTGCGGTCTGCCTAGCACCGTCATCGCGCAAGCCATCCGTGGTGGCCCCTGGCGAAGAGGCAGTTGTACTCCATCATCTTCCGCTCACGGCACTACCGCTTTCGCAGGAACAAGCCGACAAGCTGGAGCTATGGGGGCTGAAGACGCTGGGCGATCTCGCGCAGCTACCAGAGACGGAGCTTGTAGTGCGCCTCGGGCAACAAGGCAAACGCCTGCAGTTGATGGCGCAAGGCAAGCACCCGCACCTCATGGTTCCCGAAGAGCCAGAGTTCACGCTCAGCGAGTACATCGCCTTCGACGCACCGATTGAGCTGCTCGACTCGCTGCTCTTCGTCCTCGGCCCGATGCTCGATCAACTCATCGCTCGTGCGCAAAACCATGCGCTCGCGTTGGCGAGCGTAACTCTCACGCTGGCGCTTGATGGTGGTGAACGCTTCGAGCGAACGCTGAAGCCTGCGCTGCCTGTCGCGCAGAGAGAGGTGCTACTCAAGCTGCTGCATCTTGACCTGCAAGCGCATCCGCCGCCTGCAGGCATTCTTGCGGTGCTGGTGAAAGCCGAACCGGGTGATCGCAGCAAGATGCAGCTGGGTCTCTTCGCGCCACAAACACCGGAAGCAGCGCGCCTGGACATCACGCTTGCACGCATTGCTGCAATCGTCGGTGAAGACCGCGTGGGCCGCGCTCGATTGCTCGACACTCATGCAAGCGAAGGCTTCGTGATGGAGCCGTTCACGGTTTCGACCGCATCCTCGGTGAAGACGCAGGAGACGAAGTCGAACACGACGACCTTGCGGCGCTGCCGTCCTCCATCGCCACTCACCATGATGCTTCGCGAATCGCGTCCGCATGAGTTCTATCTCACCGGCAAGAGATACATCGTGCATCAAGCCTTCGGTCCGTGGCGCCGGAGTGGTGAGTGGTGGACGCAAGAGGTATGGTCCTGCGAGGAGTGGGACATCTCCGCATGTGCGACCAGTGGAGAGACTCTCCTTTGCATCCTCGCGCACGATCTGCTCCACCACCACTGGCAGATGGAGGCGATGTATGACTGAGCCACAATACATCGAGCTACATGCCAACAGCGCGTTCAGCTTCCTTGAAGGCGGCTCGCACCCGGAAGCTCTCGTGCGTGCAGCGGTGGAAGCAGAGATGCCAGCGATGGCCCTGCTCGATCGCAACGGCGTGTATGGGGCCGCGCGCTTCCATACCTCAGCCAAAGAGAATGGCGTGCGCGCACACATTGGTGCCGAGATCTCAGTCTCCTCACTAGGGGATGCTGTGCTTCCACCAGACTGGATCCCTCATCAGCAGCGGGCTGTTCCGGTTCGGCTTTCATTGCTCTGCGAATCCCGCACCGGGTATCAGAACCTTTGCCAGATGATTACGCGCTTCAAGATGCGTGAGCGCAGCAAATGCGAAGGCGAAGCAATGCTGGAGGACTTGCATGAATTTTCGCAGGGCTTGATTTGCATGACCGGTGGTGAAGAAGGCCCGCTGGCTGCGGCGATAACGCGTGGAGGGGAGGTCGCCGGACGCGAATGCTTAGAGAAGCTCATACAAATCTACGGTCGTAGCAATGTGTATGTGGAACTGCAGCGACATGGTGATCGCGCAGGAGAATGGCGCAATCAGACAGCCATGCGGCTGGCTGAAAGTCTGCATCTGCCTCTGCTGGCGACGAACGGTGTGCGTTACGCCACGCAGTATGAGCGCGAAATTTTAGACGTCCTTACCGCGGTGCGCCATCATGTCCCGCTCGATAAAGCAGGTCGGTTACTGCAGCGAAACTCGCAGCGCCAGGTGCGCAGTGCGCGTGCGATGCGTCGTCTGTTTCATGACGTCCCCGAAGCGGTCGAGAATACGGTGCTGCTTTCCGAGAGGCTCACGTTTGAACTGAATGACCTCGGCTATAAGTTTCCTACGTACAACACGCCCACTGGCGAACCCATGTGGATGCTTCTGCGTAAGCTCGTTCGCAACGGCATCGAGCGACGCTATCGGCCCAAGCGCGATCCTTACCTGATGCGCAGAGCGAAGACTCAGGCACGACGTGAGTTGGAGTTGATTGAGAAGCTCGGCTTCGAAGGTTATTTCCTGATCGTGGAAGACATCGTTCGTGAGTGCAACAAAAACGACATCATGGTCCAAGGACGCGGCAGCGCAGCCAACTCTGTAGTTTGCTATGCGACAGGCATCACCGCGATTGATCCAGTAGGGATGGACTTGCTCTTCGAGCGATTCCTCAATGAGAACCGTAACGAGTGGCCTGACGTAGATCTCGATTTGCCTTCTGGCGACAAGCGCGAGAGCGCTATTCAATACGTTTACAAAAACTACGGTGAGCTTGGTGCTGCGATGACCGCCAACGTCATCACGTATCGCGGCAAGTCTGCGGCGCGTGAGGTTGGCAAAGCGCTCGGCTTTGATGAAGAAACTCTCGCTCGCCTCACAAGCCTAGTTGGCCATTGGGAGTGGCGCAAAAAAGACGAGACACTGGGCGACAACTTTCGCCATGCTGGCTTCGACATCAAGCATTGGCGCATCGCGAAGTATGTTGAGCTATGCGAACGCATACAGGACATTCCTCGTCATCTCGGCCAGCACTCCGGTGGCATGGTCATATGCCAGGGGCAGCTCAACAAAGTCGTACCGCTGGAACGTGCGTCGATGGCAGGACGCAGCGTCGTGCAGTGGGACAAGGACGATTGTGCAGCGCTCGGTCTGTTGAAGATCGATCTGCTGGGTCTTGGCATGATGGCTGTGATAAAAGATTGCACCACGCTCATCTCGCAACATTATGGCCAAGCCGTCGACCTCGGCCAGCTTCCTCATGACGATTCCGAGGTCTATGACACGCTTTGCAAGGGCGACACCGTAGGCATGTTTCAAGTAGAGAGCCGCGCGCAGATGGCATCGATTCCGCGTAACGCGCCGCGTAAGTTCTATGACCTCGTCGTACAGGTCGCCATCATTCGCCCCGGCCCCATCGTCGGCAAGATGATGCACCCATACATGCGCAGGCGGCAAGGTCTCGAAAAGCCCGAGAGCATTCACCCCAGCCTGGATAAAGTACTGGAACGAACGCTCGGCGTTCCGCTCTTTCAAGAGCAGCTGCTTCGCATGGCCATGGTCGTCGGTAATTTTTGTGGGGCCGAAGCGGAAGAGCTTCGCAAAGCTGTGGGTATGCGTCGCACCTGGAAACGCATGTCTGAGCTGATGGTGAAGTTGCGCAATGGCATGGATGAAAACGGAATCGATGCCGAGAAACAAGAACTCATCGTGCAGAGCATTCAATCCTTCGCGCTCTACGGATTTCCCGAATCACACGCTGCGAGCTTCGCGTTGATCGCTTACGCCTCGGCGTACTTCAAAGTGAAGTACCTCGCGGCCTTCACCTGCGCCATGCTCAACAATCAGCCGATGGGCTTCTACACACCTGCGGTGCTGATCAAGGATGCATTTCGTCACGGTCTGCGCATCAAACCCATCGATTTACAAACCTCTGCAACCACCTGCACCATCGAGCACGAGCCGGATGGCTCTCGCTCGCTGCGCCTCGGCCTCAACTACGTGCGCGGCCTCCATGCCGACCTCGCCCAAGTTATCGTTGCATCGCGGACGCTGTATGGTCCTTTTCGCAGCGTGGATGATCTACACCAGCGAGTGCCCCGGCTCAATCGCAGCGATCTCGCACAGCTCGCGCGCATCGGTGCGTTGAATTGGATCGGTGAAGTGCAACATCGCCGCGATGCCATCTGGCAGATCGAGCAGGTCAGCCGGAATGCTGGACCGCTATTCGTCGCGGAGACGGCTTCTTCTCCAGCTTCTTCTCCACTGCGTCGCATGCAAACAGAAGAACGTCTTGTGGCGGACTATTCAGGCACAGGGTTATCTACGAGTCCGCATCCGATGGGCTATCGGCGCGCAGAGCTGCGACAAGCTGGAGTCTCATCCGCCACAGAGCTACAGGGCAAGCGCGATGGCTCACGCGTTATCGCCGCCGGTGCGGTCATCGCCCGCCAGCGACCGGGCACAGCTCTCGGCTTCATCTTCCTCTCGATGGAAGACGAAACCGGGATCGCGAACATCGTCATCCACCCGAACCTTTACGAGGAGGACCGCCGCATCGTCACCAGCGGCAAGTTCCTCAAGGTTTTCGGCAAGCTGCAGAACCAAGACGGGGTAGTGCATGTGAAGACAGAGCGGCTGGAATACCTCCATGCCGCGCCCATCGAAGTACGATCACATGACTTCCACTAAGAACGCTAGTTGTACTCCAGCACGTGCGGAGCGGGCCAGGTCATTGTGCCGTCGGCGCGGTTTACGTACATGAAGACCTTCGTCGTACCGTTCACGCGCACGGCCACGATCGTCCCCGTACCGAAGTTCCCCGTGCCGTCCGTCTTCGAGATATCGACGTGATGCTGCGTGATGGGGCCGTTCACCGGGCTGTGCGTGGTCCAGTCTTCGATAAAGCGCGGCAGCGGATAGCCGAACTTCGACGGATGCTGTTCCCAGTTTTCATCATTCTCATAGAGCGCGTAGGCGGTCTTGTAATCCTTCGCCTCCAGCGCGTTGAAGAACTTGTTCACGCGATGCTCGGTGGGGATGTTTGAGAACGCCCAGCCGTGGCCCAGCACGTAGCCCGCAAACGTGAAGAAGAAGCCTACGATCAGCACGGTCACCACCGAGATGACCGTGCTCTTGATCAGGCGGTCGCGGGTGGGGTCGTAGTTCGGTGCATCCATCAACGTGCTCATGCTGTCTTCCTTTGCGGGCAATGATCTGGTGAAGCGTGAAGCCTCACTGCATTAGACACCGGCAAGGGCGTTTCGGGATGAATTTCCTGTTGCGTTTCGAGAACCGCTACCAGCGACGCGGTTCGTCCGCCGGATCGTGCCGCGGGAAGGCGCTCTTCCACCACTCGCACTCGGGCTCAGCCCCGGGCAACAGATACACCGACACCACATCGAACCGCACGGGCACATACTGCCGGAACGGCTGCGGAACGTGCCGCAGATACTGCCGCACGAGCTTGCGAAGCTGCTGGCGCTTGTCGCGGTCAACTGCGTCCTCAGCCGCGTAGGCATCGCGCGCCGTGCGGGCCTTCACCTCGGCCACGACGAGCGTCTCGCCGTCCCACGCCACCAGGTCGAGATCGCTGCGGTGTCCGCCAGAGCGCCAGCGCCGCGCCACCACCTGCAGACCCTGCGCCGCGAGGAAAAAGTACGCCGCGTCTTCGCCTCGTTCGCCGGTCAGCAGATGCTCCGGCAGCGGTTTGTGGCCTTTTCGCAGGCGTTTTATGGCGCGGCGACGCTGCGCACGATCCAGAAGCCACGCATACAGGCGCGCCTGCCAGCCGAGAGGCCGCAAGCCGTCAAGGGACGCCGCCGCATGAGGGTTCATGCGCCCAGCATAGACGTTGCGGTCGCCTTCTGCACAGGTGGCTTGATATACTTGATCGTGCACCCCGAGCACAATCCCGATCAGCATTCGAAAAAGCAGGTGGATATGTCAGCAAAGTACATCTTTGTGACGGGCGGCGTTGTGTCTTCTCTTGGCAAGGGTCTTGCCGCAGCCTCCATCGGCTGCCTGTTGGAAGCGCGTGGACTGAAGGTCAACCTCATGAAGTTTGACCCGTATCTGAACGTCGATCCGGGCACGATGAGCCCATTTCAGCATGGCGAGGTCTTCGTCACCGACGACGGCGCCGAGACCGACCTCGACCTCGGTCACTATGAGCGCTTTACCCACGCCAAGCTGAGCCGCGACAACAATCTCACGACCGGTCGCATCTACGAGCAGATCATCACCAAGGAGCGCCGCGGCGACTACCTCGGCAAGACGGTTCAGGTGATCCCGCACGTGACCAACGAGATCAAGGCCGCCGCCAAGAAAGTCGGCGCGGACTGCGACGTCGCCATCATCGAAATCGGCGGCACCGTCGGCGACATCGAATCGCTTCCCTTCCTCGAGGCCATCCGCCAGATGCGCCAGGAACTCGGCCGCGACAACACCGTCTTCGTGCACGTCACGCTGATCCCGTGGATCGCCGCCGCGCAGGAGCTGAAGACCAAGCCGACGCAGCACTCCGTGAAGGAGATGCTCTCCATCGGCATTCAGCCGGACATTCTGCTCTGCCGCGCCGACCGCGAAGTGCCGCGCGACATGCGCGAGAAGATCGCCGCGTTCTGCAACGTCGAACAGGGTGGCGTGGTCATCGCCAAGGACTGCGCGAGCATCTATGAAGTGCCGCTGAACCTCGCCGAACAGAACGTCGACACGCTCGCGCTCAAGTACCTCCGCATCGAGGCCAAGGACGCCGACGTTTCGCGTTGGCAGGACATCGTGCACCGCGCCTACAACCCCAAGGACGAGGTCCACATCGGCATCGTGGGCAAGTACGTGGAGTACGAGGACAGCTACAAGTCGCTGAAGGAAGCGCTCGTGCACGGCGCGCTGGCCGAGAACCTCAAGCTCCGCGTGACGTGGATCGAGGCCGAGGGCCTGGAGACCGACGACTACGCGCAGCAGCTTGCGCACTTCGACGGCATCCTCGTTCCGGGCGGCTTCGGCAAGCGAGGCGTCGAGGGCATGTTGAACGGCATTCGCTACGCGCGCGAGTCGAAGACGCCGTACTTCGGCATCTGCCTCGGCATGCAGACGGCGTGCATCGAGTACGCGCGCAACGTAGCGGGCCTCGCGCAGGCGAACTCGGGTGAGTTCGACCCGGCGACGCCGCACCGCATCATCTACAAGCTGCGCGAGCTGATCGGCGTAGAAGAGATGGGCGGAACGATGCGTCTCGGCGCCTACACCTGCAAGATGGAGCCGGACTCACTGGCCGCGAAGGCCTACGGCACCACCGAGATCAGCGAGCGCCATCGTCATCGCTACGAGTTCAACCGCGAGTACGAAGCGGTGCTCGTGGGCGCAGGTCTGCGACTCACTGGCTCGTCGCCGGAAGGAACGTACGTGGAGATCGTCGAGATCCCCGAGCATCCGTTCTTCCTCGGCTGCCAGTTCCATCCGGAGTTCAAGTCAAAGCCGCTCGAGCCGCATCCGTTGTTCCACGCATTCGTGAAGGCCAGCTACGCGAACCGCGCGACGGCGAAGTCGAGCAAGGAAGCAAAGCAAGCTACGGCGTAAGCTTCCGCAGCACACATGAGGGCACAGCTTCGGCTGTGCCCTTTTCTTTTGAACCTCCAACACTGTCATCCTGAATGCAGCGAGGGATCTGGCGGAGGCACGTCTGCTGGCGCTAGCAGCACGCGGGATGCCGGGTGCCCCACATCTGCGCTTCATGCAGATGTGGGAGAGCGAGAATGCATGGCCTATCGGAAGCATCCTGCAAACCCACGTCTCAGAATCGAGACATGGGGCACCCGTTCGTAGCTTTGGAATAAGGAACATCGATAAACAGATCCTTCTGCTGCGTTCATGACAACAACGACCGTCTGGAGAAGAAGCAGTAGAATCAAGCGCAATGAGTGAATACACCAGCTATCGCGGAGAACGTCGTCCTGGCGGCGCACTGGCAGGCATCGTGCTTGCCGTCATCATCGGCGCCGTGGCGCTGGGCGTCTTCGTGCACCACGCGCGCTCAGGCTTCGCGGGCAAGCTCGCCTCGCTCATCACAGGGCGGCAACTCAATGTCATCTCCGCGCCCACCGTGGTCGATCGCATCCAGGCGCTGAACCGCCTGGAGACCGTCGTTTACTCGCTGGACACCGTGGTTGAAGGCGATGCGTCCTTCCCGCTGCTGCCGGACGCGCTTACCGGCGACAAGCTGCTGCTCATCGTCCACGGACAGACGATCGCAGGCGTCGATCTCTCGAAGCTGAAGCCTGAAGACCTGCAGATCACCGACAACGGCAGCGCTCGCAGCGTGCAGGTCACCTTGCCGGCCAGCGAGATCTTCGTCACCACGCTGGACAACGCCCACACACGTGTCTATCAGCGCACCACAGGCCTCTTCGTTCACGCGGACCCGAACCTCGAGAGCGTTGCGCGTCAAAAGGCCCAGACGCAGCTGCAGGAGGCCGCGCTGCAGGACGGCATCCTCGACGCCGCGCGCAAGAACGCCCGCGCACAGTTGACCACGCTGCTGCAGGGCCTCGGCTTCTCCAAGGTGGACGTGAAGTAGCGCTTCGCGCTCATCACCAGAGGTTCCTGCGAGGCATGACCGGAAGCTCACCACCGCTGCACGCGTTAGCAGGAATGACGCCAACTCATCGCTCGAAACTCGCGACCCGTAACTCGCGTCACCTGTCGCTCCACTTCGCTGCACAATCTGCGTTACGCTTGAGTCTTCGGCCTCCGCTTTCCGCGTCTAACGTGAAGAAAGTACACGGCCCCACGATTCAATGACAGATATCGCACCGACCTCCACCGGCGAACCCGCAGCCGAGCTTCAACCAAAGCCACAGGTGACGCGCAAACCCGCGCTGCCTGCGCTCACCGGCCTGCGCACGCTGCTCGCGCTCACCATCGTGCTCTTTCACTTCACCCCCTCGGGCCTGCGGTGGAACGCGCATCCGTGGGTCTCGCTCTATCCGCTGGTCGATATCGGTTACGTCTTCGTCAGCTTCTTCTTCCTCATTTCGGGCTACATCCTCGCGTACAACTACGCGGACCGCGGCACGATCAACCCCGCCGATTTCTGGATGGCGCGCATCTCGCGTCTCTACCCCGTCTATCTGCTGACGATGATCATCTCGATCCCCATGCTGCTCACCGAGTGGCAGGTGCGATCGCACACGGACTTCTGGGAAGGCGCCATTGCCACGCCGCTGCTCATTCAGGGCTTCTTCCCCAACCTCGCCACCTTCTGGATGACCGTCACCTGGACGCTCTCCTGCGAGGTCGCGCTCTACATTCTCTTCCCGTGGCTGATGCGCCTGAAGTGGCCGACGAAGACCAGCACGCTCATCGCGATGGTGCTCGGCCTGTGGGCCGTGGGCATGGTCCCGCACATCACCTACATCTTCCTGAACCCCGACCACCTGCCGCACATGGCCGACCGCTACTCCGGCGGGTTCTGGGTGCAGTTTCTCAAGTACACGCCGCTGCCCTACCTCTGCACCTTCCTCGCGGGCCTCACGCTGGGCCGACTGCAAGGCGCGTGGAACCTGCAGGTGCGCGGCCGCATGATCGCCGGCATCGCGGGATTCACGGCGATGTGGTTTGTCACCTATCACCTTGCAGATAAGCTGCCCTACATCATGATCCATGGCGGTTTGCTGACGCCGATCTTCGCGTTGATCATCCTCGGGCTCAGCGGCCCCAGCCCGCTGGCGAGCATCTTCGCGATCCGTCCGCTGGTAGCCGTCGGCACGTCAACGTACTGCCTCTATCTGCTGCACTTCAACGTCTTCATGCTCATCCACAACTACCACCTGCCCGAGAAGCTGCATGTGCAGTCGATCGATCCGTGGATCAGCTACGTGGCCGTCGTGCTGCTCGCCATGGGCGCACGACGATTCGTCGAGCACCCGATGCAACTTGTCATCAAGAACTGGTGGAAGCGCTATCGCGACGGACAGAAAGAAGCCGCACGACTCGCCGCATAGCCAGAAGCCGCCACAAACCGAGTGCCCCATGTCTCGATTTTGAGACATGGGTTTGCAGGATGCCTCAGGGAAGCATCAGCATTCTCGCTCTCTCCCATATCTGCGCATGAAGCCGCGCAGATGCGGGGGGCACCGACCTCCTCAGTAAGCCCATAGCCAGAAGCCGCCACAAACCGGGTGCCCCATGTCTCGATTTTGAGACATGGGTTTGCAGGATCCCTCAGGGAAGCATCAGCATTCTCGCTCTCTCCCACATCTGCGCATGAAGCCGCGCAGACCTGGGGCACTCGATCTCCTCAGTGAGCCCAGTGCAAAAAAGAGGAGCGGCCAAAGCCGCTCCTCTTTTGCATCTTTTGCGGACGCTACGCCGTAACCAGCGTACCGAGTTCTTCCTTCTGCACCACGCGTAGCATGTTGCCGCGCTCGCGCATCGAGAAGATGATCATCGGCAGGTTGTTGTCCTTGCAGAGGCTTACCGCGGTCGTGTCCATCACCTTCAGGCCGAGGCGCAGAATCTCCATGTAGGAGATCGTTTCGTAGCGCGTCGCCGCAGGGTCCTTCTTCGGGTCGGCCGAGTAGATGCCGTCCACCGAAGTCGCCTTCAGCAAAACTTCCGCGCCGATTTCCATTGCACGCAGGCTCGCTGCCGTGTCCGTCGAGAAGTACGGATTGCCCGTACCCGCAGCGAAGATCACCACGCGGCCCTTCTCAAGGTGACGAATCGCACGGCGGCGAATATAGGGCTCAGCCACCTCATGCATTTCGATCGCGCTCATCACGCGCGTGGGCAGGCCGTCCTTTTCAATGGCGTCCTGCAGTGCGATCGCGTTGATCACAGTCGAGAGCATACCCATATGATCGGCCGCAACGCGGTCCATGCCGATAGCCTGCTCGGCCACGCCACGGAAGAAGTTGCCTCCGCCCACGACGACAGCCACCTGGCAACCGGCGCGCGCAATGTCCGCGATCTCCTTTGCCACCTGGTGAATGAACACAGCATCCACGCCAAAACCACGGCCCGCGGCCAATGCTTCACCGGAAATCTTCAGAAGAACGCGCTTGTACATACAGCTGTAGTATCGCACGCGAGATGTGAGGCGTTGTGAGTTCTGAGTTGTACGTTGTAAGAGCGGTGGGAGCATCGCCATGGAACCAGCGCCAACGCAACCTCAACACCACATACAACTTAGAACGTACAACTTACAACGCTCTACCGCTTTGCGTTCAGCTTCGCGACCACCGGCTCCGGCAGCGGCTCGCTCGACGCCTTCAACAGCAACGCGATGTCCCACATCGCCGAGTCCGACAACACGC
The DNA here is from genome assembly GCF_025685575.1 of Granulicella cerasi. Taxonomy (NCBI): domain Bacteria; kingdom Pseudomonadati; phylum Acidobacteriota; class Terriglobia; order Terriglobales; family Acidobacteriaceae; genus Granulicella; species Granulicella cerasi. The sequence goes on from NZ_JAGSYD010000003.1 coordinate 949,024, forward strand.
CGGAGTACGCCGGCATGCCCGCCTTCGGCTTACCATCGCGCATCGCCACGAAGATCGCTCCCGCCGACCGCTTGCTGAGATTGCTGTCATGAAAAAGCTGCTTCGCAGGTGTTGCCATCGCAAGCCCCGCCTGCCCATCGTGCCCCGGCGCGCCGTGACATCCTGCACAACGCTTGGCGTACGTCGCAGCGCCTGCTTCAAACGCATCTTCGCTCGCCGCGAACGGCGGCTCCGGTACGGTCTTCGGCGACTCATCCTGCGCGGTCTGCACAGGGCCGGTGGACTCAAACTCCGGCGCAGGCTTCGCGTGAGGCTTCACCGCAGAAGTGGCGACAGGCGTCGTTACCGGAGGCTCGCTCGCGCTACCAAACGGCTCGGTCAACGCCGTCTTCTGGTGGTTGAACCACCACCACGCTCCGCCAGCGATCACCGCCGCCAACAGAAACCCCAGCACAAACGTGCCAAAGCCCGAACCCGATGATTTCTTGCGAGTCGCCATACGCTTTCAGTCTAGGCCGTCAGGCTGAGGGTAAGCGTTAGCAGCGGAGGTTCGCCGATTTCATGGAACCAACCGCAGCCGCCGCGCGTAGCATGGTGTGCGAACGGCGAATGTCTTCGCACAGGAGCTCTACACCCGATGCAATCGCGAATTGTCGGCACCACGATGCCCGTCCTCGAAGTCCTTCTCCAGCCCGGCGAGACCGTCATCTCCGAAGCCGGTGAGCTGAGCTGGATGTCGCAAACCATCGCCATGACCACGCACACGCAGCTTGCGGGCGGCGGCGGATTCTTCGGCGCCATCAAGCGCCTCGCTGGCGGCGGTACGCTCTTCATGACCGAGTACACCGCGCAGGGCTACCCCGGCGAAGTCGCCTTCGCCACGAAGGTTCCCGGCCACATTCTGCCGGTCGAGGTCGTGCCCGGGCAGGACCTCTTCATTCATCGCCACGGCTTCCTCTGCGCCACCTCGCAAATCACGCTCGGCGTCGGCTTCCAGCAGTCGCTCGGCGCTGGCATCTTCGGCGGCGACGGCTTCCTGCTGCAGAAGGTTTCGGGCCACGGCACGGCCTGGCTCGAGCTCGGCGGCGAGGTCGTCGTGAAGGACCTGCAGCCTGGCGAAACGCTACGCGTGCACCCCGGTCATGTCGGCGCGTTTCAGTCCTCGGTCAGCTTCAACATCACGCGCATCCAGGGCATTCGCAATATGTTCTTCGGTGGCGACGGCATCTTCCTTGCCGCACTCACCGGCCCCGGCCGCGTGTGGCTGCAGACGCTTCCGCTCGCCAACCTCGCGCACTCGCTGGAGCCGTATCTTTCACATGATGACAACAGCCGCGGCCTGCGCGGCGTTGGCACCGCTGCGGTGATCGGCGGCATCGCCAGCTCCATCTTCGACAACAAGAGCTAGCGCTCAGGGCTCAGGGCTCAGGGCTCAGGGCTCAGGGCTCAGGGCTCAGGGCTCAGGGCTCAATGGAGCTTATCCGCTGCGACGATACGTTGCTTGTCCCCCGCGCGAACGGGTGCCCCACGTCTCGATTTTTGAGACGTGGGTTCGCAGGATGATTCAGGCGAACCCACAGACCTCATCCCAAGCACTGTCATCCTGAACACCGTGAGGAAGGAAGAGCGTGCTTAGCGAGCAGCAGCGAGAAACGCGCGCATCTTCGCCGCATCCTTCTTGCCCGGCACAGACTCCACACCGCTCGCTACATCCACACCAAACGGCGAAAAGACGCGAATCGCCTCAGCAACATTCTCCGGCTTCAGCCCACCCGCGATGATCAGCTTTGGCGGATTCTCGACAGCCGAGAACACACGCTGCACGATCGCGTTCGCCGCTGGCCAATCAAACGCTACTCCAAGTCCACCGCTAGCGCCAGACTTCACGGTGTCGAGCAGCACGCCCCACACCTGCGGCTGCGATACAGCAAGCTGCAGCTTGCGCTCGAACTCCGCTTCCTGGCCGCTCTCAAAACCTACGACCTGCAACAGTTTTACGCGGCCTTCAAACGCCTCGTTCAGCGCCGCAATCAGCTTGATGTTTGTGTCCCCATGGAGCTGCACACCGGTGAGATTCGTCGCCTTCACAACCGCGATGATCGGTGCAGCGTCATGCTCGATAAAGACACCGATGGTCTCGACGCCCGCAGGCAAATGCGGCGTGATCGCGGCCACTTGCTCTGCCATCACCTGTCGCTTCGACGGCGCAAAGACGAAGCCCACAGCATCGGCGCCGAGCTCCGCAGCAAGCTGCGCATCCTCGAGATTCGTGTTCGCGCAGAGCTTGACCCAGGTCTTCGACATCGCTTTCCATCCTGATTTCTGCTGCTTAGCTAAGTAAGTTAGCTAAGCAACGCTTTCAATGCCTCACCAGGCCGCTCGGCGCGCATCAATGACTCGCCGATAAGGAACGCGCCAAAACCCGCCGCGCGCATACGCTGCACATCTTCGCGGCCCGTGATGCCACTTTCCGCCACACGAATCACATCCGCAGGCAGCGACTGCGACAGCTCAATCGCGCGGTCCAGCGACACGTGAAACGTCTTCAAATCGCGCGTGTTCACACCGACGCATTCGCAGTCCAACGCACGAGCGCGCTCGACCTCTTCCGCATCGTGCACCTCGCACAGCACATCGAGGCCATACCTGCGCGCTTCTTCGCGCAGCGTGCGCAGCTCAATGTCATTCAGCGCCGCGACGATCAGCAGAATCGCGTCCGCGCCGTTGGCACGCGCCTCGAGCACCTGAAACGGATCAACCATGAAGTCCTTACGCAGTAGCGGCAACTTGCATGCAGCACGCGCCGCACGCAGGTTCCCCAGCGAGCCCTGAAAGTATGGCTCGTCGGTCAGCACACTTAGCACGGCAGCTCCTGCAGCCTCCAGCTCAATCGCCAGCGCCGTCGGGTCGAGATTTTCGCGGATCAACCCCTTCGACGGCGACGCCTTCTTGATCTCCGCGATCACGGCCGGGCCGGTCTTCGCCTTCTCCCGGAGCGCGCGGGCAAACCCACGCGGCTCATGGGCGGACGCCGCCAATTCCAGCGCGGCGAAGTCCGCCTCCGCCTTGCGGCGCTCTACATCCTGGCGGTGAAACGCCACGATCTCCGGCAAATACATCTTCTTTTCGATTTCTGCAGCTTCAGTCATCTCCTCCATGCTAACGGTTTAGCGAAGGATTTACCGTTCAACCCCGAATCCCGACAATTCCAGTCCGATTTCCGCCCGTTCGGAGATTTTGCATCATCAAATCAACTACGACCGAATTAGTCTCATATTCGGCAGCGGGTGCGGCGTCTCGGATTCCCGCAGCAGTCGCTGCCTACATCACCATCGCCGACTGTGTTTTCTGAGGGGAAAGCGCCAAGGTCGGCCCCTCGGAGAATACCGATGAGCGAACGTAAGAAGTTCAAGATCCAGCGAGCGCTGGGCCTTGAGTTGCCGGGGCTGGGTAAGCCCGGTGCCCTCGAAAAGAACCCTCTGCCCCCTGGCCAGCATGGCGCGCAGCAAACCCGCCGCAAGCTGAGCGAGTACGGCCTGCAGCTTCGCGAAAAGCAGAAGGTGCTCTTCCACTACGGTCTGCGCGAGGAGCAGCTCCGCCGCTTTGTACGCGATGCCCGCCGCATCTCGCCGACGAACTGGATCGAATCGCTGATCGGCCTGCTGGAGCGCCGCGTCGACAACCTCGTCTTCCGTGCCGGCTTCGGTCGCTCCATGGCTTCGGCGCGTCAGCTCGTCAGCCACGGCCACGTGCTGGTGAACGGCAAGCGCCTCACCATCGGCTCCGCAGTACTGCGCCCGGGAGACACGCTGGAGCTGACCGAGTACGCCAAGGGCGAGATGACGCTCGCCAGCCGCGAGAGCCCACGCCTGCCGCTGCCGGAGTTCCTGCAGCTGGGCGACAACAACGACAACACCCGCGCCACGCTCGTTTCGCTTCCCGCAGCGCGGCACATTCCCTTCGCGTTTGAACCCCAGCGTGTGGCCGAGTACTACGCGCAGAGAGGTGTCTAAAAATCATGGCCCAGCCGATCTCAGCCCCGAAGTCGTCCCTTGCGCACCCTTCTGACCAGCAACCGCTGGCGAAGGCCGAAGGACTTGGCAGCATCACGCAATGCTCCTGCGGCACGCTGAGCCTGAACGTTCAGGCGTTCAGTTTGCGGCTGGATCTGCAGAGCTTTGCGAAGCTTCTGCTGATGTGCTCGGAGGCGATGGATTCGGTCGAACGCGGGTTGAAGAACAGCTCCACGACCGCCACACTCGTGCACTAACCAGACAAGCGTTCTCCTATGCCGTCACGTGGACTGTTGCATCGTCCGCATGGCGGCATCTTTTTTGTCTGGTACGAGGCATACATTAGACGCATGAAGCGATTGACCCTCTTCCCCCTCGTGGCATCTCTTGTGGTCTCCGGCGCGCTAGCCCAGACGACCTCTCGCAACCCGCATGAGTGGCATATGAGAGCCACCGACGCGCCCGTTCGCATCTCCGAGCATGTATGGGAGTACAAAGGCAATCCGAACATCGCCATCATCGTCGGCGCACGCGCGGCTATGGTGGTCGACACCGGCATGGGGCCGAAGTATGGTGCGATGGCCGCAGGTTTCGCCGCGAAGCTCGCGCCGGGCAAGCGGCTCTACCTCACGACGACGCACTTCCACCCCGAACACGCCGCGGGCGACTCCGGCTTCCCGGCAAACACTCTGCTCATCCGCAACGATGTGCAGCAGGCGCAGGTCGAGCACGACGGCATGGCCATGGTGAAGTTCTTCATGGACAAGTCCGCCGAGAACCGCGATCTGCTCAAGGATGTGAAGTTTCGCACGCCCGACGTCACCTTCCACACGGAAGCGCGCGTCGATCTCGGCGGCGGCGTGACCGTGCGCCTGCTGTGGCTTGGCCCGGCGCACACCGAGGGCGACGAACTCATCTTCGTTGATCCCGATGCGACGCTCGTTTCCGGCGACGTCGTACAGAACAAGACGATCCCCATCATCTTCACGCAGATCGGCAAAGGCGGTACGCCAAGCACCTGGATCAAGGTCGTCGACAAGCTTGAAGCGCTGCACGCAAAGCACGTCGTGCCCGACCACAGCGAGCCCGGCGATGGTTCGCTCGTCGTCGCCGAGCGCGATTTGCTGGATGAGATTCGCTCGGCTGCACTCGTCGCCAGGAAGAACAACATGCCGGCCGAGAAAGCGGGCGCCGACATCAGCGCAAAGCTCAAGCAGGAGCACCCTGACTGGTTCAGCACGGATGTCTCGGACTTCGTGAAGAAGGTGTATCAGGATCCTGATACGAGCCTTATGTAAGCGATCAAAAAGAAGCGCGCCTCTAGCGGGCGCGCTTCTCCAGCTTGCGAGCGACTTTCTCGTCTTCGCCCCAGACTCGCAGTAAATTGCCGCCCCAAAGCTTGGCGATCTGCTTCTCGTTGTAGCCGCGGCGCACGAGTTCGAGCGTTACGTTGAACGCCTCTGCCGCGCTATCCCAGCCTTCGATGCCACCACCGCCGTCGAAGTCTGACGCGATACCCACGTGGTCCACGCCGATCTTCTTTACGGCATAATCGATCTCATCCACGAAGTCCTTCACCGTCGCGCGCGGCGTCGGCGGATACTTCGCATTCAACTCGGCGATGCGTTGCTCGGCGAGCGCACGCTTGTCCGCCGGTAAGTCTTCCATTCCCGGCAGCTCGTGCCCTGGAGCACCGCCGCCCTTGCGTCCTACGCGGCCATCGACACCTTCCACCGGGCAAGCGCGCACAGCCGATGACGATTCCTTCGGCATATATGGCGCAAACTCCGCATGAAGCTTCTTCAGCGCGGCGAAGCGTTCCATCGACGTCGGCTTGAGGAACGAGTTGACGCCATTGATTTGAATGACACCACCGCTCTTCTTCAATGCGAGCAATTGCTCATCATCCATGTTGCGCGGCACGTTCGCCAATGCACGCACCCCCGAATGCGACGCAATCACCGGTGCTTTCGACAAGCGAATCGCCTCTAGATTCGCGCCTTTTGCAGGATGCGAAAGATCGACCATCATGCCCAGGCGGTTCATCTCCGCAACGACTTCGCGACCTTCCGCCGACAAGCCATTGTTGTAGAGATAGCCTTCCGTCTCGCCGGTGTTGGAGTCCGCAAGCTGGCTTGCGCCGTTATGCGCCATCGAGAGATACCGCGCGCCGCGATCGTAGAACTCCTTCACGCGCGCCACATCCGTGCCGATCGGATAGCCGTTCTCTACGCCGATCACCACGGCCTTCTTGGCCTGCTTATGCAGCGCGACTACATCCTTCGGCGTGAGCGCGAGGCCGAACTTATCGGGCGCAATCTGCTCGGTGAGGCGATGAATCGCCTCGAACTTCGCGATGGCCTGTTTGTACGCATCGTCGTATCCCGCTGGCGTCAGCGGCCCCTGCTCCACATAGACGATCATGAACGACACATCCATGCCGCCCTCGATCATCTTCGGCAGATTCACCTGCGTGGTGAGCCGCTGCGTGTAGTTGCACGTCGCCGTGAAGTTGGCCGGATCGATGTCGTTGTGCGTGTCCATCTTGATCACATGCGCGATCCGATGCGCCTTCGCAATGAGCGCGGCGTCATCGGTTTGCGCAGCAGCCTGCAGCGCGAGAACAGCGGAAAGACAAGCGATCAACGGCTTCTTCACAAACAACTCCATGCGGCATAACGATGCCTCTAGCCTACAACGCGCGGTGTGTCCGTACGTACGGGTGCCCACATCTCGACTTTTGAGATGTGGGTTTGCAGGATGCATGCGGAGCAACATTCTCGCCCTCCCACATCTGCATGAAGCGCAGACGTGGGGCACCCGACTGTCGTGGCCAGGAGAAAGGCCAGCGAGTGAGTCTCGCTGGCCTTCGTTGTTCGCTGTGAAGCGTCTATGCTTTGCCAGCCAACTGACGCAGCACGTACTGCAGGATGCCGCCGTGCTGGTAGTAGAGAATCTCCTGCGGCGTGTCGATGCGCACCGTCGCGGAGAACTCCGTTGTCTTGCCTTCGCTGCTCTCGGCGATCACCGAAACGATCTTGCCGTCAGCAAACTTCGCATCGAGCATCGCCTTCAGGCCGACCACCTCGAAGATCTCTTCGCCCGTGAGACCGAGCGATTCAACGTTCTGCCCCTCGAGGAACTGCAGCGGCAGAATGCCCATGCCTACGAGGTTTGAGCGATGGATGCGCTCGTAGCTTTCGGCGATTACGAACTTGATGCCGAGCAGGCGAGGACCCTTCGCCGCCCAGTCGCGCGACGAACCCGAGCCGTACTCCTTACCCGCGAGAATCGCGAGCGGCGTACCGCGCTTGGCGTACTCCACCGACGCGTCGTAGATGCTCATGCCTTCGCCTTCGGGCAGCAGACGCGTCACGCCGCCTTCGGTGCCAGGAGCGAGCTTGTTGCGCAGGCGAACATTCGCGAACGTGCCGCGTACCATCACCTCGTGGTTGCCGCGGCGCGAGCCGTAGCTGTTGAAGTCCGCAGGCTTCACGCCGTTCTCGGCGAGATACTTGCCGGCCGGGCCGTTCTGCTTGATCGAACCGGCAGGCGAGATGTGATCAGTCGTGACCGAATCACCCAGCACCGCGAGCACGCGCGCGGCCTTGATCTCTTCCACCGGCGCTGGCGTTGCCGGCATACCATCGAAGTACGGAGCCTTGCGGATGTACGTCGAATCGCCTTCCCAGCCGTAGGTGTCGCCCAAGGGGAACTTGAGCTGCTGCCAGTTCGCATCGCCGTCGCTCACCTTTGCATATTGCGTGAGGAACATCTCGGAGTCGATGCACTGGTGCACGGCGTCGGAGACTTCCTTCTGCGTCGGCCAGATGTCGCGCAGGAAGACGTCATTGCCATCCTTACCCTTGCCCAGCGACTCCGTGTTGAAGTCGTGCGAGATGTGGCCCGCGAGCGCGTACGCCACCACGAGCGGCGGCGACATCAGGTAGTTCGCACGCACCTCCGGCGAGATGCGGCCTTCGAAGTTGCGATTGCCCGAGAGCACCGACACAGCGACGAGGCTGTTCTCTTCAATCGACTTCGAAACGTCCGTCGGCAGCGGGCCCGAGTTGCCGATGCAGGTCGTGCAGCCGTAGCCGACGACCTGAAAACGCAGCGCATCGAGGTACTGCAGCAGACCAGCGCGCGTGTAGTAATCGGTGACCACGCGCGAGCCCGGCGCGAGCGAGGTCTTCACCCACGGCGGAGTCGTCAGGCCAGCTTCAACAGCTTTCTTCGCGAGCAGGCCAGCGGCCATCATCACGTAGGGGTTCGAGGTGTTGGTGCAAGAGGTGATCGCCGCGATGACGATCGAACCGTCGCTCAGATACTTGTCCGGATCGACACCGAAGCGCTCCTTCACGGAGTTCGCCGGGGCCACCACTTCCTGCCCGCCGGTGTGACCGCTGTCGTGCGTGGTGATCTGCACGGTCACTTCCTGCGGAGCCACCGGTGCCGGTGCGCCTTCGCTGCTCGTCACATCACCGGTCAGCGAAGCGTGTCCGCCTTCACCTTCCCAACGCACCATCTGACGCGCAGCGGCCTTGTTCGCGTTCGGTCCCTGCAGCGTCGGCAGCTGCTTCGCAAAGCTCGCAGGCGTCTCGCTCAGCAACACACGGTCCTGCGGACGCTTCGGTCCAGCAACGCTCGGCTCCACGGTTGAGAGATCGAGCTGCAGCGTCGTCGAGTACTCCGCCTCTGCCGCGTCGCTGGTGTGGAACATGCCCTGCGCGCGGTAATAGGCTTCAGCCAGTTCGATCTGCTCTTCGCTGCGGCCGGTAAGGCGCAGGTAGTTCAGCGTTTCCTTGTCCACGGGGAAGAGACCGCAGGTCGCGCCGTACTCGGGTGCCATGTTCGCGATGGTCGCGCGATCCGCAAGCGGAAGCTCTGCGATGCCGGGGCCATAGAACTCAACAAACTTGCCGACGACGCCGAGCTTGCGCAGCATCTCGGTCACGGTAAGCACGAGGTCGGTCGCGGTCGCGCCTTCGCGCAGTTTGCCCGTCAGCTTGAAGCCAACGACCTGCGGCACGAGCATCGACACCGGCTGGCCGAGCATCGCGGCCTCTGCTTCGATACCACCCACGCCCCAGCCCAGAACAGCCAGGCCGTTGACCATCGTGGTGTGCGAGTCCGTGCCGACGAGCGTGTCAGGATAGGCGACGATGGAGCCGTCTGCTTCTTCCTTCGTGAAGACCACGCGCGCGAGGTACTCGAGGTTGACCTGATGGCAGATGCCCATGCCCGGCGGCACGGCGGAGAAGTTATGGAACGCCGTCTGTCCCCACTTGAGGAAGGCGTAGCGCTCGCGGTTGCGCTGGAACTCAAGCGCCGCGTTCAGGTCGTAAGCGTTCGCTGCGCCGTACTCATCCACTTGCACCGAGTGGTCGATGACGAGCTCTGCGGGCTGCAGCGGATTGATCTTCTGCGGGTCGCCGCCGAGCAGCTTCATCGCATCGCGCATCGCTGCGAGGTCCACGATCGCCGGCACGCCGGTGAAGTCCTGCATGAGCACGCGTGCAGGCATATAGGCGATTTCGCGCGAGGGCTCTGCCTCAGCGTCCCACTTCGCGAGGAACTCAATGTCGTCGGCGGTAACGGTCACGCCGTCTTCCAGGCGCAGCAGGTTTTCGAGCAGGACCTTAAGCGAGTACGGCAGCTTCTTCAGGTCGATGCCGTTCTTGCCGTCGAGCGCGGGCAGCGAGAAGTACTTTACGGTTTTGCCGCCGGACGTAAGCGTCGCGGCTGCGCCAAAGCTATTCGGGTGCGATGTAGCCATTGCGGTGATTCTCCTCAAGGGGCGCCCGCCGGCCTGTAGCGGTGGACGCCTGTCCGTGCCGCGTCGTCACGAAGAATAGACCTCGGACGAGCGTGGCGAAAGATGAGTGTTTTCAGGGGAAGAGTGCGAGCTGCAGACGCTGGTTAGCGTCCGCGGTCATGGCGGCCACGACGAAAGCGCTTGATGAAAGGGCGCAGCAGGCTCATGCGCCTCATCTTACGCCATGCCGCTATGCGCTGGGTAGGGAGGAATCGCGTCCATCATCGCCCGCCCAACCTACCCCGGCGGCGGTCACTGCATCCAAAGTCAGGCACGGCGAAAACCTATCTCAGGAAACCGGGTTCAACTTGCCGGAAGGATTTTAAGGAGTCTTATGAGCACCACGAGACGCAATACGAAGTACGCATTGGCGATGGCCGCCTTCGCTGGATGCCTTGCGCTGGGTGTGACCGGATGCAATGGCTGCAATTCAAATGCGGCAGGCGCACCGATCACCAACGGACAGGACCCGGCGATGGCGAACATGGCCGACACCAGCTACAACGCACCGACGCAGGTGGCTGGCTACCAGGCTTCTTACTCGCCCACGCAGTCTGGCGAAACCTACGCCAACGGCCAGCAGGCTCCCGCGCCCATCGTGCAGGGCAACCAGCAGCAGAGCTATGCGTATGACTCCGCTCCGAGCGACGATAACGTCTACGCCGAACAGGCCCCTCCCCCGCTTCCTGAGTACGACCAGCCCGTGGCTCCCGGCCCCAACTATGAGTGGACTCCCGGCTATTGGGGATGGGGTGGCGGCGGCTACTACTGGGTTCCCGGCGCATGGGTCGCCGCGCCCTACTACGGTGCGCTCTGGACGCCTCCCTACTGGGGCTACTACGGCAACCGGTATTACTTCCACCATGGCTACTGGGGCCCGCACATCGGCTTCTACGGCGGCGTGGATTACGGCTTCGGCTACATCGGTGTCGGCTACTTCGGTGGCTACTGGCGTGGCCACGACTTCTGGTACAACCGCGCTGTGACGCGCATCGGCGGAGGCTGGGGCGGTGGTCACTATTACGACCGCGCGGTGGTCTACAACAATGTGCGCTACGGCATGCAGCCGATGAACCGCGTCAGCTTCAATGGCGGTCGCGGTGGCATCAACGCTCGTCCGCAGGGCTTTGAGCAGGCAGCGATGCGGGAACAGCATCTCGGCCCGCAGGCCGCGCAGATGCAGAACCACAACGAAGCGATGCGCAATCGCGGACAGATGTTCAGCGCCAACGGCGGTCGTCCGCAGGAGATGGCGATGTCGGGTGGCCTCGGCAATCCGCGTGAAATCCGCTCCACGCCGCAGGGCGTGCAGGTGGGACGCCCGGGCCTTAACGGACAGCCCGCAGCGAACCACGGTGGACCGCAGGGCAACGCGATGGCTGGCCACGAAGGCGGCATGCAGCCCGGTATGAACATGCAGCATGGTGCGGCAGCGATGCAGGCAGGCCACGGCATGGCGAACATGAACGGTATGAATCACGGCGCTGAAAACCACGGAGCTCCTGCCGCGGCACAGCAGCATGGCTTCGCCAACGCAGGCGGCATGAATCATGCAGCTCCGCAGGCAGCGCAGCAGCAGCACGGCTTCGCCAACGCTGGCGGCATGAATCGTGGCGCGGAGGCCAACCGTGGTATGGAGGCTAACCGCGGCGCCGAGACTCACGCCACGATGCAGCACTCGGCCCCGCAGCAGATGCAGCAACATGCAGCGCCGCAGGTACAGCGTGCAGCTCCGCAGGCAGAACGCGCAGCGCCGCAGCAACATGCAGCACCGCAGATGCAGCAGCACGAGGCTCCTCAGATGCACCAGCAGGCTGCACCGCAGATGCATCAGCAAGCGGCCCCGCAGATGCATAGTGCACCAGCTGGCGGCGGTGGCGGACACATGGGCGGCGGCGCTCCCGCAGGCGGCGGCGGACACCCCGGGGGTGGCGGCGGTCATCCCGGCGGCGGTGGTCACCACTAAACCCCAACGCAACATAGCAACGCCCGCTCCATCTACGAGCGGGCGTTGCTATTTGCACCCTCCGCGAACGGGTGCCCCAGGGTCTCGATTCTGAGACCTGGGTTTCCAGAAAGGTCGGCGGAGAGCGAGAATCCACGAGCCAGCATTCGCGTTCTCCCACGTCACAAAATCGAGACGTGGGGCACCCATCGTGCCTCTTCAACCATGGCTTTTCATCGCAGAACTACTACCTGCCGACGGCCACCTGCACCAGCAGCACCGCATTCAATACAAGAATGATGCCCGCGATCAGCCACCCGGCGACGCGCGTCCGCATCGCCGAAGCGAACTCGCCCATCACGCTCTTGCGCTGCACCAGGATCAGCAGCGGGATCAACGCCGCAGGCAGCGTGAAGCTCAACAGCACCTGCGAGCCGATGAGGATCTTCAACGGGTCCCAGCCCACGCCGATCACGATCAGCGCAGGCACAATCGTAATGAGTCGTCGCAGAAAAATCGGGAACTTCACATCGAGGAAGCCTTCGAGAATCACCTGCCCTGCCAGCACTCCCACGGTCGAGCTCGATAGCCCAGAACACAGCAGCGCGACCGCAAATACCACCGCCGCACCACGCCCCAGCAGCGGCCCCAGCGTGCGGTACGCATCCTGAATCGTCGGTGAGAAATCCGGGCCGTGATACAGCGCGACCGCCGCCATCACGATCATCGCGGAGTTGATCAGCCACGCCGCGTTCATCGCCACGAAGACCTCGGTCAACTCAAAGTGCAGGTACTTGCGCAGGATCGACGGCAGCGCTTTCTTCGGCGGCGGCGCCAGCTCATGCAGCCGCGGCTGCACCAGCGCCGAGTGCAGATAAATCACATGCGGCATCACCGTCGCGCCCAACATGCCGACGGCCGCATACACGCTGCCGCGCATCGCGTGCGAGTCGAAGGTCGGCACGATCGTCGCGAAGAACGCGCGCTGCCAATCCGGGTGCACGAGGAAGACTTCAAAGCCGTAGCAAAGACCGATGACGCCAACCAGCATCATGATGCCGCGCTCAAACCACTGATACCCCGCCAGGTCCAGCGCGAGGATTGCAAACACCAGCACGGTTGCGATCACCGCAGAGAAGAGCAGGCTCGCCGTAGGGCCGAAGCCATGCGCAAGCATCGCAGGCCCGATCAACAGATCAAGCCCCATCGCCGCGCCGAGAAACTCCGCAAGATCGGTGGCGATCGCGGAGATTTCTCCCGCCACCCACAGCCAGAAACTTGTGCGCTTGCCAAAGTGCGTGCGGCAGTTCTGCGGCAGCGTTTTCGCCGTCACAATGCCGAGCTTTGCACTCAGATATTGAATGAGGATCGCCATGGCGTTGGACCACAGCAACACCCACAGCAGCCGATAGCCAAACTGCGCGCCGCCCAGGATGTTCGTCGCAAAGTTGCCCGGGTCGATATACGCCACGGACGCCACAAAGGCCGGGCCGAAGTACGAGCGCAAACGGTCCGCGCGAAATCCCCTGCCGTTGTCCGCACCCATCGCCTTCGCCACGTCAGCGACCGCGGAGCTTTCAGAGCCAGATTCTGCCATTACCGGCAGTATATGCCGCCACCTGCGCGCTCGCGCTACTCGGCAGGCGCGCCATCCACCGCGATCGCCACTTCGCCCGAGGCAGTCAGCCTGCCCAGCGCGTGCGCCTCAAACAGCTTCGTGCGCTCCACCACCAGCGCCAACGAAAGATGCGCATGAGCCGCGCAGGACACGATCAGCGCCGGTGTATGCGTCAGCCACTCACTTTCCAGCGCCACCCGACAACCCAGCGCAGCCTCAGCACAGAGAGCGCGCAACGCATGCACCACAGCATCCACCACCACAACGCCGCGCACAAATCGACGCGCACGCAATGAAGTGAGCAGCGGTTCAAATGCAGCATCTTCGCGCGTCGGCAAAATCAGCACCAGCGCGTCACCCGCCTGCCACATCGTTTAGTGACCCGTGGAACCGAAGCCGCCCTGTCCGCGGGGAGCTTCCGCCAGCGTATTGGTCTCTTCAAACGCGGCCTCGATGCGGCGCACAATGCGCAACTGCGCGATGCGATGCCCAGGAGCCACCATCTGTTCGGTGTCGGAAAGGTTCGTCAGCACGATCTTCAACTCGCCGCGATAGCCCGGGTCAATCACGCCAGCGAGCGTCGTGATGCCGCGCAGCGCGAGGCCGGAACGGTCTTCCACCAGCGCGCCATGCGTCGACGGCAACTCCATCGCAAGCCCCGTGCGCACCGCAAGCGTCGCCCCCGGCGCCAGCAGCGCCGCCTCCGCCGCGAACAAGTCTGCAGCAAGATCGCCGTAAGGGCCGGTGTGTGCGTAGCGAGGCATTTGCGCGGTGGGCAACAGCCGCTGCACGAGAATGCGCGGACGGTCGATGGTGTCGGTGCTCATGCACAACAGTCTCGCACCGCGGCGCGCGGAAATGTGCAAGCAGTAAGAATGGGTACCCATCTCGATTTTTGAGATGTGGTTTCGCAGAATGTATCGGGAACGCTACCTTCATTCTGGCTCCGATAGCGATGCTTCCTTAGACGATGAGCGCCACGGCAAACACCCAGGTCTCAAAATCGAGACCTGGGGCACCCGTTCTTGGCTATGCTTCGATCTTCTTCTCCGTCGAGCGGAAGAGGTACACGCCGAGCACGCAGATCAACGGCTCCATCGGATAGCGGAAGCGCGCCTGAATCGTGACGAGATAGTACGGAATCGGCATGAGCAGCAGCACCCAGAACATCATCCACGCGCCCGGCACGCGGCGCTTGATCGCCAGCGCCACACCTATCAGCCCGCAGAGCGAAACGATGCCGTAGTTCCACAAACGCAGCGTCTCATCGAGCACCTTGGCGTCCGACGGATGCCTCCAGATGAACCAGAAGTACTGCACGCGATACGCCGTGAACTTGGCGTACATCTTCGGCTGCGCCTTGATGTTCGCCATCGCCTGTTCCTGCTTCATCTTGGCGTACTTCACTTCGCCCATCTGCTGGAAGCGCTTGAACTCCGGGTCCGTAGGAGACAGCGGAACAGCCGCGCCCCATGGGAAGGCATCGTGATACCAGAGCGAAGCGTTCCAAAGCTCAATGCCCGCGTTCGACCGCGCCGGAATGAACGCATGCATCACACGCTCGTTGCGAATGATCCACGGCGTCAAGCAAACGAAGACCATCACGAAACTCAGCACCGCGCCGAGCAACGCACGAACGTTCGTCTTCTGCGGCCAGAGAATCCAGCCGGTCACGCCCGCCCACGTAATCATCAGCGTCGTATTCGAGAGCGCCAGCAAGCCCCAGAATAGGCCATAGATCAGCCACATCGCGATTGAGTTGTTCGGCTGCTCATTCTCACCGACACGACGCAGACGCAGCGCGTACACAAACGCCCACGCGATCAGACACGTCGAGAGCGACATCTCCCAGATCCAATGCATCGGGTACTGGATCACCTCGGGATGCAACGCCCAGATCCACGCCGACCACACGGCCACCGGCGCAATCATCGTCGAGCTTCGACGCGCAAAGCCGCGCGCGTCGAAGCAACGCTGCGCGATTTCATACACCGCCGGAATCGTCGCTGCGGAGAACAGCGAATCCAGCACCATGATCGCGAAGACGCTCATATTCGTGTACACGCCGAAGAGCTTGAAGCACGCCGCCATCATCAGCGGATAGATCGGCGGCAGCCACGCCGTGGGGCCGGTCCAGCCATTGAACGGGCTCGAATACCCGCGGCCCTCCACCACATTGCGCGCAATGCGCCCGGCCTCATAGCCGAACTCCCAATGGTCGTCGCGCACGCGCACCTTATAGCTGTGTGCGATCACGATGCAAAGCACGCGCACCACAAAGCCAATCCAGAAGAGGTTGCGGGGGCGTTCATACCAGCGGAGAGAGTTCGTAGCGGACATCAGCGTTAGGGTACAGGGTTTGTAGAAACACCCATCGAAAGATTGCGCAGAATTACCTCGCCGTGCGAGCCATCGAAGCATACAATTCCGGGCATGAATGTTACAGCCCTCCTCCGCGAACTCGACACCGAGATCGCCCGCCTGCAAAAAGCACGCGAAACGATCGCCGCTCTTTCGACCGGCGCTCCCGCCAAGCGTGGCCCAGGTCGTCCGAAGGCCACCACTACCGTTGCCGCACCTGCCCGGAAAAAGCGGACGATGAGTCCGGAAGCGCGCGCCAAGATCGCCGCTGCGGCGAAGAAGCGCTGGGCAGCTCAGAAGAAAGCTACAAAGTAAGCCCTCTGTAGCGCGGATACCAGAGAGTAAGAATGGACCCGGCCCGCGTCATCGACGCGGTGGACGGGAAGATTGTACGAGATCGCCACTAGCACCAAATGTTGTGCAAACCCGATTCTCCCCGAACAAGTATTTGCGATTTCGGGAAAATCCGGTATACTCAGATGGTTTGGCGAAGCTGTCTGTTTATCCGGACGGCTGGGCTTTCGGGCAGACCGGGGCGAGCGGTAATGGCGCATCCAGAGTGCTCGGGCCGGGACACAAGTCCCTCCCTCAGACGAGACAAGTTTTAGAAGTTCAGGCAGATGCGGCGAATGCTCGCGTCCGCGACAAAGGAAACAGCCATGTACGCAGTGATCCGCACCGGCGGTAAGCAGTACCGCGTCGCTCCCGGCGACACCGTCAAGATTGAAAAGTCCGCGCACGAGAACGGCACGCTCGAGTTTTCCGACGTGCTCGCCGTTTCGGGCGAAGAGGGCAAGTTTGAGCAGGACCTGAAGGGCGCCAAGGTGCTCGCTTCCGTTCTCGGCGAAGGCCGTGGCGACAAGATTCTGGTCTTCCACTACAAGCGTAAGAAGCAGTACAAGAAGCTGCAGGGCCACCGCCAGGACTTCGTTGAAGTAAAGATCAACGAGATCCAGGTTGCCGGCAAGAGCTTCAAGGCCTAAGGCCACAAAATTTTTGAAGAGGTAATTCTCAAATGGCACATAAAAAAGGTCTTGGTAGCTCCAAAAACGGCCGCGATTCAAATGCTCAGCGCCTCGGCGTGAAGCGCTTCTCGGGCGAGACCGTCACCGGCGGCTCGATCCTCGTTCGTCAGCGCGGCACACCGCTGCAGGCTGGCAAGAACGTGGGCCGCGGCTCCGACGACACGCTCTTCGCGAAGATCGACGGCGTTGTGAAGTTCCAGAACCGTGGTCAGCACGGCCGCTTCGTCTCCATCGAGCCGGTTGTCGCTGCATAAGCGTTCCCCCTCAACATTCAGAAAGGCCCTGCTTCGGCAGGGCCTTTCTGCGTCTGACGCCCAGCACGACCGGCTGCGCCCACGGCTCCATTTTCGAAGCTGACTTTGCAGGATGGGAGATGCAGCGGCAACAAAAGAACCCTGAGACATCTGTGGCCTCCTGCTCGCAAAAATCGAGAGGCGGAGCCCCCAAGTGAAAGCGGGTGTCGAAACCGACATCCGAGGCAGTACACTGCTGCACATGAAGCGTACCCTCGCTGCCCTCGCGCTCCTCGCTGCCACTTCGTCGTTCGCCTCCGCTCAGGACTGGGCCAAGGCCAAGCTCTCTGCAAGTCCGCGCCACGGCGAGTTCGTCACCATCACCGAGCCCGGCGGCCGCAAGCTGCAGGCATGGGTGGTCTACCCGGAAATCAAGGAGAAAGCTCCCGTCGTCGTGATGATTCACGAGATCTTCGGCCTTTCTGACTGGGCGCGCGAAATGGCCGACGAGGTTGCCGGCGCAGGCTATATCGTCGTCGAGCCGGATCTGCTCTCCGGCTACGGCCCGACGACCGGTGCGGCCCCCGCAGCGGCGCCGATGCCCGAAGACCACGCGCACATGCACACCGCAACTCCCGGTAGCGCAATGGTTCCCGCGACACCCGGAGGCACCGCAGCGTTCCCCGATGTCGACTCTGCGCGCCGCGCTGTCGCCGCCCTGCCACAGGACGGTGTGACCGCCGACCTGAACGCCGCCGCCGACTACGGCAAGGCACTCACCGCTGCGAACGGCAAGCTTTACGTCGCCGGCTTCTGCTGGGGCGGACAACAGACCTTCGACTTCGCCACGCATCGCAAGGACGTCAGCTCTTACTTCGTCTTCTACGGTCCGCCGCCCACCGCTGCGGCGATGAAGAACATCACCGCGCCGGTCTACGGCTTCTACGCGGGCAACGATGCGCGCGTAACCTCGACCATCGCGCAGGCGACGCTCGATATGAAGGCCGCGGGCAAGACCTATGAACCAGTCACCTACGACGGCGCGGGCCACGGCTTCATGCGTGCTGGCGAAGCGCCGGACGCTAACGCGGCCAACACCGCAGCGCGGCAGCAGGGCTTCCGCCGCCTGATTCAGCTCCTCGGCGGTATGCACTAGGCAGAGCCGTAAACGTTACTGTGTAGTCACAAACCAGCGTGGTAGCCTGTGGGCTTGAACCCCTCGACGGATCGTGCCGGAACGCTCGCGCGTCGGCTCAGCTATCTTCTGCTGGCCGCGTCAGCCGTGCTGTTTCTGCTGCACTTCCTGCACCTCGGCGCAGACTTCCCGAACAACTCGCCGTGGGTGGACTGGTCCAAGTACACCGATGAAGGCTGGTATGGCGACGCGGCCATTCGCCACTTCCTCTTCGGCCACTGGTACTGGAAGGGCGACTTCAACCCCGCGACCGCGCTGCCCGTCTGGCCTGCGGTAGAGCTGCTCCCATTCAAGCTCTTCGGCGTTTCGCCCATCGTGGCACGCGCGACCACACTCTGCGTCTTCGCTGCCACCCTGATTGCGTTCTACATCCTGCTGCGCCGCTTTGCCCGCCTGCACCGCAAGGACGGCGGCCCGTCGCTGGCGCCTGCGTTCTGCGTGTTTCTGATGTGCGCAAGCCCCTTCTTCTTCGTCTTCGAGCGCATGGCGATTCTGGAGCCGCTGCTCATCCTGCTGACGACGCTGGCGATGCTCGCCGCGAGCTCCATGCACCGCTGCCGCGCTCCAGGAGTGCCGCTGCGCCAACGCCTGCTGCCTGCGCTGGCGCTCGGCGTACTGCTGCCGCTGATGGTGCTGACGAAGACGACCGGCCTCTTCCTCGTCCCCGCGCTGGCCTACATGGTGTGGGCGCGCGCGGGCTATCGCTGGCGCCATGCGCTGGAGATGGGCATCCCTCCTGCGCTGCTCGGTCTCGCGCTGTGGTTGGCCTACTTCGTCGGCTACGTTCGCCCACGCTACCTCGAAGACTACCGCTATCTCTTCTCGGCGAACGCCTACACCGGCATCCTGCTTGAGCCCTTCGACAAGGTCGTGCTGAACACCTTCGCCGATGGCATGTGGATGGGTCGCGTCATCTATCCGGCCTTCTTCATCGTGCTCGCGCTCATCATTTTCTGGCGCCCGCAGCTCTTCCGCAACCCGCTGAAACCCGCGCTGCTACTGTGGGCAACGGGCTATGTACTCTTCCTCGGCTATCACAACAATCTGCAGCCGCGTTACTACCTCGTCGTCGCGGCGCCGGTGTTTGCATTTGTGGCGATGGGGCTCGATAGCTTCCGCTATGAGTTCTCGGTGCGACGCGAATACGCGGCAACGATCGTGATGACGGTGCTCGCCCTCGGCATTTCGCTGCCTGGCATGAAGTACATGCTGCACATCGCCACGCATCCGACGTTTGAGTTCCGCGACGCAGCCAACGAGGTCGCGCGCATCGTGCGTGCAGAGCCAAACCACTCGCGGCTGATCCTCTCCATCTCCGGCTCGGACATCACGCTGATGACCGGCCTGCCGTCCATCGACGACGACTTCGGCACGCTCGACCTCGCCGAGCGCGTCAAGTTGTATCGGCCCGGCTGGTACGTGGCGTGGAACGAGCTCGACGATGACAAGATGGATGCGCTGACGCCGCTGTACAACCCGGTGCGCGTCGCGGCGATTCCCGCGCTCGACGACAACGATCGCAACCTGCTGATCGTCTATCGCCTGGACCCTGCGCCAGAAAAAACGCCCACGCCCCCCGTGCATAAGCGCAAATCCACGCCGAAGCCGCTACAAACCAAGGTCGGCCAGCAGCCCACGACCACGCAGCTCAAGCACTAGCAGCTCGAAGCGCTTATCGACGGACATGTACGTCTCCAGCGGTTCGCCATGGCACGTCGCAGGGGTGAAAAGGATGCCTCAAATTTCCGCTGAAGTTCGTCCACGTTCTTCGCGCAGGGGCAGGCCTGCGGCAGCGAGGCCAAGGAACACGAGATACCAGCTCTTCATCCCATCTCCAGTTCTTATTGAGGTTTCTCAAGGGTAAAGCTTTCCTTCACCACCATCTGCACTGCGGCTGACTGCCCACCCGCTGCAGGCGCGAAGGTCGTCTTGCTCAGCGCTTCCGCCGCTGCAGCATCGAGCCCATAGCCTAGCGGAGCCACAATGCGGATGCGGTGCGGATGCCCTGTCGTGTCCACTACGACCTGCAACGCGACAGAGCCCGCGATGTGGTCGCGCGCTGCTTCCTCCGGAAAACTTGCAGAGGCCTTGTGCACGACCGCAGGCGGCGCGAGCTGCGCGCCCGACTCCGAGGTGCCGACGATCGCGATCGTCTGGCCAGCGAGCAGATCGCTGCCCGTCCATGGCTCCACCGGCGAGAAGTAATGTCGCCAATACGTTGGCATCGCCAGCTGCAATTCGCGGTCGATGCCGATGGAAAACGCACGCCGCATCGTGGCGTCCACGGCGGCAGGAGTAGCCGGCGCAGGCAGCGTGACCTTCAGCGTCTCCGTCTTCAGCAGGCGGCGATCGAACTCCTTGCGATCATCGGCAAACTTCGCTGCGACGCGCACGCCGCTGAACTCCAGCGCATCGCCTTTGCGAGCCACGCGCTGCAGATCCACGCCCGCCAGCGTCCAGTCCACGGGATGCGATTTCTGCTCCGCCGACAGGTCTCCCGCAGCGCTGAGCGAGAACGTTCCCGCTGTACAGAGACACCGCGCGTAAAGCGCTCGGCCGATCCACTGCGCGGCAGCGTCCAGCACCGGGTCGCTGGCCGACAACGGAGCTTTGGCCTCTGGCGGCGCAGGCTGCTGCGCCCAGGCCGTGGAAGCGCCCACGAGAACCATTCCAGTAAACAGCGCGAAATGTGACCGGAAACCCATGCGCCGATTATGCGCCAGCACCTTTGCGATGTACCAGTTATGACAAAAGTGTCACTCAATAAAACATTTCCGCAAAGATTTTCACGCTCTCATCCGTCATATCCTTGATTCATCGATTTCTTGCACGACTTTCGCGGAGCTTGAGTGCATCGTTTTCTCGTGGCGCTTTGCTGTAGCTTGCTATATCCATCCCTCCTCGCGGCCCAGCAGCGAGCGGGAACGGCTGCTTCTGCGGCCGAGTTTTCGGGCACGGTAAGTGACCCATCAGGTGCACGCATCTCTGCGGCCACCGTACAACTCGCACGCAACGGCAAGACGCTCTTCCAGACCACCAGCGACGGCTCGGGACAGTTCCATATCCCCGGGGCCACGGGCAGCTACGACCTCGTGATTCTTGCGCCAGGCTTTGAAGCCTACGTGCGACACATCACGGTGGGCCGCACCGCGCTGAACGCGAGGCTGCAGATCGCTACCACCACCGAGAACGTGCAGGTCGACGGCAGCGACCATCCCGTTGGCTTGAGCCAGAGCGACAACGCTGCGGCCATGCGCCTCGACGAGAAGAAGATGGCGGCGCTCTCGGACGACGACAGCACCTTCCAGCAGCAACTGCTCGCGCTCGCGGGCAACGACGACTCGCATCCGGCGAAGATCTACGTCGATGGCTTTTCCGGCGGACAGATTCCGCCGAAGGACACCATCCGCGAGGTCCACATCAACGAGAACCCCTACTCCGCCGAGTACGACTCGATGGGCATGGGGCGCATCGAGGTCTTCACCAAAGCGGGCACCGGCAAGTGGCACGGCAACATCGCCACGATGGGCAACGACTCGTCCTTCAACTCGCGCAGCCCGTACCTCTATGCGAACAGCCAGCCGGACTACTATCGCTTTTACATCAGCGGCGGCGCGAACGGGCCGATCGGCAAGAAGTCTTCGCTCTACGTAAACACGCAGTACGACAACCAGCAGAACAACGCGATCGTGAACGCCGTGACGAACACCGGCAACTTCAGCACCGCAGCACCAGCCCCGCAGCTCAAGCAGGACTACTCGCTGCGCTTCGATCGCCAACTCGCAACCAACGACAGCTTCACCACGCGCTATGAGTTCAACCGCAACGCGCAGAGCAACGCGGGCGTTTCACAGTACACCCTGCCCATCGCCGGCTACGGCAGCGGTGTGAACTCCCACACGCTACAGATTGGCGAAACGCACATCTTCACGCCGCACCTTGAACTCGAGACGCGCTTCCAATGGCAGCGCACCGGCACCTCGCAGAACGCCAACAGCGGCCTGCCGTCGATCCAGGTCCAAGGCTCGTTTACCGGTGGCGGCGCTACGCTAGGCGCGAACCGCAACGCGAACAACCTCTTCGATTTTGAAGAGCAAGGGAGCTACTCACGCGGCGCGCACCTTGTGCGCTACGGCTTCCGCGCGCGCACCTATCACCTCACCAGCTACTCGACCTCCGGCTTCAACGGCACCTACACCTTCCCCGACCTCGCCTCCTACGCGGCACATACGCCATCGCAGGTGACGCTCACCGCCGGGCAGGCAAACTTCGAGGTCTCCACCTCCGACTTCGCGTGGTATCTCGAAGATGAGTGGAAGCTGACGAAGAACCTTACCGTTGACGCAGGTCTTCGCATCGAGGCGCAGACCGCGGTGCCCGATCACTGGGACCCGTCGCCGCATCTCGGCGCAGCCTGGGGCATCGGGCCCAGGAAGAATCCCACCGCCGTCGTCTGGCGTACGGGCGCGGCCATCTACTACGACCGCATGGAGCCGTCGTATCTGCTGACCTCCGTGCAGCGCGCCAACAACACCGCGCAGCAAAGCTATCTTGTCAGCAACCCAGGCTACGTCAGCGACCTCACGGCAAAGCCGTCGTTCACCTCCGCGACCGTGGATCCCTCCACGCTCACCACCTACAGCGTCGCCCCGAACCTGCGCACGCAGTATTCGCTCAACGCCGGAACCTCGCTTGACGTGACGCTGGGCAACAAGGGTTCGCTCTCCATCAGCTACAACTATGACCACTACGCGCATGTGTACCTTTCGCGGAACGCCAACGCGCCGCTGAACGGCGTGCAGCCTTATGGCGCAGCGGCAGGACAGCGGTACCAGTACGCATCCCTCGGCGACGGCTCCAACCAGTGGCTGGGCGCCTACGCGAACTACCAGGTCAACAAAGACCTCGTCCTCTGGGCGAACATCTTCTCGATGTACGGCAACAGCGACAGCGGCGGCACCTCGAGCTTCGTGTCCAACAGCTATAACGTGAAGCAGGACGCCGGACAACTGGCATGGGTTCGCCACGTCAACCTCTTCAGCGGCATCAACGCGACCGTGCCGTTTACGCACCACTTTCTGGACATCACCGGCTTCCTGCTGGCGCGCTCCGGCAGCCACTTCAACATCACCACCGGCTATGACAACAACGGCGACTCGATCTACAACGATCGCCCGTCCTTTGCGACCGCAGCCTCGGACCCGGCCAACGTGGTGAGGACACAATGGGGCACCTTCAACACCAGGCCCGTCGCCGGCGAGACGATCATCCCCATGAATTACGGCACCTCTTCGGGCTTCTTCTCCACGCAGCTGCGGCTCTCGCACGGCATGAAGTTCGGGCCGCCCGCCAAGGCACCCAAGCCCGGTGAGAAGGCCATCGGCCGCTACGATATGCGCTTCGCGCTCGAGGTGCAGAACGTCACGAACTCCGTAATGCCCGCGCGCCCGGTCGGCGTGCTCAGCTCCTCGAACTTCGGCAAGGTGCTCACCTCGGCCAACAGCTTCATCGGCAACACCGCCGCGAACCGGACCTTGACCCTCAGCACCACCTTCCGCTTCTAAGCCGCCCACACTTCGTAATTCACCACACTTCGGGCTGTAAATCAGCCCGGCTTCGCTCTATACTCATAAGGGACTCATATGGTCGGATATTGGCGAGCCTCTGCTGCCGCCGCATCTCCGCTCTCCCATCCGCGCGGCGAGTGACTAGACCGGACAAAACCACCGCACAGCACAAGAGATCCTGACGGCCATCGCTGGCCGCTCACGCCGCTGTTCGTCCGGATGCTCGCGAGGGAAGAGACATGAAGGTCCACATCATTTACGGCACCGATAACGGCAACACCCGCAACATCGCCGAGCAGATCGCCACGCAGATCGGCGGCAAAGCCGTCGATGTCTGCTCCGCCACCACCGCCGACTTCAGCGACTGCGATCTGCTGATCCTCGGCGCGCCGACCAGCGGCTACGGCGACCTGCAGGTGGATTGGGAGTGCCGCCTCAGCTTCATCGCCGAAGCGGGGCTCGCCGGCCGCAAGGTGGCGCTCTTCGGCCTGGGCGATCAGATGTCCTATTGCGACACCTTCGTAGACGCGCTGGGCGTACTTTACGACGCGGTTGTCGGCCAGGGCGCGACCGTGATCGGCGCGACCGACAAGGCTGGCTACGACTTTTACAGTTCCGCCGCTCTGCGCGACGACAAGATCGTCGGGCTCGCCATCGACGAGGACAATCAGCACGAGCGGACCGAAGCCCGCATCGCCGCGTGGGTGGCGTCCCTGCAGGCCGAAATGGGCGCGGCGGAGTTGGCAGCCGCCGAAGCCGCGTAAGGCTCCTACAAAACCCGAAGCAGCCCGAAGTTGGGCGACGGGCGATGCACGAAAAGCGCGGCAATCCTGCGCCAAATGCAACTTCCGCCGGGAAATTCGTTGACTTCTGGCGGGGCTGTGGATAATATTAAGACTCGCGCAGTTCTGCGTCTGCGCCCTTGGTGCGTCTTCTCGGTAGAAGGCTGCATGGGGCGAGTGAGACGCCGAACACCGAGGCGAGGTTCGGGGTCACCCGAACTGCTGGTTCCCTTCCTGGTTGCGGCCGCGACACGCCGACTGCCTCTCTTTGGAACCATCGCTCCCCTGCCAGTTGGGCATATGGGCGTTCTTCAGGAACGTTCGTGGGCTTGGACGGCTTTGTGCGCTTCACCATGAATTTGTTTGCCCTTTGGCGCCTTGCGGGAAGTTGGTCTCGCGGCGATTTGGTGGGCAGGCCCTAACGCCAGAGATTCTTCGCGGAACAAGCCGGGCAAGAAGCACCGAAGACGGCAGAACCAAGGAGCACGGAAAGATGTCGACGACTATTCCCAGTGGCAAGAACATCGAGCGCAAGTGGTATGTTCTGGACGCTGAAGGCCAGACCCTCGGCCGCCTCGCCTCGCAGGCCGCCAGCATTCTCGCGGGTAAGCTGAACCCGCTCTACACGCCGTACATCGATATGGGCGACCACGTTATCGTGATCAACGCCGAGAAGATCGTTGTGACCGGCCAGAAGGCACAGCAGAAGATGTACCGCCGCTACACCGGCTTCCCCGGTGGTCTTCGCGAAGAAGGCTTCACGAAGCTGCTTGCACGCCGCCCCGAAAAGATTGCGGAAGAAGCGATCAAGGGCATGCTGCCCAAGTCCAAGCTCGGCCGCCAGATGGCAACCAAGCTCAAGGTCTACAAGGGCACCGAGCATCCGCACAAGGCTCAGCAGCCTGTGGCTTACGGAGCGTAAGGTTCCGGGGCCCAGGGTATAGGGCCCAGTAAAAACCTTCGAGATTAGCGCAGTACAAAGCTTTCTGGACGCTGGGCCCTGGGCCCTGTCCCCTAAAAGGATTGAAATGGCAAACCTGATTCAGTACTACGGCACCGGTCGTCGCAAGAGCGCGATCGCCCGCGTGTTCCTTCGCCCCGGTTCGGGCGAGTTCACCGTCAATGGCAAGAAGTTCGAAGAGTACTTCGTGACGCCGGCGCAGCGCGCTGCAGCGAAGGCTCCCCTTGCGACCCCCGACATCAACGAGACCTTTGACGTGCTGACCACCGTTCGCGGCGGCGGCGTCAACGGCCAGGCGGATGCGGTCAAGCTCGGCATCGCCCGTGCACTCATGGAGTTCAACGGCGAGCTCCGCAAGGCGCTCAAGTCCGCTGGCTTTGTGACCCGCGATGCTCGTGGCAAGGAACGTAAGAAGTACGGCCAGAAGGGCGCTCGCGCTCGCTTCCAGTTCTCCAAGCGCTAGTCGCTGGGGTTGGGTTCTAAGTTGTAAGTTCTACGTTCTAAGGACGTGGACACTTACAACTTAGAACGTACAACTTCGAACTGGATGGCCTTCGATACACCCGCAGGCACGTGGCTTGCGGCCTGAACTTAATCTCCCTAACCCATCGGGACTTAATCGCCTCAATAAGAGACTCGCTCTCGGATGCATCGAGGCGATGCCCAGAAAAGGATCCGCACCATGGCTTCAATCACGATGAAGGAACTGCTCGAAGCGGGCGTTCACTTTGGCCACCAGACCAAGCGTTGGAACCCGAAGATGAAGGAATATATCTTCGGCGAGCGCAACGGCATCTACATCATCGATCTGCAGAAGACCTTGAAGATGTTCAAGGAAGCTTCGAAGTTCGTCTCCGACCTGACCGCTACCGGCAAGCTCATCCTCTTCGTCGGCACCAAGCGCCAGGCACAGGACGCAGTCGCTGAAGAAGCGACCCGTGCAGGCATGCCCTACATCAACTCGCGCTGGCTCGGTGGTCTTCTGACCAACTGGGTAACCGTGCAGAAGTCGGTGAAGCGCCTGACCGAGCTCGACGAAATGTCGACCGACGGCCGCTACGAGCTGCTCACCAAGAAGGAAGTCATCAAGCTGGAGCGCGAGCGCAAGGCCCTGTCGACCTCCCTCTCGGGTATCAAGAACATGAAGCGCCTGCCGGACGCGATCTTCATCATCGACTCGAACAACGAGGCGATCGCTGTTTCGGAAGCACGCAAGCTCGGCATCCCGGTTGTGGCAGTGGTGGACACCAACTGCGATCCGACCGTGGTCGACTATGTAATCCCCGGCAACGATGACGCTCTGCGCGCCATCCGCCTCTTCACCACCAAGATCGCTGACGCTGCTTACGAAGGCACGCAGATGATCTCGGAGAAGGCATTCTCGAACGAGTACGACGACATCAAGCCGATCGCTCAGGAATCGCACTTCGTTGGCGAAGAAGGTGAAGCTGCTGCAGCAGAAGTCCAGGAGTCCGCTCCTGTGGCTGCTGACGAGGCCGAGGAAGAGATCGACCTCAACGCTGCTCTCGGCGGCGGCATCCGCAAGGCTCCCGTCGCTGCTGATGCAGAGCCGGAAGCTGCTGAAGCAACTGCCTAATCGTTGCAACGCGCTGAAACTCTGGAGGGCGCGGGCTTCGGCCTGCGCCTTTCTTCAGGATGTAACCGAGGCGTGAGACACTCACGCCCAATGATTCGTGAAGGGACTAGAAATGTCTGAAGCTGTGAAGATTGATGCCAAGCTGGTAAAGGAATTGCGCGAGAAGTCTGGCGCTCCCATGGGCGACTGCCTCAAGGCGCTCCAGGAAGCTAAGGGCGACATGGAAGATGCTTTCGTGGTGCTGCGTAAGCGCGGCGTGGCTTCGGCCGCAAAGAAGGCTTCGCGCTCGACCAACGAAGGCGCTGTAGGCACGTACATCCACGCCGGCGGCAAGATCGGCGTTCTGCTCGAGCTCAACTGCGAGTCGGACTTCGTGGCCCGCACCGACGACTTCCAGGACCTGCTGAAGGACGTTGCAATGCACATCGCCGCTGTCGACCCGAAGTACGTCGGCAAGGACGAAGTGACGCCTGCTGACATCGAGAAGGAAAAGGAAGTCTACCGTGCGCAGGCAGCTGCGTCCGGCAAGCCGGCGAACATCATCGAAAAGATGCTCGAGGGCAAAATGTCGAAGTACTACGAAGAGGTCTGCCTCCTCGAGCAGCCGTTCATCAAGGAAGCCTCGCTGACGATCGCGCAGCTGATCGCACAGAAGGTCGCCAAGCTCGGCGAGAACATCTCGGTCCGCCGCTTCGCCCGCTTCAAGATCGGCGAATCGACCGCAACGTTCGCTCAGGCGATCATCGCTCCCGCAACGGAAGAAGCCGCTTCGTAAGCTGCTCTCCCGCTGCATGATCAAACGCCCGGGCGCAAGCTCGGGCGTTTTGTTTGGCTTCTCTATAAGCACCGCATAGCTTCGATATGCGGGGACGCCTGATGACCGGCGTTCAGTAAGCAAGGATTGAAGATCTGTAAGACGACCCACTCCCAACTGGATAGAAGACGCTCAAAGGATGAGTCGGCCTACCGGATTCCGGCTGGCGACTATCGCGTTGTCCAGGTGGTTGATGTCGGCAGGATTGTCGTTACAGTGATTCGTCACCGTCATCGCCGTGAAGTACACGAATCACCTGTGGCATAATCACAGAGGTCTTACCAGACCAGGGAATAACGCCGTGTCTATGTATCTGCACATTTCGCTCGCATCGCGGACGCCAAAAGCGTTTGCGAGCTATCGTGCGTCTGGCTCGGTTTGGATTTTCACGCGAGGTAGGTCTTAGACACAGGTCTAGCGATCATCGCGTATCCACCGAGCCCAGGCTGACAAGCCTGGGCCTTTTCTTTGCGTTGAACTGACGAGCAGTGAGGGCGCAACACAACCCCGGTCGAGCACGGCTACAACCAGCCTCCGGCCAGAAAGGAATCATGGAGCAAACATGAAGATCATCGACAATATCCCCGTATTCGGAGAACACGAAGCAAACACGCTGGAGCAGGCACGTCTCTGCGCGCGGTCCGCGGACCGCTTCGCCCTGATGGCGGACGGACACCTCGGCTACGGCGTGCCGATCGGCGGCGTAATCGCGAGCGAGTCCCGCATCAGCCCCACAGCCGTCGGCTTTGATATTGCCTGCGGCAACAAGGCTGTGCGTCTTGATATGCCCGGCAGCGAGCTGCGCGCCAACATTCATCGCCTGATGGAAGAGATCTGGCAAACATTGAGCTTCGGCGTAGGACGTAAGAACTCCGAACGCGTGGAGCACCCACTCTTCGAGCGCGACGGCCACGAGGGATGGTCCACCGAAGCAGCTGCGCCGCTGAAGCGTAAGGCTGAAGCCCAGCTCGGAACGATCGGAAGCGGCAACCACTACGTCGATCTCTTCACGGACGAGGAAGATCGTGTGTGGGTGGGCGTTCACTTCGGCTCGCGCGGTCTCGGCCACGGCATTGCAACCTGGTTCCTCAAGGCTGCAGGCGCCACGGACGGCATGATGGTTGAGCCCGTATGGCTGGATGTCGACTCCGATCTCGGGCAGCAGTACATCGCGGCCATGAAACTCGGCGGTGCGTATGCTTATGCGGGCCGCGACTGGCTCTGTGAACGCGTAGCAAAGCTGCTCGGCGCGCCCATTCTGGATGAGGTGCACAATCACCACAACTTCGCGTGGCTGGAAGTGCACGATGGAAAGCAGATGTGGGTTTGCCGCAAGGGCGCGACACCTGCCTTCCCCGGCCAGCGTGGTTTTGTCGGAGGCACCATGGGCGAGCAGTCTGTGATTCTTGAGGGCGTCACTCCCGATCTGGCCACCGTCGCGGGACGCACCCTTGTGGAGGAGCAGCGCGCGTCAATGTACTCTACCGTTCATGGCGCTGGTCGTGTCCTGGGCCGCAAGCAAGCTGCGGGTGTTCGTGACCGCAGGACGGGCGCGATCAAGCGCGAGGGCCTGGTGAAGCCTGAGATGATGCAAGAGTGGCTGCAACGCTCGAACGTCGTCTTGAAGGGCGGTGGTCTCGACGAATCACCGCACTGCTACAAGCGTCTCGATGAGGTGATCGAGGCGCAGGGCGCAACCATTCGTACTCTGCACACGCTCACGCCCGTAGGCGTCGCGATGGCTGGTTCGGATGAATTCGATCCATACAAGGACTAACAAGAAGGGCCCGGGAATCCGGGCCTTTTCTGTTCATCCCCTGCATTACCTAAACGCACGAAAGCCCACCTTTTGGGTGGGCTTTGCGTTTGATTTTAATGCCGGCGATCACCTAATCTCCCACACACTTGCGCGTGCAGTACCATCGGCCCAACGAGGCTTAACTTCCGTGTTCGAGATGGGAACG